>NZ_JALJRC010000003.1:0-230198 GCF_024519925.1 Cytobacillus sp. Bac17 | reverse complement strand
CCGGACTTTGACTCCGTCACTCGCAGGTTCGAATCCTGCTAGCCCAGCCATTTTTAAGGCAGCATAGCCAAGTGGTAAGGCAGAGGTCTGCAAAACCTCCATCCCCGGTTCAAATCCGGGTGTTGCCTCCAAACCATAATCATATGCGGGTGTAGTTTAGTGGTAAAACCTCAGCCTTCCAAGCTGATGATGAGGGTTCGATTCCCTTCACCCGCTCCAACATGGGCCTATAGCTCAGCTGGTTAGAGCGCACGCCTGATAAGCGTGAGGTCGATGGTTCGAGTCCATTTAGGCCCACCATTATACATACCATTTTCAAACTAATTCCAATAGGAGTTAGTTTTTTTGTATTGGAGAAATATAAAACGGTTATTGGACCGATTTATATTTCTATGGTAAAATCCCGTCCCTTGAGGTATTTGGTAATTATACTAATACATATGGAGTTTATCCATACTGTGTTTTTTCACCTTTTCTCTACGATATTCAATCTCTCGTTAGTTTAGTATCGGCCGCCTGATTTTCATTCTGTTTTATCTTCCAACTCTTTTCCTCTATTATTCAGTTCCTTAACTTTATCATCTGAAAATATTTCAAGAACGCTCCAGCTGTTAATGAAAAAGCCAAAATTACAAAACATCCAAAATATCCCCCAGTTTTCCTTAAATTTTATTAACCTGCCGATTAGTTTAAGACGATAGTTTACATACTTCATCAAAATTCTAACTTAAAATCTCAAATCCTTATGTTCTTTACATTAATCTTTTAAAGCTTGAGATTCATTACAAATCAGGTGAATTAACTTTTTGTGAATTATTTGTGAATCGTTATGCTTGCCAGTACAAAATTCATTGGAAGAAAGCCTTGATATTACTGTGTTTTTGTTAGTATTTCAGCATTTTTGCCTGCGAAGATATATGAAAAAAGTGTGATTCATTTCACTTTTATGAAAACCCTTCTCAACTATGATGTAGGTAACAAAGCTAAGGAGCTGATGGAAGGTGGAAACGCGAAAGGTGGTCCAGAGCAGTTCAAAGGAACATAACTCTCTAAGGGGTACGTTCTTTTCAGTTACAGTTGTGGGGCTTGGGATCTTTGTTACTTATTTAATTGTGTATGGCCTGTACATGGCCAGATTATAGGGGGGATATAAAATGATGCATCGGTCGGAGAAGGTATGGCTGATATTAAGCTTTGGAATGATTATTGGATTCATGCTGATTACGGGCTATCAGACATTCGCCCTGGAGATGGGGCCGCCAAGCTATGGAGAGCGAATTGATCCTCAAAAAGTGGATGAAACAGCGCCGTTCGATAATCCTGGGATTAAGAAGATAGGCGAGAATGAGTATGAAGTAGTTATGATTCTTCAGGTATTCAGCTTTACCCCAAATGAAATTGAAGTGCCTGCAGGATCGACAGTTCATTTTACCATGACATCTAAGGATGTTGTGCATGGCTTTCAAGTCGCTGACACGAACCTAAATGCAATGGTTGTGCCTGGCTATGTACAAAAGATCACACAGAAATTTGATAAGCCAGGTGAATATTTGGTTCTTTGCAATGAGTACTGCGGCGCGGGTCATCAGATGATGAGCACCACCATTACGGTGAAATAAAGGGGGGATAAACAGTGGAAACAGTTATTAAGCAAACAGGAAAAACACAAGCACTTAAGGATAAAGCAAATAAAGTTATGGGAATTAGCCTGGAGGATGCAAAAATAACGAAATCATATTTATCTGTTGCTTTCTTAGCCATCCTGCTTGGCGGAATACTTGGACTATTGCAAGGGCTGAATCGGGCTGGAATGCTGGAATTGCCGGCATGGCTGAACTATTATCAGGTTCTTACAGCTCACGGTCTGCTGCTGGTAGTCGTACTGTCGGCTTTCTTCACAATTGGTTACTTTTATGCTGGATTATCTCATACTCTGGGAGGCCTGCTTCCTAAGGTAAGAAAGATGGCTTGGATCGGCTTCTGGATGAAGATTTTCGGATTTGTCCTAGCTGTGATTCCGATTTTAATGAATGAAGCATCTGTTATGTATACGTTCTATCCGCCAATGGCTGCTTCACCCATTTTCTATATCGGTTTAGTCTTCATTGTATTGGGTGTATGGATGTGCGCCTTTGGTGCCTTTATTAATGTGGCTAGCTGGCGAAAGAGGAATCCCGGCCAGCATATCCCTATTCTTTCTTTCTTTGCAACCGGTGTATTTGTTCTCTTATTCTTTGGAAGCATACCTGTAGCCATCGAAGTTTTTACCATTATCCCTTGGGCTTTTGGATGGGTGGAGACAATAAATGTCATGGTTGCACGCACGCTGTTCTGGGCGTTCGGCCATACGCTGGTAAACATCTGGTATTTAACAGCGGTCTCTGCCTGGTATGTCATAGTGCCGAAGATTATTGGCGGCCGTAGGTGGAATGACCTTTTAACAAGAATTGTGGTTATTGCACTTGTAATTATGAATATTACCGGCGGCTTCCATCATCAGATTATTGATCCTGGTATTTCTGAACCTGTGAAATACATGCACGTGTTTATGAGTTTGGCAATTGGCTTCCCTTCATTAATGACTGCTTATGCTATGTTTGCAGTATTTGAGCGTACAGCGAGAAAAAAAGGCGGAAGAGGTCTTGTCGGCTGGTATAAGAAACTTCCTTGGGGAGATGTTCGATTCCTCGCGCCATTTATCGCGATGGCTGCTTTTATTCCTGCCGGAGCCGGCGGAATAGTACAAAGCACAAACCAATTGAACCAGGTAGTTCATAACACAATGTGGATTGTCGGTCATTTCCACTTAACACTTGGCATGTCTGTGGTCATGACGTTCTTCGGTATCAGCTACTGGCTTATTCCTTATGTATCAAAAAGAATGCTGACACCGCAGATTAATAAACTTGGGGTTATACAAACGATCATATGGACGCTCGGTATGATCATCATGTCCGGTGCGATGCACTGGGTGGGTCTGCTGGGTTCTCCAAGAAGAACTTCCTATTCAACATACTTTGACAATGCAACTGCTTTAAGCTGGGACCCTTATCTGTTCTTCCTGGCTATCGGTGGTACCCTTCTGATGATCGGTGTACTTATGCAGGTATATGCTGTATTCTACCTCATGTTCTTTGCGCCAAAAGGAAACACAGAATTCCCTGTTGCGGAAGTGGAAGAGGATGAAGCGCCAACACCTAGATGGACAGAGCGCTGGGGATTATGGATTGTGTGTATGATTGTCCTTGTCGGCATGGCTTATGTCATTCCATTGGTCGATTTTATTGTCAATGCTCCTCCAGGTTCACCTCCTTATAAAACCTGGTAAGGAAAGAGAGATAGCTCGGATGCAGGGCTGTCTCTTTCTTTTAAAAGGAAGTGATGAATCATGTTTCCAAAAAATAAAACGGCTTTTTCCAGCTTGGCTGTACTGGTGTTTGGCGTGCTCCTTTTTTACATTGGCACAGATGGCTTTCAGGCTTTCACTGCTGAAAAAGCCAGGGTTAATCAGTTAATGGATGAAAAGCCTCAGTTCCCGGATGTAACACTTGAAGATAATAACGGGAGGACCTATTCTTTCACAGAATTTGAAGGGAAGTATGTGTTTATTACCTTTTTATATACTTCATGCGGTACTGTTTGTCCTGAACTGGAGGTTAATATGTCTGAAGTATATAAACGGATTCCAGAAGAGTATATTGGCCATGATATTCAATTCCTGAGCATTAGTTTTGATCCAAAGCGGGATACTCCGGAAACATTGGATACTTACCGCAAGGCTTTTGGCAGTGACGGGGAAACGTGGAGAATGGCGAGGATACCGAAACAGCAGGAGCTTAAATCTTTGCTTGATCGATTTGGTGTCATAGTCATTCCTGATGAATACGGAAATTTTGCCCATAACTCTGCCTTTTATCTGGTGAATCCAAAAGGACACTTAGTTGAAGTCATGGATTACACCTTAATAGAAGCAGCGGCTGAAAGGGTGACGGAGATTCTCGAGAGCGGAGGGAAAGAATGATGAAGTCATCAGTTTACGGATTACTCCTGCTTCTTGGATTGATGCTCCCGCCTGCAGCTGATTTTCTGGAGTCCATCATGATTACCCATATGCATATGCAAATGCCTTTACTGGTGATCTCTGGCATATTCATGGCAAAGTTCTTTCAGAATCGCTTCACGGGATTTTTCTCAAAATGGAATGAAAACGGAGTGCCGGGTATATTGCTGTTTTCAATCATTATGGTGTATTGGTCTCTGCCAAGGACAATGGATGAAGCATTGACGCTTACGAGTGTAGAAGTCTTTAAATTTATCTCCCTTCCATTTTTGGCCGGTGTGCCATTGCGGGACAGCTGGCCAAAGCTAAGTTCATTTTGGAAGCATGCTCTCATTATTTTCTTTACTATCTTATTTTTAGCTCTGGGATGGCTATATATCTGGTCCCCTGTACAGCTTTGCAATAACTATTTGGTCATCGAGCAGATTACGCTGGGCTGGGGCTTTATTTCAACCGCGTTTGCAATGGTTGTATACTTGATTTATAGCTATGTTATGGATTTTTCAAAATATGAGTAAAAGAATGACTGCTGCCGTTCTTGGGAGCAGTTTTTACATTTATCAGCTTGTTTATCAGCTTCAATAAAATAGAATAATGGCAGGAAATCATAAATATATATGAGAAGGAGTGAGTAATTGGGGAGGGGATGACATGGCGGATCCAATAGTCGTTAGATCGCTGGATGAGATTAAATTTTGGTCCAGGATTATGAAAGAACATGCACTATTTTTAAGTTTGGGGTTTACCTATGAACAGAAACAATTAATTGCCGAAGCACAGCAATTTATCGCTCTATTTGAAAGAATCGAGGAAAAGCTGGCCAGATTTACAATCAACTCAGAACTTAGACAGGTTCAAGCATTTAATAACGAGGTTTATCAAGCAGCTGCTGCCATCTGGAGCTATAAGAGGAAAGTGCTGGGGCTGACATTAAGATGCGAAATCCGTTCAAATAATTTTCCTTTATTAATTGACCATATCAGCAGAGAAGCTGCATACTTTGCAAATCGATTAAAAGACCTCAACTCAGGGATACTCGCACCAAAACCGGAAGCCATTATAGAAGAAAATGTCTTCTTTCTAAGGATCATGGCTGACCATGCTAAGTTTATTGGCCATTTACTAGATCCTTCGGAAAGAAAGCTGGTAGAACAGGCAAGAGAGTTTAGCCATGATTTTGACCAATTGGTCTTTCAAGCTGTTGATCTTGACTCTATGCAGCCTGAATCAGAAACGAAACCAATACTTAGCCATTTTTTAAATGAGAATAAAATATCAGTTGCTTCGTTAAGGGACTTTAAGAAAACAGCCAGAGAATTAATAGAGGCATGCCGGATCAAAAGCAATATTCATCCTCTTCTGGCTGACCATACGTTTAGAGAAGCTGAGAGATTTTTGGAAATTATCGATTTGTTTGAGGCGAGTCTTAAGAAGGCATAGTTTTGCTTGGAAGATGGGCTGTTTCTTTCATGCTGTACAAATTCTGTTTCTTCTTTATGCACATTAAGATGATTCAAATCAAGCCAGCCTTTTATGGGGCTGGCTTAAATTTTCACTAGTACAACTTAATTGCACTTTGCTTATTTATTTAATAAAAGACAAAAAGATTGCTCTAGACCCACCCGAATTCCGCTTGGTAATATAATCAAGGGTAAAGTAGGAGGCTGGGGCATGGAAGAGGAAAAGTATCATAACCTTAAGTTAGGCGAGCGTGCTGCTTTTATTAGTATTGCAGCTTATATATGTCTTTCTGTACTAAAATTAACAATTGGATATGTGAGTGACTCTGCTGCTTTGAAAGCGGATGGATTGAATAATACAACAGATATAATTGCTTCAATTGCAGTGCTTATAGGGCTGAGGATTTCTCAGCGTCCGCCGGATAAAAATCATGGGTATGGCCATTGGAAGAGTGAAACCATTGCTTCCATGGTAGCATCCTTCATTATGGCTGCAGTAGGTCTTCAAGTTCTGCTTAATGCTGTTTCATCCATGTTTGATGGGGTTAATGAATCTCCTGATATAATTGCGGCATATACGGGAGTTTTTTCTGGAGCTGCAATGTACTTTGTATACCGATATAATAAAAAATTAGCTATTAAAATTAACAGCAAGGCCGTAATGGCAGCGGCAAAGGACAATATTTCAGACGCATGGGTGAGTATAGGCACTGCCGTCGGAATTTTTGGTTCGCAGCTGAACATGCCTTGGCTTGATCCATTAACAGCCATAGTTGTCGGGTTTTTAATATGCAAAACGGCTTGGGATATTTTTGTACAAGCCTCCCATGAGCTTTCTGATGGATTTGATGAAAAAAAGATTAAGCATTATCAGGATGTCATCAAAAATGTAGACGGGGTAAAAGGCATTAAAGATATTAAAGGCAGAAGCTATGGAAACAATGAAGTGATCGATGTGGTCATTTTGGTTAATTCCAAGCTTGATATTAAGGAAGCCCATGATATTGCGACACATGTGGAGAAAGTGATGATGAGGGATTATGGGGTTTATGATGTTCACGTCCATGTGGAACCGAATTAATAAAGAAATGCGTCTCTTAATGAGGCGCATTTCTTTTTCTAGCTGAACATTTTATCCAATTCCCGTAAATGATCATAGGAATTTACCAGTTGTTCAGGTACTATTTTTCTTCCATAATCCCATGAGTTTTTTTCTATTTCAGACATGAGCTGTTCTTTTTCGTCATCTTCTCCGTACAGTAGCGTTCTTATGTCATGTTTGTTTTTCTTGAAGTCCAGATAATACCCGATTTCATGGAATAGCATTAATTTAACCAGGTTCTCATCTGTTTCTTTAATTTTAAAATTAATTTTTGCAATGTAGCCGTTCACTTTCAGGTAGTTAAATTTAATTGTATTCGTTGAGACATTGTAGCTCATGGGTGCAGTAAGTGTATTGCAGAACTCATAGTTAATATCCAATTGGAACCCATCCAAGGTGTTTTTTATAATCTTTTCGATATCCCATATGTAAAGCACGTTTTCTGTTGAGCTCCTTTCTATTAATAGTTTAAGTTGATTATACAGACATTCATGAAAATCGTGATATGTTTTTCTGAAAAATAGGAACAAGCTACCATGATCTATATTGTTAGAACATATTACCGAGCTGGCTGCTGCAGGCATTTTTCAATATGTTAAGCTAAATGATAGATTTTCAATATTAGATTAAGAGCTTAACTTTATAGAAATCATGCCGGTTTGCAACGACTTTAGATAGGGGGATAGTGATGAATCGTTCATTTTACGCTCTTCTAGTAAGCCAGACAGCAACGAATCTTGGGTTTGCCCTGTACACGATGGCTGTTGTGCTGCATTTGTATAATGAAACAGGGAGCACAGCACTTTCTGCAGCCGTCACATTGATTAGTGTAATATCGAGAATGATCAGTAATATACTGCTTCCATCCATTTCGGATAGATTTCAGCCAGTAAATCTATTGAAGTTTTCCCAGATAAGCCAGATCGTTCTGATTGCTGGATTAATGATATTATTCTTGCAGCAAATGAAGGATTTTATGTTAATGGCTATTTTCTTAGTGTTGGCCCTTATATCCTTTTTCAATGGCTTTTTCTCGCCTATTAAAATGTCCATGGTAAAAGCTGTTGTTCCTAAAAAGCAAAGAGTCAAAGCGAATAGCCTGCTCTCAAGTGTTGACCAGACTTTCTTGTTTGCAGGGTGGACCTTTGGCGGTATCCTGTTAGCTTTCCTTGGCAAACAATCCACATTGATCATTACGATCATTCTGCTTGTTATTTCTATTCTAAGCTTGTTTTTGATAAAAAAAAGCGAATCACCTGCTGTGAACTCAAACTTCCGGATGCTGTCCAGTCTAACGGCTGGCTGGAAATTACTCTTCCAGGATAAAGGGCTTCGAGTCCTGATCCTAATGGATTTAATAGAAGCTTGGGCAGGAACGATTTGGATTGGTGCAGTTACGTTAACCTATGTGGAGGATGCCCTTGGAAAGGGGGAGTCTTGGTGGGGCTATATCAACGGAGGATATTACTTAGGCACTATTGCTGGAGGAATCCTCATTTATCGGCTTTCTTATTTACTGCAAGGCCGTTTGATTATTTTTATGCTGATTGGATCCAGTGCTTTCGGGATTCTTACCTTGGGGTATGGTTTTATTTCGAATCCTTTCTTAGCGCTGCTATTTGTAATATTGATGGGACCTGCCTATCAGCTGCGGGATCTTGCGCAAACCACTATGTATCAAAATAGTGCAGATGAAACAATGCTCACGAAAATTCTTGCTGCTAAATCTGTCTTAAACGAATTGATTTTCGTTTTCTCCATTTTGGGCATAGGGGTCTTAACTGATCTAATCGGTGTTCGGCTTATTTACATTTTATCAGGAATATTATTAATCATTTCGTCCATTTTTGGTTTTATTCAGCTGAAGCTTCAAGGTAAAGGTAATGCATTAGAAGCGGAGGGCTAAAGGCAATGGGGAGCTGCCGGCAATAGCCATTTTTTGAAACTTTGCTGTTTGTGATCCGTAAATATAGGTAATCGACCAATTCCTCGCGGGGTGAAAATTTGGAAAATAAAAAACAAACGGTTGTTTCCATTTCAATGATGAAATTGCAGGTTTATTTATTCATAGCAACGATTGCGCTGGTATTTGGGGTGCTCTTTTTACATGCCGTAATATATGGCGGAGGAGAAATGTCTTTTGATCTTATAGGTATGCTATTATTTTTAGCTGGTATGGCCGTTATCGTTATCTTGCATGAAGCCATCCATTTGGCAGGTTTCCGCTATATTGGCGGTGTCCCATGGAGCGAAATGTCCTGGGGAGTCAATTTGAAATTGGGTGTGGCCTATGCTCATGCTAAACAGCCAGTGACGGTTCAGCAAATGAAAAAGGTTTTAATGCTGCCATTCATTCCGACTGGCTTATTGCCCCTTGTTCTTGGAATTGTACTGAATATGCCTGGATTATCGATATTAGGGGCGATATTGACAGTTGGATGTTTTGGAGACCTTGTTTTGTATAAAAAGCTCTTAAAATTTCCAAATGATGCTCTTGTCATTGACCATCCGACTAAACCGCAATTTACGGTTTATGAATAGGCTTCAATTCATATGTTTAAGAACTTTTATGTTTTTTGTCCCACACAATAAATAGCTGGGTGAAAAAGAAAGCAACCAGGGCCGCCAGTGATGATATTAGAAGGTTTCTCATTGAATCCAGTCCATAAAGCTGGATCCCTATCAATTTGGATGTATTTGTACACAATCTCCAGTTTTCAAAAACAATGGCTGTCTTATGAAAAAATGGAAAAAAGACGCCGAACAGCATGAGAAAATAAATATACTTTTTCATTATCCTATTCCTTTCTTTCTGATCCTAATAGAAGGATATGATGTCGATCCTGCTGTTAGTATTAAATGAACAAGAAAAAAGGACAGTCCCCGAGCTGTCCTTTTTCAGTCTATTCTTTTTATGCGTCCCTCAATCGCGGAGCTGAATGGCTGTGCTGAATTCTGTATATAGTCCACTAGTGCATCTATATCACTTGGTCCGGTCACTCTGTTCGTCCCTTTTCGGAATACTGTAAAATTGTCTCCGCCATCAGCGAGATAGGTATTTACAGTGACCGAATAGATCTTGTCCGAATCCAATTTTGTTCCGTCAGGAAGATAAATATCTTTTACTTTTTCACCGGAAGGCTGGCTGTCATACCAGGAATAAGAGAAGCCGGAAATCTGAAGAATTCTTGTTGAATTTGGCTGCCATTGCTGATTAAGGACATCACGAATTTGGCTGCCTGTTAGGTTCATTTTGACAAGGTGATTGCTGAAGGGGAGGACGACATATAAGTTTCCCCATGTAACTCTGCCGGCGTCAATGTTTGCCCGGATTCCTCCCGGATTGATGAAAGCGAAATCTGTGTTCATCACTGCCCGCTGGGAATCGGCAATAAGATTGCCCAGGGCTGATTCACCGCTTCTGTTTTGTTCGGCTGTGATTGGAATGGCAGCAGTGCCAATATATCTGTTCACCGAGGGTTCAACTTTTCTTTCATAGCTCTCGATCATCCTGGTTATGTCGCTTGCGGGCTGGATATTCTCTTGAAAAACATTCACAATTTCAGCGTGTTTGCGGACAATATCCTTTGTCTGGGGATCTATTTCTATATCTACATCAGAAAAGGCAGTGCCATATGAGTAGGCCTGCACAAGAAGCTTTCCATCTACCACACTGTTCAGATAGGCATGACTATGGCCTCCGAAAATAATGTCCACTTCGTCATCCGCCTGATGGGCCAACTCTATTAACGGGCCTCTTGCATGCTCACCATTTGGTTCTGATTTTCCAGGAACATGCGCTAGTACCACAATGGCTCTTACTCCTTGTTTTTTAAGTTCTCGGGCATACTTGTTGATGGCTTCAGCTTCATCGGTGAAGATCAGATCTTTCACACTGTTTGGCGCGGTAATAGCCGATGTTTCTTTCGTGATGACTCCGATAAATCCAATTGGGATCCCGCTAACGTTTACTATTTTATATGGAGGAAGAAAGGGCTTGCCTGACTTTTGACTGATGACATTGGCTGCAATCCATGGGAAATGGGAACCGGAATAAACTTTTGCCGCTGAAGGGCTGCTGCCACTTAGCAGGCGAAGCAGTTCATCAGATCCTCGATCAAATTCATGATTACCGATAGTTCCGATATCAAACCCCATCTTATTCAAAAATTCAATAGTCGGTTCATCCCGCAGAAGAGCGGATACTGGCGGGCTAGCTCCAATCATGTCGCCAGCATGCAGCAAAAGGGTGTTTTTATTTTCAGAAGCACGCTGCCGCAAATAGGCAGCGAGGTAATCAGCGCGTCCTGCCGGTCTGCCGTTAACCTGCCGAGTGACATTCAGCTGCCCATGGAAATCATTAATGCCCAGCAATTGAATTTGCTTGTATGGTGCTTCTGTACGTTCTTCAACATGGCCGTGATATTCTTCCGAAAGACCCTGCTGATTCCCTTGTTCTTTTTCTGCAGGCTGTCCGCTGAATAGAGGCATTCCCAGGAAGCTAAATAAAATAAGGGTGAAAAGTACTCTCATCATTCATCCTCCAGTATTTGTGGCAGGGATAGTATTTGCAGATATCAGGGATTTAATCGGATGGTGGGCTATTAAGGATCAGAAAAGTTTGGCCTCCTGCTAAAAGGGTAAGGTCTTAAAGAAACATAATACTGCAAAAGGAGATGACAATACATGAATTATAAGAAGCTATGGCTATCAGTTCCATTGAGTGCAGGATTATTGTTGGCAGGATGCGGAACGGATGAACAGGATCCGCCGCCGGAAACGGAAGATGTGGAATTGGAAGATAATCAGATGGAAGAAAACAATAATGAAGATAATGAAATGCAGGATCCTGGCACATCAGAAGAATCTGATATGGAGGAGCCCGGCATGAATGAAGAATCACCACAAGATGAAGAGAGTATGGATGAAAGTGATATGGATATGAATGATGAGGAGTCTGACGGGAACTAACCCGCATAATTCACGGAAAACGTCTGCCGCTGACAGGCGTTTTTGATATTCATTCAGAAGTAAAAAAATTGAATTAAGGAAAACGGGGTAAGGAGCAGAATAAAGGCAAAATTTTTCATCTGACAGAATTCTGAAATAATTCCTTTCATTTGTTTCCGCAATTCTGTATACTAAAATTGAATTTAATAGCAATAACTAGGGGTGCCCAATAGCTTGGGCTGAGAAAGAAACGCGCTAAAGTTTCTTGACTCTTTGGACCTGATCTGGATCATACCAGCGTGGGGAAGTTAGAATGTGCAAAAATTTCTTTGTGCAAAGACATCTTCGGTTAAGCCGGTCCATCTTTATGTGGACCGGCTTTTTTACATATCTGGCACTTCCTTGGTTCCAGGTCTCGTCCTTATATTTTTATAAGGGAGAGATGATCAATGACGGCAAGTTCATTAAATCAAAAGAGCATTTCCATTATGTCGTGCTTTACTGGCAGCAAAAAAGTCTATGTGGAGGGATCCAGGCCTGATATAAAGGTTCCAATGCGTGAGATAGAGTTAAGTCCCACTTCCGGAACTTTTGGAGAGGAAATCAATGAGCCGGTTCGAGTATATGATACGAGCGGACCTTATACGGATCCTCAATATACGGCAGATCTAAAAAAAGGGCTTCCTGCTCTGAGAAGCCGGTGGATTCATGAACGCGGGGATGTTGAAGAGTATGATGGGCGGAAAATAAAGCCCGAGGATAATGGGTACCGCGATGAACATGATCCGCGTGCTAATCATAAAGTTTTTCCTGGCTTATCCCGCAAGCCATTGAGAGCAAAAAAAGGAAAGAATGTTACCCAGCTTCACTATGCAAAAAAGGGGATCATTACTCCTGAGATGGAGTATATAGCCATTCGGGAAAATATGGATCCGGAATTTGTGCGGTCTGAAGTAGCAAGAGGGCGGGCAATCATTCCTTCCAATATCAATCATCCTGAGACAGAGCCGATGATCATCGGAAGGAATTTCCACGTAAAAATTAATGCGAACATTGGAAATTCTGCTGTTTCATCCTCTATTGAGGAAGAGGTAGAAAAAATGACCTGGGCTACTCGATGGGGAGCAGACACGATCATGGATCTATCTACAGGCAAAAATATTCATACCACACGTGAATGGATTATCAGGAACTCTGCCGTTCCGGTCGGCACCGTTCCCATTTATCAGGCACTTGAAAAGGTTAATGGCATTGCCGAGGATCTTACGTGGGAAGTTTACAGAGATACCTTAATCGAACAAGCTGAGCAGGGGGTTGACTACTTTACCATTCATGCAGGTGTCCTTTTGAGGTATGTTCCGCTGTCGGCAAAACGCTTAACCGGAATTGTATCGAGGGGCGGATCCATTATGGCCCAATGGTGTTTGCATCATCATAAAGAAAACTTTTTATATACACATTTTGAAGAAATCTGCGAGATCATGAAAGCCTATGATGTGGCCTTCTCACTCGGGGATGGGCTGCGCCCGGGATCGATTGCAGATGCCAATGACGAGGCTCAATTTGCAGAGCTCGAGACACTTGGGGAGTTGACGAAAATTGCATGGGAACACGATGTACAGGTAATGGTGGAGGGACCTGGCCATGTTCCAATGCATTTAATTAAAGAGAATATGGATAAACAATTGGAGATCTGCAAGGAAGCGCCATTTTATACACTTGGGCCCCTAACAACAGATATAGCTCCAGGATATGACCACATTACCTCTGCAATCGGGGCTGCCATGATAGGCTGGTATGGTACGGCAATGCTTTGCTATGTTACTCCTAAAGAACATTTGGGTTTGCCAAATAGAGATGATGTACGCGAGGGTGTCATTACTTATAAAATTGCAGCGCATGCTGCAGATCTGGCAAAGGGCCACCCGGGAGCACAAAAAAGAGATGATGCCCTGTCAAAAGCCCGGTTTGAATTCCGCTGGAGGGATCAATTCAATCTGTCGCTTGATCCTGAACGCGCATTGGAATACCATGATGAGACATTGCCGGCTGAAGGGGCTAAAACAGCTCACTTCTGTTCCATGTGCGGGCCAAAATTCTGCAGCATGAGAATTTCGCAGGATATCCGGAATTATGCAAAAGAGAATAAGCTTGACACGGACGAAGCGATACAGAAGGGCTTGGAAGAAAAAGCTGAGGAATTTAAAAAAACCGGGGGAAGTATTTATCAGTAAAAATAGTATTTTAGTAATTTAATAGTAATTATATCTGCTGGGGGTGCCGTTTGCAGGCTGAGATTAAAGCAAAAGCTTTAAAACCCTTGGAACCTGATCTGGCATACCAGCGTAGGGAAGTGGAGTATCGGGGCTATATTCATAAGCCCCGTACAGCCACTTTCTATTTAGAAGGTGGTTTTTAATTTGCTAAAAGCATAAAAAAACAGGGGAGTTATCGCTATGAGGAAACAGCTGCATGTTATATCAGATGGAAAGCTATCTCTAGAGGCTTTTGCTGAGATAGCAGGTGAAGTGGAACCCTTTGCAGACAGGTTCCACTTGAGGGAAAAGCATCGAACCTCAAGGGAGCTATATGAAGGAGTTAAGCTGCTTTGTAATGAGGGAATCCCCATTCATAAAATTGTTATAAATGATCGGGTGGATGTTGCATGGGCATGTAAAACAGGTGTCCATCTTGCTTTTCACAGCCTTCCAGTCCGTGTTGTCAAAACGCATTTTCTAGATATGCCCATCGGATGTTCCGTACATTCTCCTGAAGAAGCAGAAGAGGCTGCAAAACAGGGGGCTGATTATATCCTGTTTGGGCACATATTTGAAACCGACTCCAAGAAGGGAATCCCGCCAAGGGGCACTGGGTCACTGGAGGCTCTTAAAAAGGCAGTAGAAATTCCGGTAATGGCAATTGGAGGCATTAAACCAGAGAAAGTCCCTGAGGTCTTGGAGGCGGGGGCAGATGGCATTGCTGTAATGTCAGGGATTTTGCAGGCAAAGGACCCTGCAGAGGCAGCGAAGCTCTTTTCAAAAAAGTTAAATGAGGAGGGGGAAAAATGAGGAAAATTTATGACGCCGTTATAGTTGGCGGTGGCATTAACGGAAGCTCCATTGCTTTTCAATTGGCTAAAAGAGGGTATAAAGTGGCCGTTTTGGATAAGGGTAAAATAGCCGGCAAGGCTTCCGGAGCGGCAGCTGGAATTTTAGGAGCCCAAACGGAACTGGCAGAAGACGGCCCGCTATTTCAGCTGGCATGCAAAAGCCGCTCCATGTACCGGATCCTGATTCCTGAACTGGAAGATTTATCACAAGTGCATATTGGCTATCAAAATAAGGGTGTATATAAAGTGGCGGCTAATAAAGAGGAGGAGCAGACATTAAAAAGATTGATAGAAAGCCAGCAAAAAGCGGGTGAGCAGGCCGAATGGTTTTCGATTGATGACCTGATTAAACGTGAGCCATCCGTATCAAACAAATTGCTGGGTGCCATGTATATACCGAATGACGGACAGGTTCAGGCATATGAATTGTCCCTTGCCTTTGCAAAAGCTTCAATGGCCCTCGGTGCAGAAATTTATGAGTATACACACGTATCAGATTTTATTTTAAAAGATGAAAAGGTTCATGGGGTCAAAACCAGCCAGGGAGAATTCCTGGCAGAATCCGTTATCGTGGCTTCCGGGGCCTGGAGCAGGGAGGTTCTTGAAAGAGCGGGCCTTTCGCTGCCCATTATTCCGGTTAAAGGCGAGTGCTTCTCGGTGATACCTGAAAAACCGCTTGTACAAGGGACGATCTTTTCACATGGATGCTATATCGTTCCGAAGCAATCTGGGAGATTAGTAGTTGGAGCGATCGTTAAGGTCAATTCATTTGATGAGAAGGTGACCCTTGAGGGGATATCCACGCTGATGGAAAAGGCGCAAAACCTTGTTCCGGATATAGCGAAGGCTGAATGGGAGCGGGCCTGGACAGGAATTCGTCCGCAATCGGCTGATGGCCAGCCTTTTTTAGGAGAACATCCTGTTTATAGAGGGTTATATATTGCGGCCGGCCATTTTCGGAATGGAATCCTCCTTGCCCCGGCAACAGGCGTACTGATGGCAGACATCCTCGAAGGAAAAACGGAGCAGCCAAATCCGTTTGAGCTTTCCCGCCTTGAATCTTTAGTCCATACGTCAAATGGGGTGCTTTTATGAAAGTTGTCATTAACGGAGATGCTATGGAGCTTCCGGACACAGTTAATCGCGTTTCCCTTCTGCTCGAGCATTTCAATTTGGAGCAAAAGGTAGTCATTGTTGAACTAAACCAGCATATTTTGGATAAATCCACGCATGCTGAAACCATTCTGACAGATGGGGATCGAATCGAAATTGTACACTTTGTAGGAGGCGGATGATTTGTTGAAAATTGGACCTTATGAATTTAACTCCAGGCTGCTGCTGGGAACAGGGAAATATCCAAGCTTTGATGTGCAAAGGGAAGCTGTAGAAGCTTCGGCAACAGAGGTGCTTACCTTTGCTGTACGCCGTATGAACATTTTTGAAGCGGGCCAGCCCAACTTTTTGGAAAAGCTGGATTTAAAGAAATATAAATTACTCCCTAATACGGCAGGAGCAAGTACAGCTGAGGAGGCTGTCCGAATAGCAAGGTTATCCAAAGCTTCCGGGCTCTGCGACATGATTAAAGTTGAGGTTATTGGATGCAGCAAAACGCTTCTTCCTGATCCAATAGAAACAATAAAAGCAGCGGAGATTCTATTAGACGAGGGTTTTATTGTTCTGCCCTACACTTCTGATGATGTCGTCCTTGCTCGAAAACTTGAAGAACTAGGCTGCCATGCGGTCATGCCATGTGCTTCTCCAATTGGTTCAGGGCAGGGAATCATTAATCCTATTAATCTTCAATTTATTACAGAGCAGGCAACTGTGCCGATTATTGTGGATGCTGGAATTGGAAGCCCGGCAGATGCGGCATTGGCAATGGGGCTGGGAGCAGATGGAGTGTTATTAAATACGGCTGTCTCCTCTGCCGATGATCCTGTTAAAATGGCAAAAGCAATGAAACTCGCCATTGAAGCAGGGAGGCTGGGCTATGAAGCAGGCCGGATGCCCCAAAAACGTTATGCGTCAGCAAGCAGCCCGGCGGAAGGAATGATTTTTAGTTGAATGAGCGATACTCCCGCCAGATGTTATTTCCTCCGATTGGCAAAGAGGGACAGAAAAAGCTGAGGGAAAAACACGCTTTGATTGTAGGGGCTGGTGCATTAGGGGCTGCGAATGCAGAAACCCTCACAAGGGCAGGTGTCGGCAAATTAACCATTGCCGACCGGGATTATGTGGAGTGGAGCAACCTGCAGCGCCAGCAGCTTTATTGTGAAGAGGATGCTGCACGAAAAGTGCCAAAGGCGATAGCGGCGGCTAACCGCCTAAAAGTCATCAATTCTGAGGTGCAAGTTATCCCCCGGGTTATGGATGTAGGAGTACAGGAAATTGAAGAGCTGGTTAAGGGTGTTGATTTAATCATTGACTCAACAGATAATTTTGACATTCGCTTTCTGATCAATGATATATCTCAAAAGCACTGGATTCCCTGGATATATGGAGGCTGTGTGGGGAGCTATGGTTTAAGCTATACCATCTTGCCTGGGGTGACACCGTGCCTGAATTGCCTGATGGACAAATTGCCATTGGGGGGAATTACCTGCGATACGGCTGGTGTTATTCAGCCTGCTATTCAAATGGCTGCGGCTCACCAGTCTGCTGAAGCATTAAAGATATTGGCAGAAGGCTTTGAATCCTTACGCGGGACACTTGTTTCTTTTGATGTATGGAAAAATCATTTTAGTTCTGTTAATGTTTCTACATTAAAGAATCCGCAGTGCTTATCGTGCGGGACTGATCCAGTTTATCCCTTCCTGGACTACAGAAATCAGACAAAAACAGCCCTGCTTTGCGGGAGGGATACCGTTCAAATCCGGCCTTCAGTCCTTCAAGATATGGATGTTGCTTATCTGGAAAAATCCCTGGTCTCTCAAGGTATCAATGTAGAGAGCAATCCTTATTTGCTCTCATTTTCGATCGATCAGGCCAGAGTGGTTGTATTTAAGGATGGAAGAGTGCTGATTCACGGGGTAAGAGACATTATCGGGGCGAAGAATCTGTATCATCGTTTCCTGGGATAATGAGTTATGCCTGTCGCTAAGAGTGACAGGCTTTATTGACTATTAGGCAAATAGTAATTACTTTAAATATCAAACTCAAAATTAAGCTAAAATGAAGGTGAAGAGCATCTAAACAGGAGTTGATGGCATGAAGCATAAAATCCAAAAAATCACACCAAACCTATGGTTCAATACAGAAGCCGAAGAGGCAGCAAACTTTTATACTTCTATTTTTAAGAACTCAGCTATCAGCAAGATAACCCGCTATGGAAATGAAAGGCACGAACTTAGCGGCATGACAGAGGGAAAGGTTATGACTGTGAAATTTCAGCTGGAAGGACAGGAGTTTACTGCTCTTAATGGCGGGCCAAAATTCAGGTTTAACGAGGCAATTTCATTTATAGTCAATTGTGAGAATCAAGAAGAAATAGACTACTATTGGGAAAAGCTTTCTGAAGGCGGGGATGTAAAGGCACAGGCTTGCGGCTGGCTTAAGGATCAGTTTGGGGTATCCTGGCAAATTGTACCTGCAGAGTTAAGCGAAATGATCAGCAGCCATGATTCTGAAAAAACCGAGTGTACTTTAGCGAACGGATTATTTTGACTATCTGGACATTGATCTTTAAAGGCAGTGTACTTAGAACCTTTATTTTGATAGGAGACAAATCACTTATTAAAAAAACCACTGACCAATTGATGAAATTGTAATATTTGGTTAAGTTTTTGATTTTTGAAGGGTATTCTATTTGTTTTGTCGTATTTCTAGGAAGTTAATAGACGATATTGAATAAAAAAAAACTAACTATAAAAAATGGAGGGAAGTACGTGTTTAAGAATTGGAGGAAAGTTTTATTGGCTGGAATTATCAGTATATCCTTGGTAGGTACTGGGTATGTCGGTCACGATTTGATTTCCACACCAAACGTATCGGCCGAATCCGCATCGAAAAATGCACCAGGCTATCAGAAAAACGCTGCGGCTACGCAGTTAGATGAAATTATCGAGAGAGGATACATTCGGATAGGTATGACAGGGGACTACAAGCCTTTTACATATTTGAACCCTAAGACAAATGAGTACGAAGGCTATGACGTAGACGCTGCCAAAGAACTTGGCAAAGATCTTGGCGTGGAGGTACAGTTTGTTTCAACTACATGGCCTGACATGTTGAAAGACCTGCAGGCAGATAAATTTGATATCGCTGTCGGAGGCGTAACTCGAAATACAGCCAGACAAAAAAACGCTTATGTATCCCAAGGTTACATTTCTTTCGGTAAGGTACCTTTGATACGTGCGGAAGACAAAGATAAATACCTTACAATTGAAGATATCAACAAACCTTCCGTGCGTATTGGCGTAAATCCAGGTGGAACAAATGAATCGTTTGTCCGTCAATATCTGAGTAATGCTAACGTAACCGTTGTTCAAAACAACCTGGATATCCCAGGTTTGGTTGCGGATGGAACTTATGATGTTATGATCACAGACACTGTGGAAGCAATGCTATATGCCAGAAAAGATGAAAGACTATATGCCGCTTTAACTGACAAGCCTTTCACCAACAGTGAAAAGGGCTATATGATCCCGCGCGGTGATTTCATTTATGCTAGTTATCTGGAAATGTGGATGGATGAAATGAAGCTACAGGGTAAATTCGACGCGCTTTACAAAAAGTGGATTGAATAGGTCGATTTAAGATTCATAGACAACCGTCCCTGATTTTAATCAAGAATTTGGTGCATGGATATTATTATACACAAAAAAGGGAGGCTCATAGTCGAAATATCGATAATGTACCTCCCTAACTATTTATTAAAATAGCTTTAATTTAAATAGAACGTAAGCTTTCTTTCAGTGTTTTGACGATAAAGGTGAAGTCGTCTTCAGTAATAGTTAGAGGAGGAGCAAGTTGCAAGATGTTATTGTAGCCTGCAACAGTGTCCCCATTTTTGCCAATAATTAGTTTTCTCTCCTTGCAGGCACTTATTACTTTATTAAGGATTTCAACACTTGCCGGTTTTTTCGATTCTTTATCCTCAACCAACTCAATGCCGATAAGAAGTCCTTTTCCTCGAACATCGCCTACAAATGGTAAATCTTTTACTTCTTCAAGTTCTTTTAATAATCGTTCCCCCAAAAACTGTGAGCGTTCAATTAGTTTTTCATCCTCAAAAATTTCTAGGTTCTTTAATGCAAGCGCACAAGCCGCTGGGTTACCTCCGAATGTATTTACATGGCGGAGGCGATCATATTGTTCATTGCCGCTGTAAGCCTCATAAATCTCTCTTTTAACCGCTGTAGCAGAAAGTGGCAGGTAGGCACTTGTGATCCCTTTAGCCATCGTAATAATATCCGGCTTTACATCATAATGCATAAAACCAAATGGTTTACCTGTTCGCCCAAATCCACAAATTACTTCGTCGCAAATTAGAAGGGCGCCGTGTTTTTCGCAAATCTCTTTAACCTTTTTCATATAGTTCTGAGGAGGAATTAAGCAACCGCCCCCTGTAATAATTGGCTCCATAATCATGGCTGCTACAGTCTGGCTTAATTCCCATGTCATTACCTTGTCAACTTCCTGAGCGCTTTCAAGGGTATGCTCATCAATCGGATTTCGATATACATCTGGTGGGTTCACATGGATAAAGCCCGGAGCTAGTGGCTCATATTTATATTTCCTTTCAGCTTGACCTGTTGCTGCAAGAGCTCCCATTGAATTTCCGTGATAAGCACGATAGCGGGAAATGAATTTATACCGTCCATGGTCTCCTTTCTGCTGATGGTACTGACGCGCAATTTTAAATGCTGTTTCATTTGCTTCAGACCCACTATTTGAGAAAAATAATACGTAGTCATCGCCAAGCCATTCGTTAAGTTTTTCAGCCAACTTAATGGCAGGAATATGGCTTTGAGCCATTGGAAAGTATGGCATTTTTAGAAGCTGCTCATAAGCAGCTTCTGCCAGTTCCTTTCTGCCATAACCGGCATTTACACACCAGAGGCCAGATAATCCATCCAAATACTTGTTCCCTTCAATGTCTACTACCCAGGCACCTTTTGCTTCTTTAATAATTAGGTTTCCTGAAACAGGAGCAGAACCTCTCATTGCGTGCCAGATATAACGCTCATCCTTTTTCTGCAGATCTTTACCTTGTTCCGTAGCTAGCATTCTTATTTCCTCATTTCATTATAATTGTTTATTAATAACGAGCGGTCAACATTTTTTTACGGGTATAAAATTCTACCCCATCGCGGCCGTTGGCGTGAAGGTCACCGTAAAATGAATTTTTATAACCTGAGAATGGGAAGAATGCCATTGGAGCCGGTACACCTAAATTTATACCGAGCATACCTGCATCAATTTCTTCACGGAATGTGCGAATTACACTCGCGCTGTCTGTATATAGACATGCACCGTTAGCAAACTCGGATTGGTTTGTAATCATAATTGCCTCTTCAAGGGTTTCTGCACGGACAATTGACAATACAGGGGCGAATATCTCATCTTTCCAGATTTTCATATCTGTTGTCACATGGTCAAAGATGGTTGGGCCCACGAAATAGCCATCTTCCTGTTCTCCTTCTTCTCTCCCATCACGGACAAGGAGGGCTCCTTCATTTTCCCCGATCTCAATATATTGAATGGTCCGTTCCTTATGTTCTTGACGAATAACTGGGCCAAGGAATACATCTTCATCCAGCCCATTTCCTATTTTAATTTCATCAGCTTTTTGTTTTAGTCGGTTAACTAACTCGTCCGCTATCTCTCCAACGGCTACTATAACAGATGCAGCCATACAGCGTTCACCGGCTGATCCAAAGGCAGCTCCAATGATATTGGTAACTGCATTATTCAGGTCAGCATCCGGCATAACAATCGAGTGGTTTTTCGCTCCAGCCAATGCCTGTACTCTCTTTCCATTCGCTGCAGCTGTTTTGTAAATATATTCTGCAACAGGCTGTGAACCAACAAAAGAAACAGCTTTTACATCCTCATGTTCAAGGATGCCATTTACAACATCATGGCCACCATGAACAATATTTAGGACCCCATCCGGAAGACCAGCTTCTTTAAACAACTCAGCTAAGCGATTGGCCAGAATCGGGGTGCGTTCAGACGGTTTTAACACAAAGGTATTTCCGCAAGCGATGGCTAGTGGGTACATCCAACAAGGCACCATCATTGGGAAGTTAAATGGAGTAATGCCGCCAACCACTCCAATTGGGTAACGGTACATACCGGACTCAATACCAGTTGCAATATCAGGAAGTTGATCGCCCATCATTAGTGTAGGGGCACCGGCAGCGAATTCAACACATTCAATTCCGCGCTGCACCTCTCCATA
This sequence comes from Cytobacillus sp. Bac17, assembly GCF_024519925.1. NCBI lineage: Bacteria > Bacillati > Bacillota > Bacilli > Caryophanales > Bacillaceae > Cytobacillus > Cytobacillus sp. Bac17. The sequence goes on along the minus strand of NZ_JALJRC010000003.1, from coordinate 208,112 downwards.
TGCTTCTTTGTAACTCTTACCATTTTCAAGTGTAACTAGTCTTGCCAGCTCATCCCAGTTTTCAACCAGTAATTGCTGATAACGAAAGAGTATCCGCGCACGTTGAGGAACTGGTACCTTTTTCCAAGTTTGGAATGCTTTATTTGCAACCGCGACCGCATGATTAACATCTTCACGTGTGGAGATTGGCAATTTTGCAATAATTTCACCTGTAGCTGGATTTGGGATTTCACTTACATTCATACTTTCTGATAACGTCCATTGACCGCCAATAAAATTTTTTAGTGTCTTTACTTCATTAGTTACAACCATAATTCTGCCTCCTCTTGATCCGAATATTATGAAAATTTACTAATCTAATTATATTAACGGAATAAATCGTTTTCATTAGACAGAATGTAAAATATTTTTGTAGGAATACGTTACGTTCAGAAAAAATCCGATGTTTTTTCTTACAGCTAGTCTTTTTCTTTAGGTGTTTGCTTAGCACCATCCAGATACTCATAAGCCGCAACCGCTAATTCAAACGCTTGTCTTTTTGGCGGTTCCATAAAGTCCTCTCCTATTAGCTCATATAACTTTTCAAGCCGGTGATAAAGTGTTTGCCTCACAATAAAAAGATGCTTCGCTGTTTCTTTTTTTGAACCATTGAATTTTAAATATAACCTTAATGTATTCATAAGCTTTGTGTTATTTTGGCGATCAAATATTATTACAGGCTTTAAATAATCAGACACAAATTCATATAAAATTCCTTGATCATAGGCAGCATTAATGATTCTGTATATATGTAAATCTTCATAAAAATAGCTAGTTTTTTCATTTCGTACCTTTTCCCTGATAATAGAGGCCTCTTTTGCAAGTTCGTAGCTTTTTTTTATTTCCGTTAAATGGTGAACGGGTTTACCAACACTAATTTGTAAGTGAGGATAAGAATGTTTGGTTAAATATTTTGTTTTTATTATCCTTTCGATTGCAATACCAACTCTTTGTTTATAATTACTTTGACTCCCATTATCTATCAAAATTAATACAAGAGAATTTTCCATCATGGCAGGTAATAGGTGGAATCCCTGATTTTGAAAAATATTACGTAAAAATAGTTTTAAATAAGTTATGTTTGAATCATCAGGATCAAGATCGACCTTGATGAGAACTACAATCGCTCTTTCCAGCTTTATACCAGGCGTAATCTCTTCAAGGTATCTCTTTATTTGTTCTTCATTGTGTTCTCCGTTCAGCCATTTTTGGATCCAATCCGTTTGCTTTGCCTTTCTTCTTTCTTCTGTCCATAATTCACGTAAAATTATTTGAGCAAGCGCTGTTACTGTTCTGTCTAGGAGCAATTTTTCAAACTCTGTTACCGAATCCGCTTTATCTATAATGATTAACTCGGCATAATCCTGATTCAATACATTAATTTTTTGCCGTGTGATAAATTCCTTTTTCCCTAAACTGCTTTCTTTAACTAATCGAAGGAGGCTGTGATTTTCCTTTTCTGATTTGTTGGAAACAATACTATCGTGACCATCATTTGATAAGTAAATGACGGGCAGTTGTAATTGTTTTTGCAACATATTCAAAACCGCCATTTTAGGGTCTGCTTCAAGCAAAACTTCATTTAGTTTTCGTGAATACTCCTCTAAATCCGTTACCATTTGATAATTTCTTTTAATAATTAATGTATGAATTTCTTCAGTGATATCAACAAACCTTACTTCTCTATTAAAAACAATAATCGGGAAATTGAAACGATCAGCCAATTTGATTAAATCGCTTGAAATTTCACTCACATATTCACCTAACTCCACACAAAGTCCAGATACCTGACATTCAATTAACTGCTTTACAAGTGAAAGCAATGATCCTTCGATATCTTTCCAGCCTATACCAGTTGTTAGTATTAATTCATTTCCGTTTAATAGATTACTTACATTAGTAATTTCCATAACATGAACCCATTTTACAGTTCTTGTTACTCCTTTTTTTCCAGCAACAATTTTTGCAGTTTGGAAACTTTTCTGTTTTAATATCTCATCTACAGATAGTTTGACTTCTTTTTTCATCCCCATAAGCCCCCGCTTCATTCCAAAATGAGCCTTAATGTTTCTGATTTGAAATTTTAATTCCGCTACTAAAAGGTAAGCCAATCATTAGAAAGACAAATAGTGTTACCCGCATAAATAATCTTAATTATACAATCAGTGAAATTTTACAGCACTAGCATAGCATAGAACCCCCTAGATATCTGAATATTTTAACATTATGTCGTATTATTTTCTAATTTATTATATTTTTTGTCCAATGAGAATTAAGCGTTTTCATGATAAGATAAAAAAGAAATTCAGAAAATATAGATTAGTAAAATAACTATAAAGGCTGACCGCGCATCCTGTTCGAAACTTCTATATATTCAATCCAAACCCCATTCTATAAATTGGTAACGAAATTGGTTAAATGTATTGAAGGAAGTTATCAAAAGTTAATAGTGAGTGTATAAGTTTATCAATTATGAAAAGGAGTGAAGTTATGACAAGTCATCGGATTGCTGTTTTACCTGGAGATGGAATCGGACCGGAAGTAATGAAGGAAGCTGTTAAGGTACTGGAGCTGCTCAAAAAGCTGGATCCTTCATTAAAAATCGAATTTGATACATTTGATTGGAGTAGCGAGTATTACCTTAGGCATGGAAAAATGATGCCAGAAGACGCCTTGGATACATTAAAAGAATACGATGCGATTTTATTCGGAGCAATTGGCGATAAGCGGGTGCCTGATGATGTGACTGTATGGGAGCTGATCATGCCTATTCGGAAAAAATTTAAGCAGTACATTAATTTAAGGCCAGTTAAATTATTAAAGGGAGTTTCTTGCAGATTCACAGATGAAGATATTGATTTTGTTATTGTCCGTGAAAACGCTGAAGGTGAATATTCCAATAGCGGCGGAAGATTGTATCAGGGTCTAGATCAGGAAATTGCTGTTCAAAATACTATTATTACGCGAACTGGTACGGAAAAAGCTGCAAGATTTGCTTTTGAATATGCTAAAAAGCATGGAAAAGGGACGGTCACTAGCGCCACAAAATCCAATGCGATCATCCATTCAATGAAACTATGGGATGAGGCAGTCCGTGAGGTTGGACAAAAATTCCAAGCTATTAATCTGCAAAGCTATTATATTGATGCACTGGCAGCCTATTTCGTTTCAAAACCAGAGGAATTTGAAGTTGTTGTTGCTTCCAATTTGTTTGGGGATATTTTAAGTGACTTAGGCTCTGCTGTTGTAGGAGGGCTTGGGCTGTCTCCATCTGCAAACTTAAATCCTGAAGGGGAATTCCCTTCCATGTTTGAACCTGTCCATGGTTCAGCACCTGACATTGCCGGCAAAGGCATTGCCAATCCGATTGCACAAATCTGGTCGGCGGCACTAATGCTTGAACATTTAGGGAGAAAGGATTTAGCTGCCGTCATAATGGAATCGATTGAACAAGTTCTTGTACAAAAAGAAGTACAAACACCTGACTTGGGCGGCAATGCAACGACAAGCGAGATGGGATCAGCAATACGAGATGCTATTCAACAATTATTATTAGTGAAAGAAGGACGATAAAAATGAGATTAGAAAATGAAGTAGTTGTTGTTACGGGTGCCGAGGGCGGTATGGGAAAAGAAACCGTGAAACGATTTTTAGAGGAAGGAGCTTTCGTTGCAGCTGTTGACCTAAATGTGGATGGTGTAGAGGAAAGTGATCGTCTCCTGCCAATTGCTGCAGATTTAACAAAGGAAGAGGATGTTGCGAACGTTTTTTCAGCAGCATTTGAGAAATTTGATCGTATTGACGGACTTGTTAATATTGCAGGCATTGCACAGCCGGCAACACCGATTGAAGAAGTGAGCTTGGCAGATTGGGAGAAAATTATGAGTGTAAACGCAACAGCTCCATTTTTAACATGCCGTGCAGCTGTTCCTTATATGAAGAAACAAGGGAAAGGAGTGATTGTAAATATCGCTTCTATATCCATGGTGAGACCTCGTCCAGGTTTGAATGCTTATATTGCTTCAAAAGGAGCCGCCGTTTCTTTTTCGCAAGCATTGGCCATTGAATTAGCCGAGTATGGAATCCGGGTAAATGTGGTCAATCCAGGTCCGGCAGATACGAATATGCTTGGGCAATTTACAGCGAAGGATGTGGATATTGAAGCCACGAAGGATACTGTTTTCAAAAATAGTGTTCCATTGGGAAGATTAATTAATCCGAATGATATTGCCAATTCTCTAGTGTATCTGTGTTCGAAGGAAGCAGCCATTGTAACAGGTTCTATTATTAATGTAGATGGCGGAAGGGGGATTTAACAGTGAAGGCGGTCGATGTGCAAGTTCAAGGATGTTACATAGGCGGAGAATGGAAGATTCCTGAAAAAGAGAGATTGATAGAAGTGAAGAATCCAGGGGACGGCTCTGTTTTAGCTATTGTGCCAAGAGGGGATAAAGAAGAAATTGACCTTGCTGTAAAAGCAGCGAAAAAAGCATTTCTTTCAAATGAGTGGAAAACGTTTAATCCGTTTAGTCGCGGCAAATTGCTTTATCAGGCTGCGGAAATCATCCGCGAAAATAAAGAAGAATTAGCAAAGTTAGAGACGTTAGATGTCGGAAAGCCACTGGCTCAGTCTGCTGTGGATGTAGAGATTGCTGCACGATATTTTGAATATTACGCAGGTGTCGCAGATAAAATTCTTGGAGAAACGATTCCAGTAGAACCGGGAATTATTGATTACACAGTTCGCGAACCCATTGGGATTGTTGGCCATATTATCCCATGGAATTACCCGCTTCAAATCGCAGCAAGAAGCATTGCCGTATCTATTGCAACTGGAAACGCAACTGTCCTGAAGCCTGCAGAGGATACACCTTTAACGACACTAAAACTTGTTGAATTAATGGAGCCATTAGGGCTGCCGAAGGGGATTCTGAATGTTGTCACAGGGTACGGATATGAAGCCGGTGCTGCGCTTTCGTCTCATCCTGATATTAACCATATTACTTTTACAGGTTCAGTAGAAACTGGAAAAAGAGTGATGGAGTCCGCTGCACAAAATGTTGTTCCTGTTACGCTTGAACTTGGAGGCAAATCGCCGAATATCGTCTTTGCTGATTGTCATGAGGAGCAGGCGCTTGAGTGGGTTCTTAAGTCTATCGTGCAAAATGCGGGTCAGACTTGTTCTGCAGGATCCCGCTTGGTAATTGAAAAGTCAATTAAGGAAGCATTTGTGGACAAGCTTGCAGCCTTGATGGAAAAACTCTCGATTGGTCCTGGAATTGATAATCATGATCTAGGTCCGGTGCTATCGAAAAAGCAATTTGAGCGCATCCAAAGTTTTATTAATCTGGCAAAGCAAGACGGAATTAGGATTGCGACAGGCGGAGAGCGTGAGTCAGTAGAGGGATGTGAATCAGGCTACTTCCTTCAGCCAACCATCTTGGATAATGTTCCTGCAAGCCATCACCTTGCACAGGAGGAAATCTTCGGTCCTGTATTGACAGTAACTACCTTCGAAACAGAAGAAGAAGCAATCGAAATCGCCAATGGAACACCGTACGGACTCGTTGCAGGCGTATGGACTGAAAATGGAAGCCGTGCTCATCGTGTTGCCAGCCAGCTCCAATGCGGCCAAGTATTCATCAACCACTACGGGGCAGGGGGAGGCATCGCCCAGCCATTCGGCGGATACAAAAAAAGCGGCTTTGGACGGGAAAAAGGGCTAGAGGCACTTCGGAATTATACACAAGTGAAGAATGTGGCGGTAAAGTTTTAAAGGGAATACCCCAATCGCCCGGCAGGAATACAAGATAACTTCTATGCGCGCAAAAACGCAAAGAAGCTGATGAGGAAGTTAGGTTCAAACACTGTATAAATATCCAATCCGAACAAATATGAAGGAGTGAAACTTTGTGAAATTAGTGATGAACTGGGATGAATGGGCTAACCTTGATGCTATCGGTCTCGCCGAATTGGTACGTAAGGGGCAGATTACCCCGGGGGAGGTGGCTCAACAGGTTACCCTCGCTATCGACGCCCTAAATCCTGAGGTTAACGCCATTATTGAGGTCTTTGATGATGCGGTCAATGATCCCATGAAGGACGGAACGAATCCTGATGGGGTTTTCGCGGGAGTACCATATCTGATGAAGGATATAGGGCCCACTCTTAAAGGGCGCCTGCAGGAGATGGGTTCTCTGCTGATGCGCGGAAATCGTTCTGCAGCGGATAGCTTTCTGACCAAGCGCATCCGCCAGGCCGGTCTCAATATTATCGGACGGACGACAACGCCAGAGTATGGGCTCTGCAGTTCAGCCGAAAATCCAGCGGTCTATGTTACACGAAATCCGTGGAACCTTGACTATACAACCTGCGGCTCTTCAGCGGGCACGGCAGCTGCGGTTGCAGCCGGCATCATTCCTATATCACATGCGACTGATGGTGGCGGTTCGATTCGAATTCCCGCGGGAGTAAACGGAAATATCGGTCTAAAGCCGTCCCGCGGCGTCTTTTCGGTAGCTCCCAACGGTTCGGACTTGATGGGCTCGGTCTCCGCTCAGGGCTGCAACTCACGCACCATACGTGACACTGCTGCCTTTGTGGATAGTTGCAGAGGTGGAGCACCTGGCGAGTTCATGCCATATTGGATGCCATCGCAGCCTTACTCCGAGCTCATCCGCCGGGATCCAGGAAGACTTCGTATCGCCGTTTCACATCAGTGGGGCGATTACCGGGCTACACCGCAAATTGTTGCTGAATTGGAGCGGGCGGCAAGCTTCCTAGAGACACTTGGACATCACGTAGAGTGGGTAACCCCAGACATTGACTTTCATGCCGCCTACGCTGCGCAAACCGATTGCTATATCATGAATTTTTCACAAGTGATTTCGGGTCTCTTGGAGCAAAAAGGCTTGGAACGGCCACCAGCCGATCTTGTTGAACCGATGTGCATTCGGGTCTGGGAAGAGGGCCGTTTCGCATCCTATACGCAACGCGCCAATATGCAAGCGGTGTTCAACGATACTTCCCGTAGGCTAGGCACCTTCTTTGGTGACTGGGATATCATCCTGACCCCAACGATGGCCCTGCCTACGCCAAAGGTTGGAACGACGGAGTATCTGACTATCAGCGGTAATCCATCAGTCTATGACTGGTTCGAGAACCTATGGCGAATATTCGCTTATACTCCAATCGCCAACCTCTGTGGTCTTCCGGGCATCTCATTGCCGATGGCAGAGCTCGAGAACGGGCTGCCGCTTGGAATACACGCGCTCACACGGCAAGGAGATGATGGGTTGCTTCTTCAACTCGGAGCCCAGATTGAGCGCGCCCTGAATGGAAAATGGAACCGTGGGCGGCGACCTGATGTCCACGTAGCATCGATTTTAACGACGATTTAATGGTGGTATCGCGGGCGGCGACTCGACGCCGCTCGCCTTAAACAGGATCCAGGAGACGATAGCAGGAAAGACAGGGATGGACTACCAGGCGTAAGACTTACTAACCAATCATTCCTGTTACTCTATGTAAAGTTAAAAAGTGAATGATGACCCATAGTAAATTACCTTATTCCCACCTCTTCTGTTTAGTCTGAAAAGTAATAATTTTGTGAATAATCATGGAGCATGTGCCGGTATAATCGTGGACTTGCATTAGTTACATATTTAACGATAAGTGAAGCTACCATTGGTAACTTGTTCCCCTCGTTACCACAAGCCTTACAAGATCTGAACATTGGTATTGTTTCAGTGATGTTTAACTGTTTAATCATGATTAGCGTAAGTCTACTTACTCGTAAGTTTACAATCCAAGACAGAATAGAGGAAAGAAGAAAAAATTGAACCCAGAATTGTTTAAAGGAATTGCTGTGCGAGGGCTTTTTTGCGGAATGTATGCCATGATTACTGTTTTCATCAGTAATATGATAAATAACCGGATGACTGTAGAAGTTCATGTTGTATCTATGGAAAGATAACTGCATTTGGGGAGCCTAAAGGGGCTGAAGTAGATGAATGACAAAGGCAAAGGAAACTTCCTGCCTCTAGCCTTACGTAGGTATTAACTACATTCAATACTTATTAAAAAACAGGAATCATTTCTCATTCAGCGTTAAGACTTCCAAAGGAATATGTTTATTTAGAAGTCCAGGTTTTTAACCGGACAAGGGCGAAGGGAACAAAAATTAGGCAGACTAAATACCCCAGGATTTTAACCTATTTCTAATAAAGTTTGGACATTACGATTTAAATAAGAGGGGATAAAGAATTGTATAGGCATGTCCTATATGTAAATTTCCGCTAGGATAATAAATTGGAGTGGTTAAATAAAACGTCTTTAATTTGTCCTCCACAAGATTCCCTCCCTCATTTTAAAAGCGCAAGCGCCTTGCCCACCCCCGACAAGCACAAGACGATCCTCACGGAAAGGCGTTCTTTGCCTTTCTGGGAGGATTGGCTTGTACCTAGAGGGGGTAGGCGCCGGAGCTAGATAGTTATCGAAGTCTAACGTAGATATTGCTTTTATTAATGGTTAGGTTCTTACAGTGAATGATAATGATGGGATTGCAGAAGCGGTTGGAATTAAAAAAATAAGATTGTATATGTAGGTACAACAGGAGAGTTGAATTCTATAATTAGTAAAGACACAAAAGTATTTGATTTAAAAGGAAAAACATTAATGCCTGGTATTATCGATTCTCACTTCCGTCCTATTTTAAATGGACTCATAGGAGATTCTATTGATTCAGCTATCATAAACATCGGCCTCTCTCGAAGTAAAAGTATAATAGAAATTCTGAATTTGTTGGAAACCGCGATAAAAAACAAAAATCTGGTGAATGGATCTCAGCTTTGGGGTATGAACCAACGTCTTTATTGGAAAGCAGGCATCCAACATTAGAAGAACTAGATGCGATAGCACCCAATAATCCGATTCACTGTAACAGTGCATACGCCAGTTATGAAGAAGATATAAAAGAGAGTATAGAAGTTGGAAAATTAGCAGATATCATAGTATTGGACCGAGATATATTGTCTTGTTCAAAAGAAAGATTTAATGAAGTTAAAGTCGAAATGACAATGATAGACGGGGATTTTGAGTATATTCGATGAGAAGAAAGTATTAAGGCTTAAGGTGATTAGTCAATAAAAAAGTAAAGCTGTTTATTAATTAAAAAGCAGACTGACTTTAACCACCCATTTACAATTGACTATAGGACCCATAATGTACTACTTTATCCAAAACTTAGGGGAGGGGAAATGATAAATGCCATTAAAATTTACAAAAAAGGAAAGAGAAAAACAGATAAAAAAAGAGGCCATTATATGTACAGTCATGTATATTGTGTTTTTTATCTGGTGGTTAGTAACGGGGGTTGGTTTGGGAAGTAAAGATCCATCTGAGTATATATATATTCTAGGATTTCCTATGTGGTTCATACTAAGTTGTATTGTAAGCTTTGTACTTTTCTGTATTGCAACCGTAGTTGTAGTAAAGTTTTATTTTAAGGATTTTGATCTCGAAGAAACACTTGAAGAAAAGGAGGAGAGGCAAAGTGACATCATATAGCCTGATTATCCTTTCTGTATTAATTATATATATGGTTCTAACCCTTATAATTGGGATAGTTTCAAGTAAAAGACAAGCTAAGGCACAAGCTGGGAAAGGATTTATCAACAATTATTTTGTAGGTGGAAGATCAATGGGAGGGATAGTTCTGGCAATGACGTTGGTCGCGACATTTGCAAGTGCATCCAGCTTTATCGGTGGTCCAGGGATTGCATACTCAAAAGGATTAGTATGGGTATATATTTCGGTTATTCAAATACCTACAGCATTTATTGTGCTGGGCATTCTTGGAAAAAAATTCGCCATGATTTCCAGAAAAACAAATGCAGTAACAGTTACAGACTATTTACGATCCAGGTATAAGTCGCCTACAGTTGTTATCATCTCATCAATTGCTATAGTCCTATTCTTTATAGCAATGATGATGTCTCAGTTTATTGGTGGGGCGATATTACTTGAAACCATTACAGGATTACCATATGTATGGGGCTTGATTATATTTTCCATTATTGTTATCGCATACACCTCAATAGGAGGGTTTAATGCAGTTGCAATCACTGATACAATACAAGCATTTGTAATGGTGGTAGGATGTTTCTTGATTCTATTTACTGTAATAAAAGTAGCAGGAGGATATACACCGTTAATAGAGACTTTAAACACTGTCAACCCTACATGGAGTTCGCTATCCTCTGATGGTAATACTCCATTGCCATATATACTATCTTTTTGGGTATTGGTTGGTATTGGAGTACTGGGTCTACCTCAGACTGCGGTTAGAGGAATGGCTTTTAAAGATACAAAATCATTACATCAGGCAATGATTTATGGAACAGTTGTAGTTGGAACTTTGATGATAGTCATGACTATTGTTGGTGTATTTGCACCAGCTGTTTTAGATCCTTCAGAATTCAAAAATACAGACTATGTAATACCAATGATTGTACTTAAGTATATGAATCCAGTAGTCGCGGGACTGTTTATTGCAGCACCACTTTCCGCAATTATGTCTACAGTATCATCCCTATTACTACTAGCTTCTGCTGCAATTGTCAAAGATATTTATATGAATTATTTTGTAAGCAGAGAAACCGAAGAAAAAGGATCAGCATTTGAGGAGAAAATTGGTAAACTCACCATCTTTTCTACTGTTTTAGTTGGAGCAATCACAGTTTTTCTTACCTTAAATCCTCCTGAATTAATTGTTTGGATAAATTTGTTTGCTATGGGTGGGCTAGAATGTGCATTTCTTTGCCCGATTATATTTGGACTTTATTGGAAAAAGGCAAATGCAACAGGTGCAATTTTTTCATCCGTTATCGGAGTTGCAATGTTTTTAATCTTGAGTACCACAGGCGTGACAATACTTGGTACTAGCCCAATAGTAATTTCAATACTTACTTCGGTAATTGCGTTTATTATTGGCAGTTTGTTAGGGAAAAAATCTGATAGAGAAACTCTCGAATTATTCTATTAGTTTGATTATAACAAGCGAAAAGTGTTAATAAAAACCTCAAAAGAGCAGGTTGGGCCATGTCCCTTGACATGGAGCCTTGTACGAACTGTATGGCTATCGCCTACATACTGTAGGTTCCTGTCTTGAAAGATGAATGAATTATCCCTTTAAAAGTGATGAAGTCAGCATCCGGATATTACGTAGGAAGGCAATACGTGGAAGATGGGGTGTGGTTTTCAAAAGATCGAATCAAATGAGGGCCAGTCTTTAGTAGACTGGCCCTTTTTCATTAATATTCAGAAATCCGGACAAATTTTGAGGAGTCATTATGACTATTAAGTCATTACATTGAACGCTTACATTAATAGATAGGCTAATGGTGTTACAACAATTAAACTTAAAATTGTACGTTCTAGCCAAATAACAAGAAGTTTGGGGATACTGATACTACGTCAAAAAAATAGACACAGATTTTTCTACCGCGCTTTCGCTTGGTGGCCTTCATAAAAAAGTTTAAATAAAGAGCGATTTAAACTTTTTTATGAAGGAAAATCATGCTGCCGAATTTCCATACATTCGCTCAAATTCATTCGGTGTATTGTACCCCAGGGTTGAATGGATCCGCTTGGAATTGTAGAAAAACTCAATGTACTCAAATAATGATTTCTTCGCGTCCTCTCTTGTTTTATACATTGTTTGATACACTAGCTCACGTTTAAGAATACCGTGAAAGGATTCGATACAGGCGTTATCGTAACAGTTTCCTTTTCGGCTCATGCTGCTTATCATATTGTACTTAAATAATAGTTTCTGATATTCAGAGGAGGCATACTGAACACCGCGGTATGAATGGTGTATAACACCTTTCCCAGGTTTCTGACGTTTATAAGCCGTTTTTAAAGCAGAGATAACCAATTCCTTTGTCATAGTTTTGTTCATAGCCCAACCAATTATTTTACGAGAATAAAGGTCCAATACAGTTGCCAAATACAACCAGCCCTCATTGGTCGGAATATATGTGATATCCGCAACCCATAACTGGTTTGGTTTACTTGCTTTAAACTGTCGATCTAGGACATTTTCACTTACTGGATGTTGATGTTTAGAATTAGTTGTAGCCTTAAATTTATTGACCGTACAGGACCTCCATTGACTCTTTGTCATAATACGTGAAACCGTACGCTCACTAACTTCCACACCACGTTTATTTAGCGTTTTAGCGATTTTGACACTGCCGTAACGCTGATTGAATTCTAGGTGGGTCTGTAGAATCTCTTGTGATAATTTCTCATGTTGCTTCTGCTTATCACTTTTCGGTCGCTTTAACCATTTGAAGTATCCACTTTTGGAAACCCCCAGAACGCTGCACATCTTCTCCACTCGGAATTGGGAGCGATTTTCATGAATGAATTTATATTTTTACCGAGGGCTTTTCGCGAAGTAGTACATAGCCTTTTTTAAGATTTCATTCTCCTCCTTGAGATCACGAATTTCCTTCTGTAAAGCTCTAAACTCAGCTTCTTCAGAAGAGAACGATTGGACAGCCTTAATCTCTGGTTGTTGGCCATATTTCTTCACCCAGCCATGTAAAGTATTCTCGTTCACATCCACCTCTCTAGCTACTTGAGCTACAGACTTTTGGTTTTCTCTGATGTACTTTACTGTTTCAATTTTAAATGCTTCATCGTACCGTTTGCCATTATTTCTTGCCATAAGACACACCTCGTTATAGTTGATATTTTTATTATATCAATCTGTGTCTACTTTTTAGTCTAGCATCAAATAGTAAACCAGCAACCTTTGATTTCCTTGGCTTTAGACACTATTGTGGGAAAAGTAAAAAGGGGAAATTTCAGGTGAAACGGAAATCGAATAGGAAGAAAATCCAAGGTAAACTAAAAGAGTCTAAAGAATGGCTGAAGAAGAATAGAAATAAGAATATTCATATAATCATGGACAGATTTAGACGCTCGCTTATTGGTTATTACAACTACTATTGCACTGATAATATCCTAAATGTCAGCGAGTAATGAAGGCATTGCTCCAAATGGAGAAAAAAATTGATTTGAATACTTTGAAGAAAGCATTTGAAGGCTAAGAGAAAAAGACCTGTCCACTCCGCATTTGAAGGACAGGTCTTCTTAGGATTACTTATCCTCTCTCAATAAGTAGTTATTTCCATCCTGGTCTTTAAACGTAAACATAGTTCCAAAAGGCATTTTTAGCATATCTTCAACTTCCACGCCATTTTGTTTCATTTGTTCATAGGCAGCTTCAATATCAGATGTGCTGAAAAGAATGGATGGGTGGGCAACTGCAGAAGGGTTTTGCTGTTTCATGGCTTCCTTAGAATAAAGAACTAAAGTTGTAAATTCATCATTGCTTGGACCAACTTCAATCCAGGCAGCATTTTGTCCCATAGGCTGCTCGAGCTTTAGAACAAATCCCATTTTGTTCAGCCAAAAATCCTTTGCCTGTTCCTGGTCCTCAACGTATACTGTGATTTTTCCAATTTTATTGATCATAAAAAAAACTCCTTTGTTTCCATTCTTATATAAGGATTTTATCAGTCCATGCCGGCAAAAACAATTTCAGTATTGGAAAGGTTCGCGTGAATTCACCCCTAATTGGAGATAATTACTGTAAACATTGAGAGGAGAGGGGTTATGAACATAGATTCCATACGGTTCACCGATCCTCCTGTCCATCATCAATTTCCGCCATTATATGAGAATTTGGGTCTTCCCGAGGTTTCTTCCTTTATTGAGCAAAAGTATGAATTTGATTTTACTGCAGGAAAAACAAAAAGAACTGGGCATGGAAGTATTCGAGTGTATAAGCAATCTGGTGAATTCAAGGTAATAATCTCTGAAAAATTGACCGGATTCGGGCCAAAAAGGCTTGAAAAGCTTGCGAGTCTGCTTATGGAGGAGGTTAAAGAACGATTTATCAGCAATATTGAAGATGAAACTAAACCACGAAAAGTATACCACATGCATTTTGGCCGTAATGACAGGGATAAATAGGGACAGTTTAACTGTCCCATATGTCCTTACTTGGTGTTGTCTCTTTGGGCTTTTAAAGCGACTCTTTCAAGACCATTTTCTCTGTCATCCGCAAATTCTGTATCCTTAGGAAGTGCACTATTCTTATGATCTGATTGGTTTTTCTTATTCTTTGCCATGAGTTTCACCCCCTTTATATTCATTAAGGCATCTGCGTTTTTAGTTTGCATTCTTTTTATGAGGCTATGCCTTGCGCTGGGATTTTTATTAGTATTAGCCTGGGACTAAAATGAGACATTATCTAGTTCAATCAAACGTTTGATTGAATTGAATTAGAAAGAAAAAAGAGTGCACTTTGGCATTCTTTTTATATAATTTTGAACATCGATAACAGTCTAGCTCCAGTGCCTGCCCCCTCGAGGTCACAAGCATGAATTTGTTGCGGCTCCTAGGGACTCGGGGTAAGAAGCCGTTTCCTTTCAAAAGGGAGAACGCCTTCCTGCAGGACCGTCTTATGCCTGAGGCCCGCAGGACAGGAAAGGCTTCGAAAGCATAAACATAGCACGACCGAAAGCGGAAGCTTTTGGAAGGACGTGCCGATCTTAGTCTGCGTTCCTTCATGGGCAAGGAGCTTCCGCTTTTCTTATGTTAATTGACTGGCAGCATAATCCGGATGAGGGTGCCGTTTTGCGGCTCGCTTTGAACATTGATGGTACCTCCATGGAGGTGGACAAGCTGTTTGGTGATGGCCATGCCCAGTCCCGATCCGCTTCCTGTTTCTCCTGTATGGGTTCCTCTATAGTAGCGGCTGAAGAGCTTTCCGAGTGTGACGCTGTCCATGCCGATGCCATCATCCTTAATGTTAATGACAATCAGATGTTCTTCTATGGAAGAGAGGCTAACGGAAATGGCTGTGCCTGGCGGGTTATATTTAATCGCGTTGGCTATGATATTATCCAAAATCCGCTGAAACCATTTGGGGTCAATGGAAGCCGTAATGGATTCAGGGTGCGGAGTGAAATGGAATGTTCTGTCCTGATAGACTGGATCATTAATGTAATGAATGATGATTCGGCGAATGAATTCGTTTAAGTCGGTCCGCATTTTGGCAATTGGGAGAGCATTGTTCTTGAGACGGTAAGTTAAAGTTAAGTCCTCCAGCAGGTCCATCATGTAATCCGATTTTTCAGCCATAATGAGGGCGAACTCCTTTGTTTCCTTTTCGGACCATGTGTAATCATTGGAGGCAAGCATTTGAGCATATCCGGAAATAGAGGATAGCGGAGTTTTTAAATCATGGGAAAGACCGCTGATCCATTCTTCTCTAGTATTGGCCATCATCCGCTGCTGCTTCTCATTTTGCTGAAGAGTTTCGGTAAGCTGTGTTAAGGTTGTAATCAATTCTTTATAAATACGGAACTTTCTTTTCAATTTTCCTTTTCTGCTGAGTGTTACCGGATTGCCATGGACATCTGCCGGCTCCTGATACAGCCCGCTCCCCAGGTTTTGAATCCATTTCATTAATGTCAGCAGAGGTACACCGAATTTGCGTGCATACCAGAGAGTTCCGCCCAGAAGCAGCAGAAATGCCATGACAAAAATGATAATGAGACTTCTATTTAGGCTTTCAAATAAACTTTTTTCCAGAGTGGATGCCTTATTGTCAGCAGGAATCCCTAACAGGATGGCACTTTCTGTGTTTTGGTCAAAGTATACTGCTGGTGTGCTGCCTTCCGTATCCTGCTCTGCGAATAGCTTTCTGACTGAGTATTTGTTCGGCTGATTTTTGGCTCCATACTCATCCACTACATTGCCTTCAGGAGCAATAAGCTGGACCCAGGCATTTCTCCTGGATATTTCGTCCTCTGCGTTTTCAGAAAGGTTCAGCTTCTGTTGTTTCCAATCCACACGCCGGGATATTTGATTCAGAAGTTTAGTCTCAGCCTTGGCTTTTCCAAAAAGGACAAAATGCGGTTTAGTGCCGATCTTCCAATATGTATAATGGGCTTCACTGCTTTCCCCATAAGTAATGGCGGCGATTTCACTTTTCTTTAACTTTTTAGGAGCTTTATCCGGCATATTGAAAGTGCCCAGAACATCCCCGGTTTCATTAATGGCAAGGAGCCATCCATTCTGTTCCTTTGCCAGGCTTTTCAATTCCTCTTTAAAAAAGGCCTTCCCGTCTTTAAAGCTAACATGGTCAGATACAAAATAATCTTCAGCTTTGGAGAGATCCTGTTTGGATTCGAAATCCATCATTGAAAAACCAAGAAAAGCCCAAAAAGAAATCAGAATGATAAAAAAGAGCACAAAAACGGTAATTAATTGGACAAAAAATTGAAAGATGAATCGTCTATGGATGTTCATGAATACTGCCTTCCGGAACAAATTTATAGCCAAGTCCCCTTACTGTAATAATGTGGCAGGGGCTGCTTGGATTGCTTTCAATTTTCTCCCGGAGCTTTCGGATGTGCACCATGACCGTGTTATCCTCACCGAATCCTTCTTCTCCCCATACATGCTCATATAGCTGGCTTTTGCTGAAAAGCTGATTGGGATGTTTGCTTAAGAATAGGAGAAGCTGGTAGACTTGCGCTGGCAGGTCTATCCTTTTTCCAGAAACAGTAACTTCCCCTGCTGAAGTATTGATCTTAATTCTGCCAAAATCATAGATTGTCTGTACGGGAACAGGCTGACTTCCTTTATGTCGGCGCAAGTGTGCTTTAATTCGCGCAGCCACTTCAAGCGGATTAAAGGGCTTGGTAATATAATCATCTGCTCCTAAGGCAAATCCTGAAAGTTTATCAAGGTCGGTGGATCGTGCAGTAAGAAAGAAGATGGGAGCATCAGTCGTTTCCCTTATTAAAGGGCAAATATCAAAACCGCTGCGATCAGGGAGCATCACATCCAATAGAATAAGATCATAGGTATAGGACCTGCAGCGCTCTAATGCTTGTGCAGCAGTAGAGGCTGTATCGATATTTCTGAATTGTTCACGCTGCAAAATCGTGCATAGCATGTGCAAAATGGCTTGTTCGTCATCAACAAGCAGTAATCTTGAATCTTGCATGGTTATTCTCCTAATCTAGTTTGTTCAAACCTATCATATCACTCCATTTCCAAAAATATAGGAATTAAGGAAAAATTAAGGTAGTATTTCAGAGTGGTTAAGATTGACGGTATATACTTTACTCAGAATCACGCTGAAGGGAGCATGGAAAATGTTTGTGATGTGCAAGAGAGAGTTTATAAGTCTTTTTAAAGGAATTAAATCCATTATTATGATTGCCATATTATTTGCAGTATCGTATTATGCAGCGAAGTTTTCCAGTGTACTATCATCTGGGGTGGAACTGACGGCAGGTGAGGCTGAGGATATCCACACGATCGGTCTTTTAAGTGTCATTTTGCTGCTTGGACAATTATTTGTTTTCGGTTTGTCCCACGACACAATAAACAGAGAAATCCATGAGCGTACAATGAGGTTTCTGGTGACAAGGGCATCACGCTCTACTATATTATTCGGTAAATTCCTTGGAATATGGTTATTCTGGCTGTTCTGCATTGTGGTGTCTTTTTTGCTGATCAGTATCTATTCCAAGAAGTTTGATCTGTTTATTTTTTCTCAGACGATGAGTCTGGTGACTTACCAGACAGCTTTAGCTGTCCTATTATCCGTGCTTATCCCCAGACCTGGATATACCATGTTTTTAGGCAATATTCTGGGGCTGGTGCTTCCTGCTTTTGGATTTTGGGCAGCTTTGTCTCCAAATGGCTGGGTAAACTGGATGAAATACTTTATTCCTTTTTACTATTTGGAGCGGGACGATTTTACTTTTTTAGTCATACTGGGATTGGCAGGTATTATGCTGCTGGCTGCAAATACTGTTTTTAGAAGGAGGGAATGCTGATGAATGCCATCGAAGCGAAACAGCTTTCAAAAGCCTATGGTGCCCATCAGGTGGTCATGGGAATGGATTTAACCGTAAGGAAAGGCGAGATATTTGGGTTTCTCGGACGTAACGGTGCAGGTAAATCCACCTTTATTAATATGCTGACAGGCATCATTTCCTCCAGCAGCGGAACATACTCACTTCTTGGGGTTGAGGGTCCTGATAGCAAGGTGATGAAAAGAGTGGGGGTTATGCCGGATTATTCATCTCTCTATGGGTCATGGACCGCTCTGGATCATTTGCGCTTTTTCTCAGAGCTATCGGGCGCCAGGGCTTCAAAAGAGAAATGTCTGGAGGTTCTGAGAAGTGTTGATCTTTTATTACATGCCAATAAGAAAGCAGGCAAGCTCTCCTTTGGCATGAAAAAGAAACTGGGGATTGCTCAGGCTATTATTCATGATCCGGAACTGATATTTCTTGACGAGCCTACATCAGGCATGGATGCGGAATCTGTTATTCTCATTCACCGTCTCATTAAAGAACTTCAAAAACAGGGGAAGACGGTTTTTATGACTTCGCATAATCTGGATGAAGTGGAGAAGATTTGCTCAAGGATTGCCATTATGCGGGATGGAGTCATTGATAAGATTGGAACAATGGAAGAGCTGCGGGCCTTTTACCGGTCAACCATAACAGTCAAAATAAAACATTCCACCGTGCCAAAGCAGGAACAAGCTAAGCTGAAGCAATGGCTTGAGTCAGCTGGCAGCCTGCTTGAACACGGGGATGCTTATACAGTGATCACAATCAGCGATGAGAATAAGATTGCTGAAATAATAAGGGCTTTCACACAATGCAAGGCGGATGTTCTGCGGGTGGAAGTTGAAGAGCCATCGCTCGAAGAAATCTTTTTAAATGAATAATAGATGGGAGATTTATATGCAAGTAAATATAAAGGAACCTCAAAACAGGGTATCACAGAACGCCATCCTGGTATGGATCATCAGTGAGGCGATCCAAAATATCATCGGATTTGCGGTTCTCGGTTTGTTGTTTTATCTGGATGATCGATTTTCTTGGAAAGAATGGATCGGGTGGATCCTGATCATTTTATTGGCTATATCGATACCAGCGGCAATTTGGTCTTTCATATCACCATACATTCGGTACAAAAGCTGGCGTTACGATGTGGATGAAGAATATGTCCAGCTGAAGTCAGGGGTGTGGCAGGAAAAGCATCTGCTGATTCCCATGACGAAAATACAATCGGTTGAAACTGTGCAAGGTCCCCTTATGAGGAAATACGGCCTATATTCTGTAAGCATGGGGACGATGGGGTCCTCTCATGTAATACCGGCATTGCCAAAAGAGGAGGCTGTCTCATTAAGAAATAAGATAGCCAAACTTGCCAAAGTAAAGGAAGAGGACGAATGAAGCAAGCTAGAAGATATCATCCGCTTCTTATATTGTTTGGACTCATTCAATTACTAAGAAATTCAGCCTTTATTGCCCTCTTTTTATTTGTGATGAAAGCCGGCTCCCAATCCTTTCTGATTGTATGGGGACGGAAGCTTTTCCTTCCTTTTATTGCCTTGGCTGCTTTGTATGTTCTCATAGATTGGCTATCAAATAAGTATGAAGTGGACGATGCTTATATCCATTTATCCAAGGGAATCTTTGTCCGCTCCAAGAGAACTGTACCATTTACTAAAGTCCAAAATATCCAGAGACATACGTCTCTGCTTCACCGGCTATTTGGATTCACATCCCTTACCTTTGAAACAGGAATGGATGGAAGTGAGTCTGCGGTGGAGTTTAAGGTAATTTCCTTAAAAGAAGCGAACTGGCTGGAAGAGATGGTTTCAGCGAAAACGGAAGCGGAAATGCCGGAAGAGAGTGTAAAAACACTGCATTTTTCTCCCGGAAAGAAAGATCTTGTAAAAGCGGCCTTTACATCGCTAAGCTTTTTTGTACTGCTGTCTTTAATAGCTTCTATTTATACAAAAGTATCTGACTTTATTGATCTGGAAGAAAGAGGAATGGGCTTTTTGAAGGGGTTCCTTGACTCCTGGCAGGTGCAGGCTGCTGCAATCATCTTTTTTCTGATTATATCAGTACTGGCAGGTTTCTTGCGGACCTATATCAAGTATGGGAAATATGAAATATTCTCTGACGAAACCCGCATTTATATCCGCAAGGGATTCTTAGAAGAGACCTCCTTTTCTATTTCAAAAGATCGAGTCCAGGCAATAGAGATCAAGCAGAATATGATGAAACGTTTGACCGGGGTAGCTGAAGTGAAATTGGTGACTGCAGGTGATGTTGCGGAAGGAGATGAAAAGGAAGGCGTAAATTCGCTATTTCCTTTTCTGCCAGTTGATCGGGCCTGCAAGATAGCGGAGGAGATATTGCCGGCTTATGAAATTTTACAGAAGATGCATCCGCTTCCGAAAAATGCCCTATGGGTAAGCTTATTAAAGCCAAGCTTGTTATGGATTTTATCAACAGCTGCCCTGGTTTATTTCAAGCCTGAATTTCTGGGTATTGAAGAAACCTGGCTGGCAGGTTCTATCCTGCTCTTTTTCTTAATTGTCTTTGTACGAATCGCTGGGTATACAAATGCCCGTTATTTGATCAATGGCCCTTTTATTCAATTCAAAACCGGCATTGTTGGCACGAGGTTATTTATCTCGAAAAGAAGCAAGGTTATTGAGGCAGAAGTAACAGCAACACGATGGCAAAAGCTGTTTGGGCTTGCCTCCATACAGACAGTGAACCGAGGTAAGCCTGTTCAGCATGCCAGTGTGGAGAATGTGCCAGCCGATGTGGCTTCATCTTTCTATTCCTGGTATAAGAGCCGCAGGGAGGAAGTTCAAATTAAATAGAATTTTTTACCATGAAATGAAACCTCCATGGTTACCTTTCGTATTTAATTAGTACAACATAATTATGGAGGTTTTCTTTTTGAAGATGATGTGGATAATCACTGGAATAGTTCTTATTCTGGCAGCATCAGCTTTGGCCTTATTCATGTATCTAAAGGGGAAAAGCAGCGGTGATCCTGAGTCAGTCATCGGGTATGTGCAGGAACACAGACATACAGACAATATGGCCTTGGTTATTCGGCATAATGATGAAGAGTGGGTTAAAATCAATGAGGATGTACCGCTTCCTTTGGCCAGCACGGTTAAAATTATGGTGGCAATTGAATATGCGCGTCAGGCGGCGGAGGGAGAAATTGACCCCCAGGAAAAAGTCGATTTAAAGACTTTGGAAACGTACTATGTTCCTAATACAGATGGCGGAGCCCACCAGGCGTGGATTAATGGTCTTTCAGAAGAGGAGGAGAATGTTCCTCTAAGCGAAGTAGTAAATGGGATGATCGCTTACAGTTCGAATGCAAACACCGATTACCTGCTGAATGTCCTGGGAATTGAAAAGGTGAATAGACTTGCTGATGATTTGAAGCTTGCCAGTCATGAAAAGATGTATCCGATTGTCAGTGCCCTTTTTATCCCAATGGAGCTGATGGAGGAAAAGGGATTCACAAAAGAAGAGGCGCTTAAGGAATTGAAGGGCATGAGTCTTGAGGAGTATCGAAGCAGAGCTATAGACATCCATCAGAAATGGGAAAGCCATCCGCCACTCGAAAAGGGTAAGAAGGAAATATTAAGGATTCTCGATATGGATTTTCAAAGAGTATGGTCCGACAGGCTTCCGCGTGCTTCTGCTGGTGATTATGCAGAGCTTATGAGTCTATTAAACAGTAAAAGTTATTTTTCCAAGAAAGTCCATTCTTATCTGGACCCAGTTATGGAGCAGCTGCTGAAAAATCCCCGCAATCGGGAGTGGCTTCAGCATGCAGGGCAAAAGGGAGGATCAACAGCCTTTGTTTTTACCATCAGCATGTATGCAACCGATAAAGAGGGCAATCGTACAGAAATGGCTTTCCTTGCAAATGATCTGAGCAATACGGAGTTTAAGGAGCTTTCAAGGAATATGAACAGTTTTCAGCTTCAATTTCTGACAAACAGCGAATTCCGGAACTATGTAAAGGAGAAGCTGAATTAAGAGCTTAGAAAAAAGCATTCGCTGATAATGGCGAATGTTTTTTTACAGAGTAAAAGCCCCGCTAAAAAGCGGGGCTAGGTAATGCTTTATCTCCTCTGGCTGACCCACCAGTCGATGTGATCCAGGTTGAAGACATACAAATTGCCGTAAGGTCTGAGATGCGGGATGTCTTTATTCTGAATCAGATGATGGATTTTCTCCTCTGTGAGAGGATAGCCAATAGATGCTAAATAAGCGAGCAATTCCTCAATTCGGTAAACTTTTCTCACTTCATCACCTCCCGCTAAAACTCTTTCTGGAAGAATTCTTAGTGGCAGGCAATAAGGTATTGAAAAGCTTAGTTAGTATGTACCCTGTTTATTAAGAAGTAATCATGGCGGGAAAAATGAATCCTATCAATAGTAAGTATCGTAGAATAGCAGGAAGTATTTGTTAGATTCGGGAACTTATAAGATGATGTTCAAAAGCAGAATTAGTAAAAGATAAATTAAAGGGTGGAGAGTATGGTTCGAATTTTATACATAGAAGACGAAAGCGATATTGGCAGCTGGCTGAAAAATGATTTAGAGGAAAGAGGCTATGAGGTGATCTGGCTGCAGTCTGGAGAAGGTATGGAAAATTATCTTTCTGATGCCGATATTGCCATTTTGGATGTGATGCTTCCGGGGCTTGACGGGTTTTCGATCGGGAAGCGGATTAAGAAAGTAAAGAATGACATGCCAGTACTTATGCTATCGGCAAGGACGGCGGTGGAGGATAAGCTGGAGGGCCTGAGCTTTGCTGATGATTATCTGACAAAGCCTTTCCAGCCGGATGAGCTTGCTGCGAGGATTGAAGTGCTGTTAAGGCGATTTCAAAAGAATGATCAGGTGCTGGAGCTTCACCACTTACAGGTACATACAAAGGATTTGCGGATTATCAATCGGGATACAGACAATGAAATTCAATTGACAGGCAAGCAGTATCAGCTGTTTCAGCACTTCATTCGCCATCTGAATCAGATACTGACAAAAGAGCAGCTTTATGAAGGCGTTTGGGGAGAACAATATATGGAGGGCGACAAAACCCTGATGGTTCATATTCGCTATCTTCGTGAAAAACTCGAGAAGAACCCTTCCCGTCCTGAGATTATTGAGACTATCCGCGGAATCGGCTACAGGGTGAAGATATGAAAAGGTTTTTCCAATCGCTGCAGGCGAAGTATATGACGATTATTCTGGTTGCCTTATTTCTGTTTCAGGCAGCTTACTTACTCATTGCTATGCTGGCTATGGGTCTCCAAGAGGACATCTCAGGAGAAAAAAGCAAGAATGAATCCGATCCCAATCATATTGAAGAAAAATGGCATGCGGATGCAAAAAAACTGGAGAGGGCATCACAGGAAGCCATTCTTAGTCATTTCTCCAAATGGAAAAAGAAATATCCTGATGCTTCGATGTTTTGGGTAGATGAACATGGAAACCTGATGGAACAGCTGGATGTGAAGGGGGATCTGCCTGCTAATTGGACTCCTGCCTTTACAGCGAAGTTTATTAAAGAACGGTATGGCGGAGACCCGTTTACAGTTATAAGTTTTATTGGCGGGGATGAAAAGAACGGTTTTATCGTTCTTGAAATACCGAGGAATTTATTTCTTCCACCGATAGTGGAGGTAACAGAGAAATATGGACTTCTCTTAGGAGCCGGTCTGCTTTTGATCATTACCCTGTTTATCATCGTCTCCTTTTTATTTTTCCGTGGGATCCGCAAAAGACTGCTTCATCTCCAGGAGGCGATGGAAAGACGGGATATGGATAATCTCCCGATTGGCATTGATGTGCAAAAGAATGATGAAATCGGCCAGCTGGAACAGACCTTTAATGAGATGATCTTAGAGCTCAAGGAAAGCAAGCAGCGCGAGCAGGAGGAAGAACAGCTGCGGAGGGAGCTGATCGCCAATCTGTCCCATGACCTGCGGACGCCTTTGACGAAAATCAATGCACAAACATACTCGATTGCAAAGGAGAAGCTGTCTCCAGAAGGAAAACAGGCGGTCAAAGCGCTGGAAACCTCGATTGTTAATATTGATAGATTGATTGAGAACCTAATGAGCTACACGCTTTTGATGGCGAGCAAGCATAAGCAGGAGCTGACCGAGCTGGATGCTGTCCGGTTTGTTCGTGAAAGTATGGCATCATGGTATCCAGTTTTTGAGAAAGAAAGTTTTGAAGTGATCATCGAGTTAGAGCCATTTCAAGAGAAATGGCAGGCAGACCCGGTGTGGCTGAGCCGTATTTTTGATAACATCCTGCAAAATGTGCTGCGGCATGCGAAGGATGGGCTTTACCTTGAAGTGGCGACTGAATCCACCGATGAGTATGATGAGATTATTTTTATCGATCATGGGAAGGGGCTTAAAAACAGCTCCAATGAAAAAGGGGCCGGAATTGGGTTATCCATCGTTGATATGATGGTGAAGGGCATGAAACTGGAGTGGGATATCGATTCCGGTGACGAGGGCACAAGCATAAAAATCTTAAGAAAACATTAGGAGCTGCCTTATCAGGAGCTCCCTTTTTGTTTTAGATTCCATAATGTGATCAATTGGTAAATGCCAAAGAAAACTGCCAGAATAACGAGGATAATCCAGGCATAAATGTGTGGAATAAAGAAATATACGAGTAAGCAGGCAGGCAGGAACACAGCGTAGCCAATGTTAAAAAGCCTTTTAAACGTCATAAGGTTATCTTCTCCCCAAGGTGCTTACTGTATTAGACGATTGAGGAGGAAAAAAGTGTCATTTTAAACTTTAAACAAATTTTAAACTTCCCACTACCTTTGTTTTAACCTTGACTGGCTAAGATGGAAAGTGAGGTGAGAGGGAATGGAGTATATCGTAAGAACGGAAAATTTATCAAAGCATTTTGGTCAGGAGAAAGCTGTGTCAGGTCTGGAAATGAAAATACCCAAAGGGGAAATCTACGGATTTCTGGGTCCGAATGGTGCGGGGAAAACGACAACGATCCGGATGCTTTTGGGGCTGATGAAGCCTGATTCCGGCAGAATTGAAATTTTTCAAAAAGATTTAAAGAAAGAAAGACTAAATATATTAGGACGGGTAGGCTCGCTTGTAGAATCACCGTCATATTACCCGCATTTAACGGCAAAAGAAAATCTGGAAGCAATGAGAAAAATACTTGGTGTGCCGAAACAGAGAATCGCTGAGGTGCTGGAGATTGTCCGGCTAACAGATGCCGGTGATAAGAAAGTAAAGGGCTTCTCACTCGGCATGAAGCAGCGGCTTGGAATCGCTGCTTCGCTGCTGAATAACCCGGAATTGCTGATTCTGGATGAGCCGACAAACGGTTTAGATCCTTCGGGGATTATTGAAATCCGTAATCTGATAAAAAGCCTGCCATCTGAATGCGGGATGACCGTGTTAATCTCCAGTCACTTACTTTCAGAGATTGATCAGATGGCAACAACAGTAGGTATTGTCACGAAAGGGAAGATGATTTTTCAGGATTCAATTGAAGCGATGCGCATGTATGCAAAGCAATCCGTTTTAATAAAGGTCAGCGAGAGCGACAAAGCCTGGCGCTCCCTGTTGGGAAGAGGAATGAAGGCTGGTTTGGATAGTGGTATCATTTCGCTGCCGCAGCAATCGGATGAGCAAGTGGCTGAGGCTGTTCGCGGACTTGTAGCAGATGGATTTTCCGTTTACCGGGTTGAAGAAGAAAAGCGATCATTGGAAGACATTTTCCTTCAGATGACGAGGGAGGAGCAGGCCGGATGATGGGAAAATTGCTGGCAGCTGAATTTATGAAGATTAAGCGGAAAGGAATCTGGTTCCTGACCGTACTGGGTCCAGTTGGGGTAGTAGCCATGCAGATGGTCAATTACGGGGTGCGCAAGGATTATTTGTTCGGGCAGAATGATGACCGGTGGGGATATTATTTGGACAATATCCATTCGTTTACACCGCTTGCGATTGTACTGGGCATTGTAATCCTGACCTCTTTTATGTCGAGCATTGAAAATGAAACGAACGCCTGGAAACAGCTGATTGCATTGCCAGTTTCAAAGATGAGCGTGTATTTATCGAAGTTCACGGTGCTAATGGTTCTGCTCCTGGTTTCTTCTGTGCTTTTGATGCTGTTTACAATCGCTTTTGGATTGTTTCTGGATTTGGGCGGGGAGATTCCGTATTCCGGTCTGCTGAAATATAGCTTTTACCCTTTTTTTGCGGCATTACCTGTTTTGGCGCTGCAGCTTTGGGCAGCGACTGTGAGTGTAAACCAGGGGGTGCCCATAACTATGGGGATTTTGGGTGTGATTCTGACATATGCTGGTTTTACTTTGCCGGATTGGCTGATTTGGAAATGGCCGCTGCTGCTGAATGAGTGGAATGAACCGCTCATCAACGTCCTGCTTGGAATTGGAGCCGGCGTTTTATTATACACAGCCGGCATGATTGATTTTGCGAGAAGGGATGTGAAATAGATGCTGTCTATTTTGAAGTCGGAGTGGTTTAAACTGCGAAAATCAAAGATCTTCGGCATTCTTTTAGTGGGGCCGCTGATTGGGCTTGGTGCCGGGATTGGGGCAAATACAGCTGAAACGGCGGGAGTGATGAATGAATGGTACATGCTTTTGATTTATATGAATTTGCCTTATTCGATCCTCTTTTTGCCGTTAGTTACAGGGGTTCTGGCAAGCCTTGTCTGCCGGTATGAGCATCAGGCCGGAGGCTGGAAGCAGCTTTTGGCGCTGCCTGTCACAAGGGGAAAAGTGTTTGCAGCTAAGTATGCGCTAATCCTGCTATTGGTTTTGCTTATCCAGTTATTTTATTTAGCTGCCATTTTTGGAGCAGGATTGTATAAAGGTGTGCCCGATCCGTTTCCGGCAGCGATTATCTGGAAAAGCATATTGGGAGGCTGGGTGGCGACTTTCCCCTTAGTCGCTCTGCAGCTGTGGATGTCCGTCTGGTTCAAAAGCTTTGCGGCACCTTTTGCGGTCAACGTCGTTTTTACGCTGCCATCCATTCTGGCGATGAATTCCGAGAAAGTGGGTCCCTATTATCCATGGGCACAGCCATTTGCAATGATGTATCCTGCGGCAGGTACGGGTGATATTTTCTTTATACCATGGGAACAGCTTTTGACTGTAATCGGCGGATTCTTTTTATTGTTTTATCTGGGCGGCTATTTTTATTTTCAGCGGAAGGCTGTGTAGACAGGATACCAGGGGAGAGATCTCCTGGTATTTATATGGGTAAAAATGTATCCGTTTGAAACTTTTTCTATTTTATTCCGTAAAGCTATAGTGGAATCATTTTAAATAGAATAGGAGTGTTCTTAATGGAACAAGAAGTAAAAACAAGCAGTGCAAAACCAAGTATGCTTGGGATGATTTGGAGTCCTGGGGAGCAGTTTGACCGCATCCGCCAGAACCCGAAGATTTGGGTGCCGCTGATTTTGGTCAGTATTCTATATGCTGCAGGAATGTTTTTGATGGCCGTGTCGATGGATGCTTCTTACCTTGGGCTTGAGGGCATGAGTGAGGCCGAGGCAGAGATGGTAATGATGTTTTCGAGGGTGGGTGTGGCGATAACAGGAATTTTCACACCTGTAGTGGTTGCCCTCATTTCCGGTGGTATTTATATGATTTTCATTAAAATTGCTGGATCAGATGCAACGTTCAAACAGATATTTTCCATGAATATTTATATTCTTGTTATTGGCGGGATCGGCCTTTTGGTCAATATGGCATTAAGAGCAGCTATCGGAGGAAATCCGGAAATATTTATTACTAGTTTAGCAGGACTGATGAACAGCGAGAAACCAGGAGTCCTGGGTTCTATCGAGTTATTCAGCATCTGGCAGTCTGTTGTAACGGCTATTGGCCTTCATCGGGTTGGAGGATTATCAAAAGGCTGGGCTTGGGGCATTGCGATTGCCTTCTTCATCATCGGCATTGTCTTCACTTTAATCAGCAATACCCTTTCAGGAATGACTGGTGTCTAAATGAAAAAGAAAGTTTGGATAGCAATCGGAGTTACGGCTGTGTTTTTGCTGCTGGCTGGCGTTAGCGTATACAGGCAGGCGTTTGCGAAAGGGCCGGAAGTAAAAACCTCCCATCCAGTTCAGGAAGAAATTAAAGAGCAGATCATGATTCCGGGAACGGCAAAGCTTGTGAATGAGCAGAAAATATATGCATCTCCTGAAAAAGGCGAAATTAAGGAATTCCTGGTGGAAGAAGGGGATTCTGTTAAAAAAGGAGAGGTGCTGGCCAAATTTGATGACCAGGCATTGGAGCTTGAATTGGAAAAAGTCAAGCTTCAGGCTGAATCAGGCTATATAAAAATCAACCAGCTGGAAAAAGAGGAAGACCAGCTGAGGGATAAGGAAAAAGAGCTGCGCAAACAAGCTGGTGAAAAGGAAGCAGATAAACAGATACAGCCTGAAAGGGATCAGTTGAAACTGGAAAAGCGATTGGCGAATCTGGAATTAAGCCAGGTGCTTTTGCAGAAGAAAGATATTGAAAAACGCCTTGGAGAATTAGAGGTAAAAAGCACAATAGATGGAGTGGTGCTTCAGGTGAACAAGGCAGCCACCTCTGATCCGGCTACGGCAGGAAAACCTGTCATTTATGTTGGCGATTTAAAAGCACTCGGCGCATCAGGCTTACTTTCAGAATTCGATTCATTAAAGGTGAAGGAGGGACAAAAGGTGACTCTCCGTTCCGATGCAATTCCTGAAAAGGAATGGAAAGGCGAAGTCAGCGAAGTAGCTGATATGCCAGAAGAGAATCAGGGAATGAACCCTGCCGAAAAAAGTGCGCCACAGTATCGGGTGGAGGTTACAGTGAAGGAATTGTCCCTGAGATCAGGCTTTCAGCTCATAATGGAAATCGAAACGGATAAGAAGAAGGCACTGACTGTTCCGGCAAACTCGGTTATAACTGGAGACAGCAGCGTATATGTATTCGTGGTCAGGGATCAGAAAAGCTATAAACAGGAAGTGGAGACAGGTGTCGCTTCCGGGAATAAAATCGAGATAACAAGCGGCCTCAATGAGAAGGATTTGATTATTACTAATCCATCAGATCAGCTGAAAGATGGCATGGAAGTGGATGCGAAATGATTGATCTTACTGGCATAATCAAGTCTTATCAGGCGGGAAAAGAAAGAATTGAAGTTTTAAAAGGGATTAATCTTAGCATTGAGCAAGGTGATTCTGTGGCGATTATGGGGCCATCCGGATCGGGAAAGTCGACGCTTATGAATATTATTGGATGCCTCGATTTGCCGACAGAAGGAATATATGAACTGGATGGTGAGGACATATCCCATTACTCGGAAGCAGAGCTGGCAAAGGTCAGAAATCAATCGATCGGGTTTGTGTTTCAGCAGTTTCACCTGCTTCCGAGACTGACGGCTATTCAAAATGTAGAGCTGCCAATGATTTATAGCGGCCTTGCCAAAAAGGAACGATTGGAAAGGGCGGAAGCCGCGCTGGTCAAAGTGGGTCTTGCTGATCGGATGGAGCATCTGCCAAATGCCCTATCAGGAGGGCAGAAGCAGCGGGTTGCCATTGCCAGAGCGATTGTGAACGAACCGAAAATCATATTGGCGGATGAACCAACAGGTGCTCTTGATACGAAAACAAGCGCCTCCATTATGGAACTGTTCAGTGAGCTGAACCATGAAGGGTCAACGATTGTAATGGTTACACATGAACCTGAGGTTGCAGAGTATGCCCATCACACGATTATGGTGAGGGATGGGCTGATTGTGTCAGCAGAACCTTCCCGCAGGGGGGCGCCTACATGAGTTTTGTAGAAAATATCAAAATGGCGCTTAGTTCATTGAAGGCGCATAAAATGAGATCGATTTTAACGATGATTGGGATCATTATTGGTGTTGGGGCTGTCATTATTGTAGTCGCAATCGGCCAGGGCGGAGAAGCGATGCTGAAGACGCAGCTGACAGGTCCCGGCAATACAGTGGAGCTGTTTTATCAGCCTTCTGACGAGGAAATTCAGGCAAACCCAAACATATTTAATGAAGCTCCTTTTGATGGGGAAGATATCAATGCATTGGAGCAGATTCCGGAGATTAAGAGAGTAGTTGCTTCAAGCTCACAGTTTTCACAGGCTTCTTTTGGGGAAAAGAAGGCAGAAACATCGACAACAGGAGTAAGTCCAGCCTATTTTGAGCTGAACAATGTTGATATGGAGAAAGGGCGGTCCTTTACGGCTGCAGATTTCCTTGGCGGACGCAGGGTGGGGCTTGTCAGCTATTCCATGCAGGAGGAGCTCTTTGATGGCAAGTCGCCGGTTGGCGAAGTGATCCGGATTGGGAACCAGCCGATTGAGATCATTGGCGTCATGGAAAAGCCGACAGGACTTTTTTCATTCGGTGCTCTGGAGATCTATGTGCCTACTAAAACATGGCAGGCTATTTATGGAAAGAGTGACTATACCCAAGTGACGCTTCAGGCAGAATCCGCTGATCAGCTTCAGACGGCCGGAAAGAAGGCCGCCAACTTACTTAACAAGATGCATAATACAGAAGAATCTTATATGGTCATCAACATGGAAGAAATGGCAGAAGGGATCGGCCAGATTACAAAGGTCATGACTTTAATCATCGGCAGTATCGCCGGCATCTCGCTGTTTGTCGGCGGAATTGGCGTCATGAATATCATGCTCGTATCTGTAACGGAAAGAACGAGGGAAATCGGCATCCGTAAAGCACTCGGAGCGACCAGGGGGCAAATCATGGGACAGTTTCTAATCGAATCTGTCACGCTGACTTTAATTGGAGGAGTGCTGGGAATCCTGCTTGGCTGGGGTTCGGCATCCCTGATTTCTTTCTTTGCCGGATGGCCATCGCTCATTTCCTGGCAGGTCGTCGCAGGAGCCCTTTTCTTCTCAATGGCGATCGGCATTATTTTTGGACTGCTGCCGGCCAATAAAGCTTCGAGGCTGAGTCCGATTGAATCTTTGCGGTATGAGTGATTATTAAAGAGGCTATCTTCGGCTGAGGCTGGGGGTGGTCTTTTGTTTGAGGTGAACATAATGATTCAATTAAATATGATATTTGTTATGTTTTTATTCACTTTGCTAGCGCGATATATGATATGTGGCGCATTTGAACCTGCTCCTAGGATAAGGGATACCAGATTTTTTAGGGATATCTGTTTGGAAAACCTGCGCCAATTGCAGAAAAGGGTAGAAAAGTCCTGTCTCCGTGATGAATTTTGTAGGAATGGACCACTTTTCTTCGAAATAAAGGTGCCTCGGGCAATTTGTGTGCGGATAGCTGAGAAATATGTGCGCATAAGATTTTTTATGTGCGGATAGACGTTATATCTGTGCGGATAAAAAAAATTATGTGCGTTCAGCATTTTTAAAGGAAATCTGGCTGAAATCATCGAACATACATTAGGATGAAAACAGCTGAATAGGGGTTATGAAATGGAGCTTAAAACAGAGAGGCTACTAATCCGTAAGTTCAAGTCAGAAGACTGGCAGGCAGTCTATGAGTACACTTCAAATCCTGAAGTAATGAAATACATTCCAGGAGGTTTTTTTACAGAAGAAGCTGCTAAAGAGTTTATCTGCGAGAATACCGAAAAAGCAGAGCATTTTCCCGTTCTTTTAAAAAATGGAGATGTTCTAATTGGCCATCTAGCTTTCCATAAATATTTTGGCGATCATACATATGAAATTGGCTGGGTGTTCAATCCGAAGTTTTATAATGAAGGCTATGCATCAGAAGCAGCATATGCCGTGCTGAAATATGGCTTTGAAGAACTTGGGCTTCACCGGATTATTGCAACCTGCCAGCCTGAGAATCCAGCTTCTTATCGGGTGATGGAGAAAATTGGCATGAGGCGGGAAGGCTGCTTCAAAAATTGCATTCCTCATGGCGATGAGTGGTGGGATGAATATTATTATGCGATTTTGAAAGAAGAGTGGAACATAGATAACTGAACAAGCAAGTATATCACCATCCTGATTGGAAGAAAATAATGTCCAGGAGGTGATATACATGGCTAAAGATGTTCTTTGTGAAGTAAATAACTGTACTTATTGGGAAAAGGGAAATAAGTGTGGTGCAGAAGCTATTTACGTTGTCAGCCATAAAGGCAAGCAGGCGTCCAACAGCAAAGAGACAGACTGTAAAACGTTCGAACCAGAAGTTTAAGGCAAGGGGTAACCGATTTGGTTACCTTCTTTTATCTATTATTGATAATAATTATCAGTTTCATTCAAAAAAATTTTACCATGCTGATTCTTTTGTTTTTCGAAGAGGCGTCAGTTTTTTCATGTTCTTAAAGATTTTATAATGGGCAGTGCCTACTTTTTCTTCTACATAATCCAATGAATAATCACCCGATGGATCAGATAGTTCCCCAATCGCACGTGATAGGTCATCAATCACGGTTCTGTATGATTCATTCTTCTTATGGTCTTCCTTTGAATTCATTTCTACCATAATGTCGTGAGCAAGGCTTTGAATTCTTCGTAAACGAATTTGCTTCGCGGGCATATTATCGCATCCTCCCTTTTTTTACTGAATCAATATATTATATATGGCCTTTCCATAGAAAAAATAACTGAAATCCCAAGTGCGCATTTACTGGAATATTATAGTATAATGAGTGGGTGTTTATTTTTCTGACAATTTAGTAAAAGGAGGCGTTCATTATGCTAAATAAAACTTTAGTTACCATGGATAAAAATAAGGGGAGAACGCCTAATTAAAATCGCGTTTCCCCAAAATGTGAAAAGGGGAAATTTATATGAATACCGGCAAAGTGAGAATTGAAGAAGTAACAGCAGACAATTGGTATGATTGCTGTTTATTGGAGCTTTCAGAGGAACAAAAAGCCTACATGGAGCCGAATGCTGTTTCCATTGCGCAATCTAAATTTGAAACAGCGCTGAAACCGTATGTGATTTACTTGGAGGATAAAGCTGTCGGCTTCTTAATGTTTAATGCATGTATAGAGGAATTGGATGCTTACTGGATTTATCGGATTATGGTTGATAAGGCGCACCAATGCAAGGGAATAGGCAAAAAAGCGACTGAACTGATGATAGCGGAGATGATGAAACTGCCGAATGCGAAAAAATTTGCAGTAGGCTACCATCCTGAGAATCTTGGGGCACACAAGCTTTATGCAAGTTTGGGGTTTGCGGATCATGGCCACCGTTTTGGGAAGGAAATGGCGGTTGTGAAAGATTTAGGCTAGAGAAAGAGGAGGGAAGAAGCAGAATGAAATTGGGAATGGCCCTGTTTATAGGAGGGCTGATTTTGCTAATGTCCGGCATCTTTCTGTCGGCCTATTGGGCAGCTGCCGGCAGTTTCATGGGGATCTTCGGAGGGATGATAATGGGAAGCTCTTCTTATTTCCTTGCGAAAACAGGGCAGAAGGCAGGTTAAGAGATAATGGAACTTATGATTTTTTTATTTGTTTTCTTTATTTTTTTGGCAATCAGTTCAGTAATGAATGTTTTATTTAAGGACTGAAAAGAAGCATTGGGGCATTTCATTGCTGCTGAGCCTGGTGTTAGCTGTCATTTCCATTGCCATTTTGGGGATTAAATAGTGATTGAAACCGGGTACTTTTGTGTATAAAAATGCTTGGAAAACACAAACTTTAGGTATCCTAATACGAAAAGGTGATGAAAATGGATAAACAATATCATTTTGCCAAATTGTCCGACGGAGATCTGCAGCAGGTGCATAACCTGGAAAAGCAGTTAAGTGAGGAAAAGGGAGAAGAAGTCATTCTTATTGCTTATCATGATCAAAAAGAGAACAATAAATAAAAAAGATTAGAAATCCTCAGTGTGTAGAGATATTGGTAAGTTTTTTATCGGCCAAAAATATATGTCGAAAGATACGTCTGCCATCTGAAATTTAGTTTTATTTTCGGAGGGGAATTATGTATAACGAGGACAGGCTGCCTCAAAATGCAAAGAAGGCATATTATTTTTGTTGATCATTTCTGTCATTTCGGTAAACGCGATTGCACCGATTATTGTGGAAGTGGAACGCGGCTTCAGAAAAGAAACTATTTGGAAACCTTAAAGATTATTCCGTTTATGTGGGTGATCGTGGTCTTGCTTGTAAGGTTAGTGGCGGGACCATTAGCTGGCAGAATTATGCAAAGATTTTCAGGGCAAACGGACGGATTTAATGCCCGGATTTTATTGAATACTTCATTGAATGTGACCATTCTTTCTATTTTTTTAACCATACTAGGCACCTGGGTTGGTTCGAAACAAATAAGCCTGGAGCCGTTTCGAAATTTTTTCCACAGCTGGTTACGGAATTTCGGTGTTGCATTCTGGATTGAGCTATTGATTGCCCGGCCTATTGCAAGACTTGCAATGAAATAAATCCATGCCAGACAAACCAGCCAGGCAGGGATTGTAAATAAAATCGTTAAAAAACGCTTGGGATTTTATATCTCAAGCGTTTTCTTGCATATAATTTACTTTTTATCTGCAGGCTGTGCGTTAAACAATTTCACCTGAGGAGGTGCAGCAAAATATTGAGGGGCTTTCGCTGTAAAGGAGGTAAAATGTTCTGTCTGGTTGTGAAACTTTACAGCGTCCATATCCTCCCATAATTCCACCATCGTATAGGACCCCTCTTTTTCTGTATCTTTTAAAAGGTCATAAGAGATATTGCCTTCTTCTGCTCTAGAGGCATCGATAAGCGGACGGATTTCGGCAAGAAAGTCATTTTCTTTATCAGTTTGTACTTGGAAGCCAGCATGAATAATGATCATGTTTGATTTCTCCTTTATGAGTTATTTCCACTCCGTGATATCTTCAACAGGCAGGCGGACAGATTTATAGCCCTGATCAGCGGCTTTGCCGATTGAGATAAGCATGACAGGATAGTAGCGTTCCTTGTCAAGATGAAATGCATCAGCTATGCGGTCTTTTTCATAGCCTCCAATTGGATTTGTATCATAGCCATGGGCACGTGCTGCAAGCATTAGCTGCATGGATACGAGACCAGCATCAATCAGGTTCATTTCTTTCTTTTGCTCGAATGTCATGTTTTCCATTAAGCCCTTGATGGATGGCACCTGTTTGTCTCTTACATCAGCAGGCATATATCCTTTTTCAACAGCTGTATCATAAATTTTTTCAATGAATGTTTCACTCTTCATATCAACAAAGACGGCAATGACAGCTGCTGATGTCTCTACTTGCCTTTGGTTGAATTTTGCAAGCGGTGCCAGTGTTTCTTTGCCTTCTTTTGAATCGATCACCACAAAGCGCCATGGCTGCAGGTTAACGGATGAAGGAGCCAAAGACGCTTCTTCCAGGATTTCTGCCATTTCTTCTCTGCTTATTTTGACCGTTGGGTCATAATTACGGATGGAACGGCGTCCTGTGATGATTTCCTTAAAGTCATTGGTAACGGTTTTATTCATGATGAACTCTCCTTTATGTTTTTCTGAATGTGAAAATTACAATTTATCTATATTTTCCTGGATGCGTGTGAGCATATTTAATAGTGTGCTTCGCTCAAGTTCCGAAAAGCCGTTCAGGATTTTGGAAATAAATCGCTGCTTTTCTTCGCAGTAAGCAGCAATCTTCGTTTTGCCTTCCTCTGTGAGGCTGACATAAGTAAAGCGATTATCTTCAGGATTTTTCCTGCGGATTACCATGCCTTTTTCTTCAAGCTGCTTAAGGTGTCTTGTGACAGCAGCATGATCAATATTCACTTTTTTCTGAAGCTCCCGCTGCGTAATTTCTTCCGCTTCAAAAAGCTCCCGAAGAATCTCAAGCCGTGACTGGCTGATGCCTGTACAGCGTTCAAACTTCGGCATTGTCTGCTTACTGAGCTCAAACAGCCGGGCGGCAATTAATTCTTCTTCCTTTGAACATTTGAACACAGCATCCCCGCCTTTTGTATAATTGATAGGTCAATGATTGATACGTCAATTAATATAACCCAAAATATTTTAGAAGTCAAACTGGATGTTTAGGCAGAGAAAATCCTGCTGAATAATTTATGGGTCAGCAGGGTTTTCAGTAATTGAGCTTCGTTTTTCTAAAGTTTCTCTGCTTCCATAAGCCACACAAACCGATTCAGCTGCTTAAACCTAACAGAGAATCCATTGGATTGAAACATGCTTTCTAATATAGGGATGGTTGTATAGTATTCTGTTTCCAGGTCTTGAGCCAGGCTGAGGAAATGTTTATTTTTAGCCTCCTTGATAAAAGTCTGTTTTTCGTCCTCGCTACCAAAGACAGTATCGGCAAAGACAACTTTCCCGCCAGTTGAAAGGAGGGCGCTGTATTTAGTTATGGCATTGGCTTTTTCGCTGTCTTCTAAATGATGGAATGCGTAGGAGCTGACGAAGGCATCTATGGGGCCAATCAATTGAAAGTTTAAGAAATCACCATCTAATAATGTAAGATGAGGCATTTTATTGCTTGCTATTTTCCTCATGGCAGCAGAAGGTTCCACTCCGACTACTGAACAGCCTTTCTCCAGGAGTCTTTGAGTTAAGTTTCCCGTACCTGTACCGAATTCCACCACATTTCCATTAACAAGATCGGAAACTTCATTAAGAATGTGTTCATAATTCAAAAACACCTCTTGATATTCAAGGTCTTTACCCGTTACTGCCTGATCATAGGAATCTGCCCAGTGGTCAAACAAATCTACAAATTCACGGCCCATTGTAAAATCACTCCTTTTAATTCTTATAATACTTATTGGTATAGTATGAATAAGTATCCCGCTTGGCAACTTTGTAACTTGCCTTTATTTTCAGTTGCCAGCTGATTTTTTAGCTGATAATTGACAAAAAAACATTTAAAACATACTATACAAGTAGGAATAATAAGAATTAAAGGAAACATAAGTAAAATCCAAAAAACGCTATGGAGAAGAGTAACCATTCTTTCTGAAAAACAGAGGTGCTGACGATGAATTATTACAGCAGTGTGAAGGAACTGATTGGGCATACCCCTCTTGTGAAAATCAAACACTACGCTGTTCCGCATGGAGTAAATGTTTTCGCTAAGCTTGAATATTTTAACCCCGGCGGCAGTGTAAAGGATCGGTTAGGACAAAAGCTGATTCAGACAGCGATTGAGGATGGGCTGCTTCCGGAAGATGGGGCTGTAATTGAACCGACTGCAGGGAATACCGGGATCGGCTTAGCGCTGGCTGCTATTGGAACGAAGATCAAAATCATCTGTGTCGTACCTCAAAAATTCAGCGTTGAAAAACAGGAACTAATGAAGGCGTTAGGGGCAGAAGTTATTAATACGCCGACTGAAGAGGGCATGGAAGGCGCTATTAAGAAGGCTGAGGAACTGCTGCTAAAGATTCCTAATTCCTATAGTCCTCAGCAATTCAGCAATGAAAATAACCCGCAAACGTATTATGAAACATTGGGACCTGAGATTTTCCAAGCGTTAGATGGGAAGATCGATATTTTTGCAGCAGGAGCAGGGACTGGCGGTACATTCATGGGCTGCGCCAGATATTTTAAAGAAAAGAATCCAAAGATAAAGACAGTTATCGTTGAACCTGAAGGATCCATTTTAAATGGCGGAAAGGCAGGGCCGCACCGAACAGAGGGAATCGGGATGGAGTTTTTGCCGCCGTATATGGAAATAGGTTTATTTGACGCCATTCATACCATTTCAGATAAAGATGCCTTTAAACGAGTTAAGGAGCTGGCATTATTGCAAGGATACTTAGTTGGAAGTTCGTCAGGAGCTGCTTTCGAAGCAGTATTGAGAGAAGCTGAGAACGCTGCGCCTGGCACGAATATTCTCACGATTTTTCCTGACAGCAGTGAGCGGTATTTAAGTAAATCTATTTATGAGGAGGATAAACAATGAGAAAGAAAACACAAATGATTCACGGCGGCATCTCCAGGGATGAACATACAGGTGCCGTCTCCATTCCTGTCCACCATGCCAGTACCTTTAAACAAGATGGTGTGGGCAATTTCATTTATGAGTATGCAAGAACCGGAAATCCGACAAGGCATGCACTGGAGGAATTAATAAAGGATTTGGAAGGCGGATACCGCGGGTTTGCTTTCGGTTCCGGCATGGCGGCTATCTCTTCTGTAATGCACTTATTTTCAACAGGAGATCATGTTATTTTCACAGATGATGTATATGGCGGGTCCTATCGATTAGTGACAAAGGTTCTGACGAAATATAATGTAGATGTAACCTTTGTGGATACAAGTGATTTGGCTGCTGTGGAAGCGGCGATCCAGGAAAATACAAAAGCCATTTATGTTGAAACGCCAACAAATCCATTGCTGAAGATTACAGACTTGGCCGGTATCTCCAAACTGGCAAAATCAAAGAATCTGCTAATGATTGTAGATAACACCTTCAGTACACCATATTGGCAAAATCCGATAGAACTGGGTGCTGATATAGTCCTCCATAGTGCCACCAAATATATAGGCGGACATAGTGATGTGGTTGCTGGGATGGTTGTGGTGAATTCCGAACAGCTTGCTAGAGATATGCACTTCATCCAAAATTCAACCGGTGCTGTTCTGGGACCGCAGGACAGCTGGCTATTAATCAGGGGAATTCGGACACTGGCCATTCGGATGGAGGAAAT
This sequence comes from Cytobacillus sp. Bac17, assembly GCF_024519925.1. Taxonomy (NCBI): domain Bacteria; kingdom Bacillati; phylum Bacillota; class Bacilli; order Caryophanales; family Bacillaceae; genus Cytobacillus; species Cytobacillus sp. Bac17. Next base: position 169,448 of record NZ_JALJRC010000003.1, on the reverse strand, counting down.
TGAAGAAAATGCGAAAAGGGTGGCACATTTTCTTGCCAATCATCCACAGGTTTCAAAGATTTATTATCCAGGATTTAAAGATCATAAAGGCCATGACATTCACTTGCAGCAGGCACGGGGCTTTGGCGGAATGATTTCCTTTGATGCCGGAACCGGTGAAAAGGCAGAAGAGGTCCTTAAAAAAGTAAAATACTTTACCCTGGCAGAAAGTTTGGGCGCGGTGGAAAGTCTAATTTCCCTTCCAGCCAAAATGACACATGCATCGATACCGAGAGATCGCCGTCTGGAATTGGGAATAACAGACGGCCTGATCCGCATATCGGTTGGTCTGGAAGATGCCGAAGACTTGATTGAGGATTTGGAGTCAGCGCTATAAGGAAAAGCCCCATTTAGTTCAAATTCTAAATGGGGCTTGCGTATTTTTTTATTTGAAAATGATTAACTTCTTAACGCTCTTCTGACTTTCCTTGCAAAATTGATTGGATGATCAACATCCTGGATATTCACATAAATGAGGCTGGGCTGATCAAATAGCCACTCATTGTGTACGGACGAAACGGTTATTACCTGTTTAATAATGGCACAAGCAAATCAGAGGATGACAAGAAGATTTTGCTGAATCTTCATTCAGACTGGTATGCAAAGAGAAGGGCGTTTTACGAAGTGCTTCCGGAATATGAGATTCCGGCTTGATACAATGGAAAAATAAGTGCCTGTCACCTCAACAGGCACTTATTTTCCTAATGATGGTCTGCAAGATAAAGGTCATCAATCTGCATGGCTAGCTTAAAATCCAGACCTGTCAGCCCATTCTCACTCCAGGAAGTGAGGGAGATGATCACCATTTTGTATTGAATGGTGATAAAAGGATGATGGTTTTCTTTTTCAGCAAGGGATGCTATTTTGTTTACGAATGCGATTCCATCGAGGTATTCTTTGAAACGGTAACGTCGTTCAATCCATTTGCTGTCTTTTCTTTTCCAGTCCGACAGCGTGGATAGTTGCCGGGCTATTTCTTCTTCACTTAATCTTTTCATACTTTGACATTCCTCCTGCCAAAAATGACATCGAGTCCGTTTTGAATCAGCCGGACATAGCGTTCTTCCCTGCTTAACTTTTCAAGCTGGTCCAGGAGCAGTTTTTTCAAAGGGGATTCTTTGTCATGCTTTTCAAGCAGTTCCAAAACTTCCAGCTGAAGCAGCCATTCTTCCGGGAACTCATCGAGAATTTTTCCGATAACACTGTGAAGAAGGACATCCTGAGAGAAATTCGTGTCTCTGATTTGCCTTACTTCCGCATATAGCTCTTCCAGAGGCGTAAGGGTTGTTCCTTCTTTTGGACTTTCTTCTTCGTTTATAACAGATTCCCCGTGGTATGCAGCGTAATCTGCTGCGATGGGCCGTGCAGAAACAATCTGACTGCCCACAGCTAAATCATATGTGCCCCAAGTGGGATGGAACAAGATTTCTTCTCCCTTTTTGACGAGACATTCTTCAAGTGATATTAAAACAAGGGTATCATGATTAAATAATAGATTCGTCACATGGCCGGAAATTTCTACTCCGCTTTCGAATGTGATTTGCATCATTTTATTTATTTCGATGCCAAGTTTTTTCAGGCTCTGTTCAGATTGATTCTCCAGCTTAATGCCTCCAGCAAGTTTTCCGATAGGCGCTCCAAAGCCGTCATTGTGAATATCAGGACCATGATGATTAATTTGTTCATTTTGAATCGAAAGGGCACTTGGACCTGAGGTTTTGACATAGATGGCTTCCCCTTCTGCATCCTTCATGATATCGGTGAAAAGACCAGTAATCTGAATTCCGGAATTGAACTCGATGTGCGCAACCTTGCTTGAAGCGATCGCTTTTTCGATAGCCACTGTACCGCCTTGTCTGAAGGCCATCGACTCGCCGAACCTCGTCACTTCCTCAATCAATTGTTCAAAGCTTTCGCAAACAAATAGCTGAGTCTGCATAGATGTAACGTCATAGCTGGTGTTAATCGCATCTTCAATTGTGAACAGGCGTTTCTTCACCTGATCGGACAGGCTATGTTTACTTTCTCCTACAGATGACAGCAGTCCTGCACCGAAGATCTTGGGCTTCTGCAGATCGCCAATCAGTCCAAATTCAACTGTCCACCAAAAAATCCGGGAGATTTGCTCAGCTTCAGAAAGTCCTTTTACGAGCTGCTGTTTTTCCTTTAACCGCTGTTTGGCTGCTTCAATTTCTTCTTCTGTTGAAACAGGACTTTCCATGACAATCGATAAATGCCTGATTGCTTCAAACACCTCATGTTCTTCTTTTGTCGCAAAAGCGTTGGCGCCGATATTCCCTATTAATTTAACAAACTCTGAGTAGGTTTCATCAAATAAAATCGGTGCATGCCCCGCCGCTTCATGGAGAATGTCAGGAGCGGGTGTGTATTCGATATTGGTCTTCTGGCGTATATCCGTTGCGATAGGAAGGATGCCATGCGCTTGAAAATCAAAAAACGCTGTGCCGGGAATCAATCCGTCGACAATGACAGCCCCCCAGCCGATTTTATCTAAATGATCGTTCATTTCACTTACCCGTGGAATGCTGTCGATGGAAATGCCGGATGACTTCAGACCTGAAGTGAATGCATCATGGGCTATGTCCTCAAGGAAATGATGATTTTGCCTCATCACATATCTCCAAACCGCATGGTCAATGGGACTGTAAGCATTGTAATGCTGCTGGGCTGTAAAAGGGCGTAAGTGCAGGGGAATCGATTTCTTCATTTGGTATGTCTCCTTTTATTAGTTTTCATGCTTAAACGCTTTTTAGTGCGAAAGTAAATGGATATAAAAAGTCCCTGCTGAATTTTCATTCAGCAGGGACGAATTTATTCGCGGTACCACCCTGATTGTAAGTATAGAACTTACCACTTCACAGAATAACGGCTAAACCGTCTTATTTCAGAAAAGAAATAAGAAGCTCCAGAAACGTAATTCATGATCTCCTTTGTACTGGTTTTCAGCACCACCAGCTCTCTGTAACAGGGAGGATACCACTACTTCAATTCCTTCAAAGCATTTAAGTATTAGGATGCTTTATATCTTAAACGCTTTTAAGTGTTAAAGTCAACACATTTTATTTAATAAAAAGAAAAAGCCCAGAAGCATTTCTGAGCTTGTGTATTATTGTTCAATTTTAGCTGATCTGCGCTCCTGCTCTGCCATGATTTCCGCATCTTCGGCATTGTCCCGTGTTACTTTCTGAGTCAGAATGGAACCAACTGCCACCAGGAGCATGACCGCAATATAATACCCTTTTTCATTAAGCTCCATATCAGCATTGTAAAGCCCAATCAGAAACAGGCCAACGCCGGCGATCAGTGTAAAGTATGCTAAAAATGTAAAAGCTGGCGTGTTTCTCCTTCTATACTTTTGCATGTGTTTCAATCCCCTTTTTTCATAACAAATTTTCTCGGTTCCCCTTGCAGTGCTGTAAGGTTTACATCTAATACAGCAGATGTAACATTTTATTCTTTATGACTTAAAATTATCCTTTTTTGTAAAAAAATGCAACATAAAATCATGTGAGTTTTCTACTGTTTTTAATTTTCGTTGAAAATTCACCTATTTAGAAGATATGTTAGTGTAAAAAGGTTTAAATAAAGAGAGAATCTAAAGCTGGTATTTTTTTATTGGCTGAAAGGAGGTAAAGATTTGTTAGCGAATATAGTGTTCCGGGATTGATTCTGTTTTACTTTTATTGCTGATAGCAAGTGGAATATTTTTTGTTTACCGGCTGTTTAAGAAATAACCGATATGAGGTGGGCAAAGTGCGCTATATTTTATTAATCGCAGTAATAGGTTTGCTGATTTATATTCTTTTTCGGATGTTTAAGTCCAGAAGAGACGTATCAGGCAATAACTTTACCCCAATTGATGACTTGGATAATGGGCTGATCAGGAAAAGCAGCAAGGAACCTCATAAAATTGAAGCTAGAGTGAAACTTCATTTGAAGATAGAAAGGAGAATTATATCTGGATACTATGAAATTTACAGAAGAATACAATGATCCGATTTTATATGATAAAGAGAATAACTCCTACCAGGAGGATGTATCCTATCTGCTGAAATGGGCTTCAAAAACGGGTGGGCCAATTATTGATTTAGCCTGCGGGACAGGGAGAGCGGCCATTCCGCTGGCAAGTAAAGGGCATCGTTTGATTGGAGTAGATGCCCATAGCGGAATGTTAAACCTTGCAAGGGAGAAATCAGCTGGGCTGGGCCTGCAAAAAATTGAATGGGTGGAACAGGATTGCCGAGGTCTCAGTCTGAATGTGAAGAGTCCGTTCATGTTCTCAGTCGGAAATTCTTTTCAGCATTTTTTAACGAATGAAGATCAGGATGATTTCTTATCATCTGTTAATAAACATCTGGAACGCGGCGGCATCTTTGTCTTTGGATCAAGGTTTCCGAGTGTGGAAGAGCTGCTGCAGCCTGCAGAAGAAGAATATTGGAAAACGTATATAGACCCTGTCAGTCAAAACAAAGTGGATGTATATACAATCAGTACGTACGACTCACTAAGTCAGATTCAGCATTATATCACTGTAAGAAAATTTTACGATAGTGAAGGAATGCAGACCAATGAAAAAAGAACAAGTATAAACCTGCGGTATGTTTTTCCAAGAGAAATGGAGCGGCTTCTATTGAATAACGGAATGGAGATTGTCCATGTATTTAGTGATTGGCAGGAGACACCTGTCAGATCTGATAGCTATGAGATGGTTTATGTTTGCAGAAAGATGAGAGAAATTTAGGGATTATACTGCCTGTCCTCTTAAAAATGAGGGCAGGATTTTTTATGGGTGTTACCTAGCGGATGTCCAAATTATGGTAATATTAATTTAAAAGATATATTTGGGCAAGGGATGGTTGGTATGAAGAGAGTTTTGCGGTTTTCAAAAATTATGCTGATGCTGACGATACTGTTCACATTGGCTGCCTGTTCCGAAGAGGAAAAGTCGAGCAAAGAAAAACAAGTTGAAGAAAAGATTGCTTATTCATTTGAACATCCGGAGACAAAACAAAAATACAAAGTCGTACACGCTTATAAGCTATATACTTCTCTGATTGATCAGCTCGAAAAAAACCAAGAAGATGCCGGTGAAGTTTATCAGAATAAAATAATAAAAAAAGTCTACAACACATGCTTTGAGGGCGGGGAATACCTCCACATGGTAGATAACCTGCTGAAATGGTCCCCTGAAAACTCTGATTCAATTAAGAAAGTTCTGAACGAAATCGATGAAGAAAAAACAAATGTTGCCATTAAGGATGCACTTCTAAAATCCTCAGATTTTTTACCTTCGGAGGAAGAAACAGCAGTTTGCGTTTTTCCTTCACATCCCGGAAATGAGAATACAATGGTTGCAGCAGGAGCTGGAAAGATTATTGTTTTTTACAATGAATTTTACACAGAAGATATGATTAGGGCCGGCATAGCTCATGAATATCATCACAGTATATGGACTGAACAACACTTAGAAAAATATATATCTTTTTCTGTGCTGGATAACCTCATTTTTGAAGGTAAAGCTGTGATGTTTGAAAAGCTCGTTTATCCAAATATCACCTTTTCTCAAGTGGACCCAAGTTTTAATAAAACCTTCTGGGCAAAAGTTGAAGGAGATTTAGATACATATGATCTAAATCGTTCTCTGGAGATTTTAATGGGCGGTCAGGCCCTTCCACGTCATTATGGCTACAGTGAAGGCTACAAAATGGTAGATTCTTATCTCAAACTGCATCCGGATACTACTCCGGAAGAGTGGACAGCCTTGAGTGCGGAAGAGATTTTTCAAGAGGGGCAGTATTTAAAAAATTATCAGTAGCGCTGAGGAGGAGTAATGGTGAAAAGAATGCCGTTTGAAAGACCTGCAGAGCATTATGATGAAAGACTGTTATCCATTGATGAGCAGATATGCACTTTGCTGAAGCGGCGGAAGGAATTATCTGATAACCCAGGGTATCCGCACCTTGATGTGATTTCGAAATGGGCAAAAGTGAATGGCCTTTATGAGGATTATTTAAGGTCACTATTTGGCTTGCTGGAAAATGATGAGCATTTCCGCCCGCAGGTCGAGCCCGTTAATTTTCAAAAGTATATACCGATTTTGAAGTCAGTTGAGAAAGAAAAAGCTATTTACTCAGTGAACTTTATTAGGCAATATGAAAATGCAAGTGTCGTGAATTTTAATATCGATTGGGAACCTGACGAAGAAAATAGAAGAGATCGGCTTCACCGGCATAGTTTCTGGGAGTTAGAGATTGGTGAAGGATATGATACAAGAATAACGGGTGGAAGTGGAACAGACGGACATCTTAACCACAATTTTGTTGTATCCCCGCCTCTGCCTGAACAAATATCTGGGCTGGAGTTTTTTTTCAAAGAGTATAAAACTCCTTTCAAGAAGAAGCCCACAGACCTGGAGATATGGATGCGTTTATGAAGCATCAGGAGATGTCTCCTCGTTAATGAATTTAATTAGCATCACTTCTTCGGTTGTATTGTTCTTATAACTTATACGTGAGTCTATTGGTTTCCCTGTTCTTCACCATCCTGCTCTTCTTGAAAGTGACGAAATTAATCCGTTTGTTAAAAGAAAATTGATGACGGCTGCTGGAAAGCTCGGCTTAACCACAATATATAGCTTGGTGACAAGAGCTTTTTAAGGAGAAATTGGCTTAAAGTAAATGAATACGGCTGATAATGTAATGGCGGCTGTTGTTTGAAGGGGTGAAAGAGATTGAATTATGAAGAAATCATGAAAAGGCTTGAGGAGCTTGGCTCTGATCAGACGAAGCGGATCTTTATGAATCACGGGGCGAAGGAGCCTTTTTTTGGCGTGAAGGTTGGAGATTTGAAAAAGCTGGTGAAGCATGTAAAGAAGAATCATGAGCTGGCACTGCAATTATATGAATCAGGAAATCATGATGCGATGTATTTGGCAGGACTATCGGTTAATCCGAAGCTAATGACAAAGGAGACTTTACAGGATTGGGCTGAGAAGGCTTATTGGTATATGCCTGCGGAATATACAGTTGCCCAGGTGGCCGCTGAAAGTGATTATGCTCTTGAATTGGCCCGGGAGTGGATTAAATCGGAGGAAGAAATGGTTTCAGTCTGCGGCTGGAGAACTTACTCCAATTATGTATCAATCACATCTGATAATGAGCTGGATGTCAATGAAATAAAAGCATTATTGACTAAAGTTAAAAATACCATTCATGAAGAAAAAAACCGAGTAAGGTATGTGATGAACGGTTTTGTCATCTCTGTGGGGTCATATGTATCGGAGCTGAATGTGGAAGCGAAGGATGTCGCTGATCACATCGGAAAAGTGCATGTGGATGTCGGAAACTCCGCCTGTAAAGTTCCTTTGGCAAAGGAATATATTGAAAAGGTGGAGTCGAAAGGCCGGGTTGGGGTTAAGCGGAAGACTTGCATATGCTAAGAGAATCTAAGAAGACAGGCATGGTAATATCCATGCCTGTGAAACCCTCAATAATAATACATATGTTGAGGGAAATATTGTTGAGTGTATTGATATTGCTGGTTTGGTTCCGGGCTTTGAGTATTTCTGCTGCAGTCTTTTGTCGGGCCGATAAAGGTTGAAGGCTGGACAGGTGATACGGTCTTCTGCCATTGCTTTTCATCCATACAATAAGTGTGCGCCATTATATTTGAAGGCGTTAATTTGAGAATGTCTGATCCCAGGATGACTTCCGGAGTAGGAGCATTAAAGATGGCCAGCAGATGAGTGCTGTCGGTATTGGCTATCTCATAATGCCACCAGCCCTGAGGGACATTGGCTACTTGCCCAGGTGTAATGTAATAGTTCTGGATTTGTTTTGTAAATGGATTAAGTAATGAAACAGTCGCTGCACCTGAAATACAATAAACCAATTCTGCAGCGTTTTGGTGATAATGGGGTTCTATCACATTATTTTTGCTTAGATAGATGTCCAGAAGTGAGACATCTTCCAGCGTGTTTAATTGCTGAATGCCCAATACATTTATTAAATTTCTGTTATCTTTTTTCATTAGATTGCTTTTGTTCACATCAAAAAAGTAATTTAAAGACGGAGAGCTGTAATCCAAATATTTAACCATTTCTGCTCAGTCCTTTTGGGAAATGAATTTCTCAGATAAAGTATGCATATGCCTACAATCGGTGCATGTACCTAAATAACGTGGTTGTGTTTGAAAAAGAAGGAGAGCAATAAATGAAGAAAAAAGGCATAAGGTTCTCGACTGGTATGAAAGGTAAAATCACCATTACTAAAAAGAGACCAAAAGTTCTATAGGCTTAAGAAAACTAATCGCTACAGTATTCATTATTTGTTTGCCGGCCCCATGTGTACCTCTATCATTCTATATAACCTGCATTATTTTCCAAATTATCTTTCTTGATGAAAGAGTCCGATTTTCTTCTGCGTCTCAAGTCCTATTTGAAAATAAAGCTGAGGCTCATTATAGATATTTCCAAATACAGGTAAGATGAGATCAAGAAAGGGAATGTGACTATAGATATTTTTTAGCATCCCGACAACGGGACAAACCGTTGATTAAGAACATTGGTAGAGGGAGAGGTTATATGGCAGTATTGCCGTCCAGTTCTTTAAAGATAATATTGGTTCTTTTCTTGCTCACTTCATTTAGTCATGATTTGCTTGAAAATTCTGCTTCAGCTGAGGAAGACATCGAAGCAAAAATAGAGAAGGCAATTAAGGATTACCTGGAAGAATATCAAGTTCCAGGAGCTTCAGTTGCCATCGTTCATAATAATGAGCTGTTTTTTTCACGGTCATGGGGCGTTACTGGAGAATCAGAGGAGGAGGTTACAGAACAAACTCCTTTCACGATTGGCTCCATAAGCAAATCATTAACGGGAATGGCCATAATGAAATTAGCTGATAATGGAACCATCCGCCTGGATGCCAGCATTCAAGAATATCTTCCCTGGTTTACACTGAAAAATGGGAAAGCTGCCGAAATAACAGTGAAGCAATTGCTCACGCAGACAAGCGGGTTGAGTACCTACGAAGGGCTTGCGCTATCTGATAAAGAGTTAACAGGCAGTAAGGCTATTAAGAATCAAGTCAAGAAAATGTCAGAAGTTGAACTGACTGCTGAACCTGGTGAGAAACATCAATACAGCAATGCTAATTTCTTAATTCTGGGTGCAATGATTGAAGAACTAACAGGAATGCCTTATGCAGAGTATATGGAACAGCAGGTTTTTGAGCCTTTAGGAATGAAAAATGCTGCAGCCAATAAAGAGGGAGCTTATAAGAAAGGATACCTTAGCGGTTATCAAGCCTGGTTTGGATTTCCTGTGAAAAGTTCTGTAGCCTACGATAATGCCGGGGCACCATACGGATACATTACGGCCAGTTCTGCAGATATGGTCCAATTTGTAAAATTATTGAGCGGGAAAGGGCCAGATCATTTTATCAGTGACAAAACATTGGATTTATTTATGACTCCTCAGGTACAAACAGGTGAGGACCGATATTATGGTTTAGGAATACGCATATCAGGCCCGGATACTTCCAGAGAAATGATCTGGCATTCTGGTTCTACACCTGATTCGCATGCAGAAGTCTTTTATATCCCGGTAACTGGCTGGGGCGGCGTGATTCTGACAAATAAGAATCATATTTTAGAGGAAGATGGGCTTTATTATCTTAAGAATCATATTATTAGTCTTTTAAATGGCGATGAGACAGAACAAGTACCTAATCATAGTTTGGCGATACAATCCATTCTGCTGGGATGCGTCCTGCTGCTAATAATACTTTCAATCTATTTATGGAAAAGATTCAGAACACGGAAGTTTCTAAAAAAGGGAACGGGACTTTTCTTAGGGCTGATTTTTATTGGCCTGTCAGCTGGACTAATCCCTCTTTTCACAGCTAGTACATCTTCACCTTGGCATTCCATCTCTGTCTTTGCACCTGATATTGCCCTTTTAACGATTTTGGGTGTAATTCTACTAGCAATAAATGGGCTGCTGCTGATTAGATTAATTTTTAATAAAAAAGGGTAATGGAAATGCCTGTCTAAATCCGTTAGACAGGCAATTTTTTATATGTTCACTGCATTTTTCCTTGTTTTCCGGGCTGTCATCGCTTTCCATAATCCAAACCCTATTAACGCTCCAATGATATTTAGAATAAAGTCATCAATATCTAAACTTCCTCTTCTTGTGACCAGCTGTATAATTTCCACACTAAGAATCATAACAGTCATGGTAACTGCAAATGATTTAATTCTGTTTAGCGTTCTTATAAAATAGGGCAGAAAAATTCCCATTGGCAAAAATGCAGCCACATTGCCGGCAAGGTTTTTTATAGGAATGATTAAATTCATACTTCCATTTGAAATAGCTAGTACATACCCATTAATTGTTTTAAAAGGCACAAAGTTTGAGGAAAGTTTCATATATTCCATTAACGGCATGTCTGACCAAAATCCTCTCGATATAAAGAAGAGTAATACTGTTAAGGCACCTAGGCAAGAAAGAAAGCTAATTCCCATGATCAATCTTATGATCTTTTTCATTATTATCCCCGCTTAAAAATAGTCTTTGATAATAATAACATAATTTTTCCAAATTTTACCCAATAAAGTTAACTGCCTGCTATTATAATAAAACTAATGCAATGCATAAGGGGGGGTGTTATGAAAAAGGGTTGGATTAGAATGATGGCTATGGCATTCATTATTATAAATGCAATAACCTATTATGAATTCTTTTTTGTTCCAAAGAATTCAATTGAACTGTATCAGGAGATTGCATTTGCAGAAAACTACGAAGAGGCTCAAAAAATTGTTCTGGAGGGATTTGAAAGCAATTTCAAGGAAGAGGATTTTGAATACATAAATAGACGGGATACCTTGCCTGATCGAATAAGCCAGTTTACTCTATTGGAATATGAGGGTAAGACCTTTGTGATCATGACATCCCCGGGCACTGAAAAGTTAAAAGTACTTGCCGTGGAAGAACTGCCAGATGAATTGAGGGAGTATTTTATGAAATTGCCTCAATAGATTAATAGTCATATTTTAGTAGATAGGGACATCTTTTATACAGAGGTGTTTATTTTGAAAAAGAAACTAATATGGCTGTGTGTAGTTATTGTCTTGATTTTTACATTTTATGAAGTAATGTTAAAAACCAAAACGGTTAAAGTTATACGGGTGAAAACGGGGATTGGTCAGTTGAAATTAATGCTAAGCTGGCTGGTCTTGAAGGAAGTCACTCCATAAAGATCCGCTATAAAGGGTCAGGTACCGTTGAGCGCGCAGATTATAGAATTTTCCCGGATGATTATGAAGGGGGATATCCGGATTTTGATAATAAAGGAAACTATTATTGGGCATGCAGTGACTGTGGTTATTATGACCAGAAAGATGAACTTCTTTTTTTCATTGTATGGGAGGAAAGAGGAAAAGCAGGTGAAAAGGCGGGTTTTATAGATTTAAAGAGAGCCGATAGGAGGAAATTAATGCTGTGGGTACTGACGCAAAATAAGAGAAGCATAGTCAATGTGAAAGAGGTAACTGTTAAAGGAAAAACCGTGGAAGGAATAATCAGCAGGAGTTTCTTTGTATATTGGAGCAGGGTCCTGGGTGAATATGACTCTCATGAAAGAGCAATGGATGTGGTCAAACAGATTCATAAAAAATTAGAGGGTGAAGCAAGAGGTTCAACGGCCTTTTCTATGCCTGATATGTAGAGTTCAATAATATTTGCCGTACCTATTAAGATGGGAGCGGCATTTTTTTTGGTGAAAAGTGGATGGTTAATTTTATATCGAATTGGATGGTTATCTATTGACTGGTTTACGGTATTATTTAGTTATAGAAGTTTATTAAAATGTAAAAGAAGAGGTGCGCAGCATGGGAATAATGCTTGGGCTGGTTCTAATTATCTTAATTTTTGCTGTGGTTTCGACTTTGCTGCTTACAGGCAAGGCTGATGAAAACTATGGAAGTTCAACAAAACGGAACACAACCAATTTAACCTTAATATATGTGGTAATTATTTTTATCGGATTAGCTTCTCTTGGAGTTTATATTTGGCGGTTCTAAATACAAATGGAGATGAAAAAAGATGACATGGGCAGTAGTGGTTCCTATTATTCTCGTTAGTCTGCTGAAAATCGTGCTGACCTGTATGCCGACCGGCACGGTTAATTGGCTGATCCGTAAATTTGAAACTCATTCCAAGCTTGATGAAAAAGAGGTTACAGTCACAATTGGTGATAATAGGCTGAAAGATGAGGAGAAGTTTCAGTTTATCAATCAGTTCAATGAAGGAATATTTATTAAGAAACACTATATCCACCCGGGCAACGAACAGCTTTTTTTACGGCCGGAGATCAGTGGAACACCTATAGTTATTGAGTTTCTGGAAAGAGATGACAAGCTGTTCGTATATAGCTATAAGGACCGAATTGATGTGGTCAAACAGTGCAGAAAAAAGGTCATCGCATACAGCTTGATTTCTGATAGCCTGCAAAGCAGTTCACTGGCAATCAAGGCCAGTTAAACTAAGAACATCAAATAGACGCCTAGATCCTTCGTGATTTAGGCTTTTTTATGTCTGCAGGAGGGAGGGGAATTACTGCAGCTTACCCTGCTGATCATGCGTGTTGCCTTAATTCTGGTGACAATTGGAAATTAGCCATCTATACTGAATCTATAAAGCTGATGGAAAGGAGGGGCGCCCTTCATGAAAATCCTGCTTAACATCGACCCGCGCAACGAGGAAACCTCCGTGACAATTCATTGCAAAGAAATCACCCCGGATATCCAGGAAATCCTAGAGTACCTTAAGAAGAATGAAACCGGCCTGATTGTCGGAAAGGATGGAGAGAACCAGCACTTAATAAAGCCTGATGAAGTTCAATTTTTCCGTTCAGAAGGCGACACAGTGACAGCCGCCACCCCTGAAGGAATTTTTAAAGTAAAGCAAAAACTTTATGAACTTGAACAATCCCTCCCTCCCCACCGGTTTATCAGGATATCCAAATCAGTCATAGCGAACCTTTACGCCATGAGCCATTTTGAGCCATCCTTTAACGGGACACTCTGTGTGCACTTTAAATCGGGGGAGAAGGAGTATGCTTCACGCCATTATGTCGGACGGATAAAGGAAATTTTGAGAATGAACAGGAGGGAGACGAAGTGAGGACATTTTTGTACAGAAGCATGATCGGCATATTCTTTGGGGGATTCATTTCTACAGCGGCAACTATAGCCTTAACTTATTTCGGCGGTCAACCCACGTTAGATGGGCAAACATTTATCATAAATGCATTGGGCTTTATTATCAGCGGCTGGCTGTTTACGGTTACTCCGCTTTATTTTGAAATCCGCTCACTTCGCCTGCCCATGCAGACTGCCCTGCACTATCTTACCGTCACGATTGTTTATTTCACATTAGGGCTTTGGATTGGCTGGATTCCGATCGGAGTAAAGAACTTTTTCATCTACCTTGCAATCTCACTATTGGTTTACGCGATTGCCTGGATCGGCTTTTATCTTTACTTTAAAAACGAATCGAAGAAGATGAATGAGGATCTGGAATGTATCGAATAGAAGTGAAGGAGGATTCGGATGGAAAGTGTCATTTCTGTAAAAAATTTATCTAAAAATTATGGTGCCGCCCGGGCAGTAAACAATCTTTCCTTTACTGTTTATAAAGGGGAAATCTTCGGAATTATAGGGCCGAACGGAGCAGGAAAAACAACAACACTTGAAATACTTGAGGGGATCTCTGTTCCGAGCGGAGGGGAGGTTGAAGTGCTTGGCCTTGTTCCAAGCAAGCAGCTGCGTGAATTAAACAAAAAAATCGGCGTGCAGTTTCAAGCCACATCCATTCAGAAGAAAATGAAAGTAAAAGAAGCGCTGGACCTCTTTTCTTCCTTTTACGAAGGCCCGGCGCAAAAAGATTATTTAATAGACTTGCTGGGCTTAAAAGAAAAATTGAACGTAAGGTTTGATGACCTATCCGGGGGCTGGAAACAGCGGGTAACGCTCGCCTTAGCCACCCTGCATGAACCTGAAATTCTTTTCCTCGATGAACCGAGTATGGGGCTGGACCCTTCTGCAAGGCGGGAAATGTGGTCATTAATACGGCTGTTAAGGGACCGGGGCAGCACCACTGTCGTGACAACGCACTATATGGAAGAAGCTGAGCAGCTTTGTGATCGGGTGGCAATGATCTATAGCGGCCAATTGAAAGCACTGAATACACCGCATGAATTGTTGAATGAAGGGGCTGCTGACTGTCTGGCCTTTACGAGTGCCGGCCTTAGCCGTGTTTATTTACTCTCCCTTCCGGGTGTTGAACGAGTGGAAAATAACCTGGACGAATTCAAAGTGTACTGCGATGATCAGCAGACAACAGCTTTTCACATTTTCACTCATTGCCAGGAAAAGGGGATACGTCTGGCAGACTTTAAGTTTGAGAAGGGCTCACTCGATGATTTATTTGTCCAGTACTTAGAAAAGGAGAAAATCGGATGAATGCTATTGTAAAGCTCGCCAGCCTTGAAACGAAAATGTTTTTTAGGGACCGGTTAAGCATGTTCTGGACGTTCCTGTTTCCAGTTGTCATGATTTGGCTGTTCGGTTCCATGTTTGTAGGAGACAACATGAGCCAAAAGGCTTTTGCAGAATACTTTGTTCCTTCATGGATTGGCGTCAACATAGTAACCACTTCCTTTTTTACACTGGGAACCGTTTTAACCAATTACCGGGAAACGGGTGTTTTAAGGAGGTATCAGTCAACTCCGCTTCAGCCATGGAAAATCCTCGCCGCCCATACCTTTCAAGGGACCGTCATCCTTGCCATATCTGCATTGATGCTTATGATCTTTGGGATGCTTCTGTATGACCTGACTCTGCCGGCTTATATTGGCAGTACGCTGCTTTCTCTGCTGATCAGCATCCTGGCCTTTTTCCCGTTTGCTTTATTCCTGACATCCTTAGCTAAAAATGCACAGTCTGCAGCAGCCATCAGTTCCTTATTCCTGAACCTGATGCTGTTCCTCTCAGGTGCGACCTTTCCTCTTGAGATGATGCCATCAGTCCTTCAATACGCAGCTAAAATCCTTCCGCTTTATTATGTGATTCAATTGCTGAGGGGTACCTGGACTGAAGCGCCGATTACGGAATATGGATTTGAAGCTGCTGTTCTGATTGGGATTGCGATTGTGTCTGTTGTACTTGCTGTGCGATTCTTTCGGTGGAGCGGAAAGTAAGCCCTAAGAGATTGGGGCTTTTTCATTGCATAAAAACATATTGAGTTTACAAATATTTGTTAATATTTATATAATTACTTAATTCATGTTATAAAGGTGGTTATGAATATGGAAATCTATCAAGCTTCAATGGAGGATCTGGAAGGAGTTTCTGCATTATTTAATTTATATCGCGTATTTTACAAACAAGCACCCGATTTGGAAGCAGCAGCCGATTACGTAAAAGAACGATTAGAGAAGAAGGATTCTGTCATATATGTGGTGAACAAGGAAGGAAAGTATCTTGGATTTACTCAGCTTTATCCAACTTTTTCATCTATATCTATGAAAAGAGCCTGGATCCTGAATGATTTGTATGTGGATGCAGAGGCAAGGAAAGAGGGAATAGGGGAAAAGCTCATAGACAAAGCGAAAGAGCTCGCTGCTGAAACAGGTGCGGTAAGTATCAGCCTCAGTACGGCTCCTGATAATTTTTCTGCACAAAGACTCTATGAAAAAATCGGGTTTAAGCGGGATGAGCAATTTTACCATTATGAATTGAGTATTTAATGGATTCTTTAAAAAGGAATGGATTTTCCATACCCTTGGAACCATTTAAATATCAAATGAATAATATTTATGGTTTTTTATAAATTTTTCTGTTTGTATTATCTGGATTTAAGTAATTTGCAATAGGTTCTGAAGGCTCTCTCTTTGCGGGGGGCCCAATACCACAGACTCTTTGAGTTCTTTAGATCTGTGACATCGTAATGTATAACCCTGTGGATATGTGAATTAGATAAGCAGATATGCTGATTTTTCAATGATGGAAGATTCAATTTGTTGTAGAATTTTGCATTACCTTAATGAAAAAACGCCTGAAAACCAGGCGTATTTTCATTATTCTAGAGTTTTCAGAGCCTCAGCAAACCGCTTAATACCTTCATGGATTCTTTCTTCATTTTCCCTGCCAAACGTAAAACGCACGAATCCCTTCTCAGAGCCCATGGTGGTTCCGGGAACGTAGATGACACCCCGTTTAATTGATTCTTCAAGCAGCTGATTTTCATTATGCTCTTTTTTGATCCTGCACCAAAGATGGATTCCGCCTTGCGGAGTGCTGAATTCCACTTGGTCTTTCAGGAAATGATTCAGGCTTGAAACAATGGAGTTTCTCCGCTGTTCCAAATGTCTGGTTAGAAATTTTAAATGTGACTCAAAGCCTGCGGACTCAATAAAATCATTCGCAATCCATTGCGAATAGCTTCCATGACCGAAATCCACCTGCTGCTTAGCATCTGATAACCGCTCAATTACTGATCTCGGACCGATGATCCAGCCGATTCTGAGGCCGGAAGCGACAATTTTGGTCATGGAGCTTATATATAAAACAATGCCGTTACGGTCGAGGGATTTGAGTGTCTTCATTTTTCCGCAGGTAAAGGGTGTCAGGCTGTAAGGATCATCTTCCACCAGCGGAATTCCGTATTCAGAGGACAATTCAAGGATTTTTCTGCGCCTGTCTTCAGGAAGCAATGTGCCTGTTGGGTTCTGAAAAATGGGATTTAAAAAGATCATCTTAATTCGATGCTTTTTATATAAAGCTATAATATCATCAGGATTTATTCCATCCTTGCCTGTTTTTAAATAATAAGTTTTGACTCCTGCTGATTTAAAGATTGGCAGGCTGTAGTGGTAAGAGGGATCCTCGATGGCAACAGAGTCCCCGGGCTTTAAGAGGCATTGGACGACAAGGTGCAGGGCCTGTTGGGCACCGGAAGTAATAAGTATGGAAGAAGGGCTGGTCTCGATGTCCCGGAACTTTTTTACATGGTCAGTCAGTGTTTTTCTCAGGATTTCATTTCCCTGAGGGTGATCGTACCCCAGTGTCCCGATAAAAGAGCGATTGGAAGTAATCTCTCTTAGCGAAGCCAAAGGAAAGAGGTCCTGAGAGAGTTCCCCGCTGGCCAGGTTGATCAGTTTTGTCTCTGCCAGTTCTTTATGAATCCTTTGTGTGACTGGCAAATTGGGCAAAAAGGAGCCTGCTTCTATATACCGGTTCCAGCTTGGAATGCGCCTTTTGGCCATTCCCCAAATATCTTTGCTGACCATCGTACCGCTTCCCCGATTTCGTTCAACAATCCCGTTTGACTCCAGTTCATCATATGCAGCAACAACCGTGCTTCTATTGATATCAAACTGTTTTGCTAACCCTCTTTCTGAAGGCAGCGGTTTGTCGGGAGGGAATGTGCCATCTGCTATTCCGTTTTCTATATACATCGCCAGCTGCTTATAAATAGGTGTTTTTGATTTTCTATCAGGTTTCCAATCCAATTGAAACATCCTTTTCGAAGTGAAACTTTAAAATTATTATAACAGCCTTTTTCTAAAATAATGGATGGAGAGGGTTTAAAAGCGTAAAAAAAAGCAGATATATGGCTTTTAAGGTTTGTTCTTTTCCATTAACTTCTGAAAGCCGTAATTAACATTTGCAAGTGCGAAGGAAATCAGGAACAGAGTAATGGGTTTGAATTTTTTAAGCTTGTAATGGCCAATCTTTTGGAATAGTGCATTTAGCGGGAAAGCAAAAATGATGTCCATCACGAAATTAAAGAAAAAATATAGCAGGTATTTACCATAAGTAAAATGAAATACCCATAAATTTATTGCGAAAAAGGGACCGAAAATAAAAGCTAATGCGTCCAATACAATAAATTTTGTACCGCCTTTTACTTTCCACCATTTAAAAAGAAGGTTTAAAAGGGTTTGCACTAACAAAATGCATGAGCAAAATAAGGTAACCGGCAGAAATCTTTTAAAGGACGACTTTGGGAGGAAAATGACTGTTATGGTCCATAAAAGGATTGCGTTAACAACTCTAAAGAAATTTACGTTCAAGAGTAACCCTCCTTTTTTATTATGGTGTTGAATTGTATGGCGATTATTCGAGTAGTAAAAGAAAATATTGACTTTTTTAACTGTAATGATTATCATTACAGTATACCCAATTGGGGAAAGAAGGATTTACTTTTGAATGTTAACTGTAAGAAATTATATTACATTTATAAAAATATCTAAACAATAGAGGGAGTGTTTTTAAATGGTGAATTTATTCTTATCATCAAGCTGCGGTTCCTGCCGGAAAGCCCGTGCATGGCTTGAGGAGCATCAAATAGATTATGTTGAACGGAACATTGTAACAGATCCGCTTACAGTGGATGAAATTAAATCGATTCTGCGCCTTACAGAAAATGGGACTGAGGAGATTATTTCAACTAAATCAAAAGCTTACCAGGAGTTAAACGTGAATATTGATTCCATGCCGCTAAAAGAGTTATATCAATTGATTATCGATAATCCTCAAATGCTGCGCAGACCGATTATTCTCGATGAAAAAAGACTCCAGGTCGGCTTTAACGAGGACGAAATTCGCAGCTTCCTTCCACGGAAGTTTCGTACGTTTTCATACAATGAACTGCAAAGATTGGCTAACTAACCTGTCTGTAAATTGTTGACAAGTCGATCTGTAACACTTAGTATTACAGTACAGTATGAGAAAATATAGGAGGCCGGCCATGAATAGCGATTTTACTCTTGCCATTCACAGTCTAACTTATCTCGCCCTGCAGCTGGATCGCATGTCAACGAGCGATGCGATTTCTGAAAGTGCAGGTGTCCATCCGGTCCGCATCCGAAAAGTCCTGAGTTTATTAAAAAAACATGGATTTATTAAATCAAAAGAGGGAACGGGCGGCGGATTTATTTTTGCCCGGGATTTAAGCGAAGTGAATCTTTGGGATATTTATAAGATTACTTCTGAAGGCGCACTGCAGCCGAAGTGTCCGGATTCAAATGAAGCCTGTGTAGTGGGGGCTAATATGCAAAGAGTTCTGATCAACATCTTTTTAGGTGCAGAGGAACATTTAGGTGAATATTTAAAGCACTATACATTAAAGAATATTGTTGATTTGATCTATAAAGAAAATTAATTGGGAGCTAATAAGCTTTCCATTCATTAAAATGTAACGAAAATTATTACAGTTTGAAAATCTCATTTAAGAAGGTGAAAAAAATGATGTCCAACAATAAGGCCATTTTAAAAGCGGGAGATTGGATTAAGGGGAAATCCCGTGAAGGGGAACTAATCGTTGGCTATATCGAAGCTCTTGAAGAAGGAATTATTAAGACAAAAGTTATTTCAAGTGATAATAAAACTATTGAAGGCAAAATCATTCCCCTGCTTAGCAAACAGGTTAAGAAAATGCCGGCGGCAAAGGTAGCCAATAAAGAACAGATCCATTTCCTGATCGACCTTGCCCTTTCCACTGGAGATGAAGAATGGTTTTTTGAATTGACCTCGAAGCTGAATTCGATGAGAGAGCTTGTGAAGGATATTAAATAAAAACCAGGGAAGTGCCTGTGTCCGTCTGCTTATAAGCAGGCAGATGCAGGCACTTTGTTTTATATTGCTTTACAGTCTTGTGCATTATGGCTGTCCATACGATTCCTTATTATTTCTGTCAGCTTTAGTTCTGCATGAAAATAACCGTATTGGGTGCTTCCTTTTCTGCAGGTCCTCTCCACTTCATCAAGAAGGGAATATGCTTTTTCGGCATCTCTATTTAAATAAGCCAGAATGGCTTCGCTTCTTTTGTAGCTGACCTTATCTATTGTATACATATTGCTATGCAAGGTTTTAATTAAAGTCAGATCAGGTTCTAAGGATAGGAATGAGTCGATTTGCCGGATATGTGAAGCAAACTGCAGACGGAATTTCGTTTTGTTGGTTATAGGAAGTTTTTTGAAGGCAGCAATTGATTCCGAGGCTTGCTCATAATTGCTATTCATGAGGTGATAGTAGAATAGCAGGAATGCGGTAGTCATGGCCTCTGGGGAAGCTTCTGTTTTATAAGCTTCCTGGATTAACTGTTCATCCCACTCGCTTGGGGTGCGCGGTGACATCATTTCTTTTAATAGGATAAGCCCGGCGAGATATGTCTGTGCTTCTTTGCCGCCTTTGTGCAGAAGCAGAAAAACACTGCCATCTGAGTTAAAGGTTCCTTTAAAGGGAATAGCTGTTGCAAAGAAAATGGCTAAGTTCAGTACTGTAAGCATCATAGCCATTTCGGCCTTTGTCATAGCCCAAATGGATAAACTGATTACAAATGCAATTAAAGTAAATACAGGACCGCCTGCCACAAACCATTTGTGCTTCTTAACCATATTCGTTAAGTTTATTTCGTCCGGCATGCAGCTGGCCAGTCCGCCAAAGGCAAGCCAGCTTTGGTTTGGCACTATTTTTAAAGCAGGGCTCTTTTCGATTGTGATAGGCCCGACTGTCAAAAATAAAAACGTGTAGCCGGCAAGCTTTCCGCCGATGACATGACCGAGTTCATGGATAAAGAGAACGATGAAAGCACATGCGGCCACAAGCCCAATAGAGAAGGCTTTATCTGCATGGGAAGTAAAAGAGAAGCCGATTAGGAGAGCAATGCCTAATAAGCATATATAGAAGGGGGTAAAAATTTTACCCATTGAGATATCTCCTTTAATTTTTGCTGGATTTATTTACTTTTAACAGCTGTATGAAAAGCGCCATGGATGTCATAAGCATCGGGATAAATAAAACAATAGAGATGAAGAATCCTATTTTGCCTGCCTGATTAAGGAATCCCTCTGCTAATTTCATGAATGCTAGAGCAATAATTGTGAACAGGAGGGCAGCAATGGTTACTATGTATACTGGCTTAGCCGTTCGTTTTACCTGATCTGTTTTGGACGCAGCATCACTATAAATAGGCGGTGTGCCGGGAACCGCTTTAAACAGGTGAATTCCTGTATGTGAGTAAACATGTGTCCAGCCGGCAGCTGCAAATAAATCGCAGTATTCTTCTTCGTCTTCTGGTGTCAATTCATGATAGTCGATACTGAATATCACATCTTCTGGGCCGGACTTTGTAAATGTATACAGGCCGCCTTTAAAGGATTCGACCATCCACCCCTCTGCAGCTTTTTCCCGCAGCATCTGTAAATCCTTTTGTTCAAAAAAAGCGAGTCCATTCGAGATTTTATATGTTTTCTTCATTGTACTCTCCCTTTATTCAATCCATCTTCCGCAAATTGCACCATCGTTTTTCTCCTTTCAATATCAGCTTGAAGAATTTCACGGCCTCTTTCTGTCAGTACATAAACCTTCCTCCTCGAGTTTGCATCGTCGAATAGCTCAACATACTCCTGTTTGATAAGCTTTTTGATAATGGTATATAGGGACGCCGGCCCAATATTCACCTCGCCGTTTGTTATTTCTTCAACCAGGCTCATCACTGCATAGCCATGCCGGGGCTCTGTAAAGGCCGCCATTATATAAAAGACGGAATCTGTTAATTGTTCTAAAGATTTCATGCCAGCACCAACTTTGTATCATTTTTCGATATATCTAAAAGTAATATATCAGAAAGTGATATAATAATCTATAAAAATTTCCAATTTATTTGAAGGAAGATGGATATTGGTTTCGAATATGTACAGGAAGGCATTAAAATAAATTCATGTTAACAGCAGATTTTGGAACGGAGCTGCAGGTGTGAAAAGGTTAGCGAATATGACTGTCGGCAAAACGCATAGCGGGAAAACGACATTTGCGAAAGCTTTAGAAAAAGAATTGTCCAACTCGGTTGTGATTGATCAGGATAATCATGCTGAGTTCCTTCAAAGCTATTACAAGCGGTTAATGCCGAAGCGGGGGCCAAATATAATTAAATACTCAATAACTAAAACAATTGTAGATTACGCTGCAGCTGAGACGGATTGCCACATTATTTTATGCAACTCAAACCGCAATCAGAAAGATCGGCAGAAGATGCTGGAGTACTATCACAGCCGCCAATTTACCAGTATCCTTGTGAGTTTCAATATTCCGGATGATGTTCTGAGGCGGCGCATTATGGCAAGTCAGCGCAGCACTTCTGTTTTAAGAGTGGCTTCCTCATTTTTGGAAGTCCTCAGCCGTCAGCAGGCGGAATCAGATCAAGGAGACATTAAAGCGCCTGCGGAGGGAGAAGCGGATTATTTGTTGAATATTGGGCATCCCGATGATGTGACAGAGGTTATCCGTATATTAGCTGATATTTCGATGCGATTGGACTGAAGACTATTGAAAAGAAGGGGAGTGTTTTTCTTAAAGGTAAATATAGTAAGTATGCTGTATGCTCTGATGATCGCAATTACCATTCAGCTTATGCTGAATGTCTGCAGAATCAGCAGACTGACAGAATGGAGTATTGATACCGTTAATATTGTATCGTCTGCTATTATCATCAGCGGATTTATCCTTTGCTCTGTTCTCCTTTTTAATTTAACAAGACGCTGGCTGTCTGAAACAAAGGCCCGGTATTGTACTGTCATACTCTGGCTGCCTTATTTTGTGCTGTTTGTATATATGACAACAAGTCTTTTTCCAATTACTTACCAGGGGGATGTTCCGAACACTGCTTCTGGCCTTATGGCAATTGGAGCTTTAGCTGTTTTTCCGTTTTACATTTTGTTGATCAGTCTGGTTAAGAAGAATGAGCAGGGATGGTATGTATGAAAAAGGAGCGGCAATAAAATGGGCATCAGTCAAGTATTTGCAAGAAAAGTAATAGCTGCATCGATTTCAGGGTCACTGTTCGCGGTTGTGTTAGGTCTGATTGTAACGGATCCGTTTGTTGGAGAAGCTGGTTCGGCTGGTGAATACTTTCGGGGAGCTATTATATCCATTCCCTTCTATCTTTTATACAGCTTCCCGGTCATTTTGATTTATGGCACATTAACTTCTGCCGTTAGTGACTTATTAGCCTTTTTTATTTCGAACCATACAAACAGGAAACTGGAATTATATATTTCATTAATCCTGCACTTGCTTTTTGGGTCAATTCTGTATGGTTTAAGTTTAGGAGCGGCTGTGTTATTTTTTATAACGGATTATATTTTGCGCCGCAAACAATTCGGAAGCTGGAGAAATGCTTTGAAATCTTTAGGATTGCCTGTTTTGGTTTGGATTGTCTTTATGGGTGGCGTGTATGTTATGGATGCTTCCTTACTGAAATAGTAAGAATAATGGATTGTTTTGATAAGTAGTTCTTCGAGAAAAAGGCGGCTATTTTTATTCGATCTGGGGTTACGTTCCATTTTTATTAATACCATTCAGTAAAGAGGCGGAAAAATGAACCTAATCCTTTTTGCTATTATCCACATTGTAATTGGATGTGTATTCATTTATATATACGGTAAATTGCCAAAAGCGATGTCCACATTTGCATTCGTTTTTCTTACTATGAGTTTTCTTTATTGGGGAGCAGTGTTAATCAATTTTGCTAGTTAGTCAGCTGCCAGAAGGGCGGCTTTTTATTTTTGGAACGATGGATGCAAAGGGGGATTTGATGAAGAAGACAAATGCGAAAAAGTATTTTAAGAGAATGTTATTTATATTATTGGTGTCAGCTTTTGTTTATAGCATTTATATAAATCTCGGATACAGGCACTTTATAAAACAAAGCCAGGAAAGGAATTATGCACATTTGAGGTCCATAGCTGCAGTAGGCGATAATTCGGCTCACTGGCTTGAGGAATTTGTTCAGATACCTATTGAGAAAGAGGATGAATGGAAAGACGAGTTATATAATTCATGGAGAGTTGTGAACGGAGAGAGCAGAAGTATCAATTCCTATTTGTCTGCCATGTCTGTTTTTGATATGGGAGAGGATGCACCTGATTGGAACTTGCTTCAATATAGCTTATTTCGTGTTGATGGGTTTATAAACGGCATGACGGATAAGTTTCTTGAAAATCAATCATATCGTATGAGTAAGGAAGAAACAGAAAGAATAGAAGCGGTTATTACAGTTTATAGAAGTGTTAGCGAAGAACTGGAAAAGGAATCTGTCAATGTAGAAAGACTCCTGGAATCTATAAAGGAACCGATGCTGGTAATAGATGATTATTATGCGGATGCCCTTGAGAAAGTGGATAGTAACTAAGAGCTTTCTTTTGGGACTTACATACACTAAAGGAAGGCAAATATCCCCCACTAAACGTGGGGGTATGGTCACCTATAAACACTTTCACATGTATTAGCTTGGGGTTCATAATAGCAATGCTGTTTGAATTGTCCTGAAAAAGGCTGATCGTACCATGTTGGCGGACATGGAGCATATGGATTGAAATACCAGAGAGCAAACTTGGAAGGATGCTGCCTCCAATAGTCTAAGGTTTGTTTAGCCAATCGTTTCTCTACACCTCTGGCCCTGTTGTAAAAAACATTTCCTTTCTGTACGGCTTCAAAAGAGTAATTTCCTCCCTGCACTTGAAATATGACTTGAGGTATTGTCCGGAGACCTACAAAGTCGAGGCAATCAGCCGCTCTTCGATTGACTATAACATTTCCGACCATAAGCATCCCCAGTTTTCCTTCACCTTCGGCTTCTGCCCTCATCATCCTTGCCATTAAAGCCACGTCACTGTCGGTATATTGTACTCTTGGCACTTTTTATCACCTCTAAAAGAATTGTATTAAGAAATCCTGTAAACATGCTAACGGGTTCAAAGGAAGAAATATTAATTGGGGGTGCAAACCGCATTGCGTGTTCAGCACCCCTTATTACAGATATATAAACAGTTAGTGTGGCTTAACTGCTTCGAGCTCTATTTAAATAAGCTACCTAATTTATATGCTGCCTCCGTTTGAAATATGCAAAAAAAGGAGTTTAATGAAACCTTTTCTATGGAAATTCGTACCATTACTTATGAGGGGTGGGTATCTTGAAAACTCAAAATGATAAAAGTGCAGTAAGCCTGAAAAAATTTTTATATGGTATAGGCCTATTTATTTTCGGGGGATTGGCTTTAACAAATGTGACGGCGCCGCTGCCTTTAAAGGAATCAACCAAAGAATTTCTTTTGTTTATTTTTGGGTGTGTACTAATCTATTATTTTTTAGTAAGTGTCTACTTCATAGGCGGATTATGGAGGAAAGTTTTTTATGCGATTTTAATTTTGCTATGCGGGTTTAGTATATTAATGGTTTTTTATTTGATAACACATTCAATACCTCACTAATATTTAGAAAGGTGGAGATAAATTGAGCAGATCAATAAAAATCAGCTGTTTTGTATTTTTGCTGTTTTTGATGACTGGCTGCAGCCACTCTGATTCAGATCCGGTTACTTCGGAAAAAGCAGATTCAACTGAAGAGAGTAATCTAAAAAACTTTAAAACAGACGATGGAAAAATAGAAATTGTTACTTTTAATAAAGGGAATTTTTCCGAAGATGCATTAAAAGCAATCAAGGAAGAAACCCTCGATTACTACAATCATCTGCAAAAGAAAAATATTTCAATTCCCTCCCCATCTAAAATATATTTACATCTATATAAAGAGGAAAAGGTAAGTTATTCAAGCGGGAATACTATACACCTTTATTGGGTGAAAGATGGAGATTATCCTCTCGTTCACGAACTTACTCATGTATTATTTGGCCATAATCATGACCATGTTACACAAGAAGGTCTGGCGATTTTTATGCAGGATTCCTATTCGGACGAAAAAGTATTTCCTAATTATAAGGGAGATATCCATGGCATCATGAACTATTTAATGATGCAAGAAGTTATGCTGCCTCTGGAAACACTTCTGCAGAAGGATGAAATTTTTTCATATTTAAACCCAAATAAAGACTCTCATTCTTTAAGGTGGCTGGCTTATATTGAATCTGCTTCATTTTCGAGCTTCCTTATTCATGAATATGGTATTGAAAGTTTCCTCAAAATCTATGATAAGCCGAATTTAACCAACGAAATACATACTGTATACGGGAAAAAATTAGAACTGCTCGAGGATGAGTGGAAAGAGTTTGTTCAAGAGAAACCCGTACTAAATGAAGAATTAATTCACCGCAATGACTCTCAGCTTCCTGAGATTATTAATCACTTAGAACTGAATAAAAGTGAGTTATTAAAACGTTTATAATTTGAGAAGGGGACAGGAATACTGCCCCAATTTTCAATAGGGATGAGGAACCTGTCCCTCTGCTCCGCAATACTCTTTAATCAGCCTGGCTGCTTTCGTTTGGCTGATGCCAAGGTCGTTTGCCACTTTTCTGGAGGATTTATGGGTCTGATACGATCTTCTTACCAGAATCCTTTTGGTTTCATCCAGAGCTTTGTCCAGGCTAGTGGAATGAGATGGGTATACTGCTTGATGAGTATTTTCCTTGATCATGTCAGGGAGATCAGAGACCTGAATAATGGAATTGCTGATAATGACTAATCTTTCAATCAGGTTTTCGAGCTGGCGCACATTTCCCGGCCAGGAATAGTGAGTAAGAACATTAAGGCACTCTTCAGAAATGACTTTATTCTCTTTATATTTTTGGTTAAATTTATTCAGGAAATTATAGGTGAGCGGAATGATATCTTCCCTTCTTTCCCGCAATGGCGGCAGATGAATATCAATTACATTTAAACGATAAAATAAGTCTTCTCTAAATGATTTGTTTTCAATCATAGTGGTCAGATTCTGATTAGTTGCCGCTATGATGCGGACATCCACTTTCTTTATTTCGCTGCTTCCGACAGGGATGAACTGTTTCTCCTGTATGAGCTGAAGCAGTTTTGCCTGTACGGAAAGGGGCATTTCTCCGATTTCGTCCAGGAAGAGGGTGCCGCCGTCCGCTGCTTCAATTAATCCTTGTTTTCCTAATTTATTTGCTCCGGTGAAGGCGCCTTTTGAATAGCCAAATAGTTCGGATTCCAATAGTTCTTCCGGAATGGCAGCGCAATTGATGGCAAGAAATGGCCCTTTATTCCGGTTGCTGACTTTGTGAATATATTGAGAAAAGGCACCCTTTCCGGTTCCGGATTCTCCCAGAATAAGAATATTTGAATCTGTTGGAGCTACTTTTTTACAAAACTCCAATATTTCTTTAATCTCTCCGCTGTTGGTTACAATTGTTATTTCCTTTTCTTCATGCTGAGTCGATTTTGACTCGATTTTATCCTCCCTTGCATTCACCATATTAATTTTTTGTATTTCCGTAGAGGTGATGACGACCAGTTCAATTTCGTTTTTGTTATTTAAGATCGGGATGGCCGTAGTCATGAGCTCTGCCCCGATATATGTCTGCTGTCTTAAGTAGCACGGCTCTTTCCGCCGATATACCTCAGGAACAATAGAAGGCTTCCAGTAGCCCTTTTCAAAAAGTTCCACATTGTACTTTCCAATTACATCCCTTGGCTTAAGTCCATAGTGCCTCTCACATACTTTATTCACATATAGAATCCGCATTTCACCATCTAAAACGAAGATTTCATCAGAAGAATAATCAAGAATTTTTAACAGGGTTTCCAATGTCATTTCTACATTGCCTGTATTTGTTGGCATTTTCATTCGGTGAAGCCCTCCTGAGTCATTTTTGATTCAAGAATATCAGATATTGAGTATATTTTAACTCAATATCTGATATTTTTCAGTAAATTTTCAATTGTTTGTTTAATTATTAAGGGTTTGCACTATTGGCACAGTACTTGCATTAAAAGGTGTATAGAACGATATAAAGGAGGTTCAGGAATGGGCAATTATCCAGATGCTTTCGATATCACCATTATAGGCGGAGGCCCAGTTGGTCTTTTTACAGCTTTTTACACTGGTATGCGCCAGGCTTCGGTGAAAATTATTGAGAGTCTTCCGCAGCTGGGCGGACAATTATCAGCACTATATCCGGAAAAATATATTTATGACATAGCTGGTTTTCCTAAGATAAGAGCTCAGGAACTGATAGATAATTTGATAAAGCAAATGAATCAATTTAATCCATCTGTCTGCTTAGGGGAATCAGTGGAAGGCATCGTCCGCCTGTCTGATCAATCATTTGCGATTCACACGAATAAAGGGACCCATTATACGAAGGCAGTGATTATTACGGCAGGGAACGGTGCTTTCCAGCCAAGGAAATTAAATATCGGCAGCGAGGACAAATTTGAAAATAAAAATCTTCATTATTTTGTCCAAGACTTAAATCAGTTTGCCGGCAAAAAGGTTGTGATCTTTGGTGGAGGGGATTCAGCGGTTGACTGGGCTTTGATGCTTGAGCCGATTGCCGGCAAGGTAACGCTCATTCATAGGAGAGATAAGTTCCGGGCGCATGAGCATAGTGTGGAACGATTGAGACATTCCAGTGTGGAAATGCTGACACCTTATATTCCAGTGGAGCTGGCAGGTGCAGAAGAAATTGAAAACGTAATGGTAGAAAACACGGCTAGCGGGGAGACAATGCTCATCCCGGCAGATGATGTACTAGTGAATTTTGGATTTGTATCTTCATTAGGCCCCATTAAAGAGTGGGGGTTGGAAATAGAGAAAAATGCGATCCTGGTAAACTCCAAAATGGAAACGAATATTCCAGGAATCTATGCGGCAGGTGACATCTGTACCTATGAAGGCAAAGTAAAGCTTATAGCCAGCGGATTTGGGGAAGCGCCGACAGCTGTCAGCAATGCAAAGGTTTATATTGATCCAGGTTCAAAGGTCCAGCCGCTCCATAGTACAAGCATTATGGCAGATAAGGAAAAAACCGGTTCAGCAATCTAAAGGAAAAATTCATTTAAGAAGGAGACAAATCATGACTGCTTACAATAAAGTGCAAAATGCAACAAATCGTACATTTGAAAGAACCTTAACCTATGACAAATACACAGATCCTAAAGTTCTGGAAAAAGAGATGGACCTTGTGTTTTCAAGGTCCTGGCAGCTCGTAGGACATGTTAGTCAGGTGGAAAAGGCTGGAGATTTCTTTACTGCAGAAGTGGCAGGCGAGCCTATTATCGTAAACCGCGGTAAAGATGAAGTAGTCCGTGCCTTTTACAATGTTTGTCCGCATCGGGCAACAAAGCTTGAAAAAAATGCAGCCGGGAATAAAAAGATTCTCCAATGTGCTTATCATGGATGGACATTTAAGCTTGATGGCCAGCTGAATAAAGCGCCTAACTTTAGAGGGGAAGACGAGGCTTGTGTAAAGGATGCCTGTCTGCGTTCGGTGCGGATGGAAATTTTGGAATCACTTATCTTTGTAAATTTGGATGACAATGCAAAGCCATTAAGTGAGTCATATGGAGATTTCTTTGAAAGGTTGAGCAAGAATTCCTTTTTAAGCGAACTAAAAAGAACCGGCCAAAAAACACGTACATTCAAAGCGAACTGGAAGGCTTTTATGGATAACTACCTGGAGTGTGACCACTGCCATGTTGCACATCCAAGCTTCGTTGCTGCACTTGATATGAATGATTATCAGATTATTACGTGTGAGAATTATTCCATGCAAGGGACAATTGTCAAGCCAGATAAAAAATATGGAACAGTTGATTTAAATGATGCCGAAATGCAAGGCGGCCAATTCTACTGGCTATGGCCAAATCTGATGCTGACCATTTATCCGGGGCCAGGCAATATGGCGACCATTCAAATTATTCCGATTGATCATGAAACATCCATGGCTGTCTACACCTATTATTTCCGTGATGAGAACCTGTCCCAGGCGGAAAAGGATTTAATGACGTTTGCGGAGCAAGTCCGCTCGGAAGATATTGAATTGGTAGAACTGGAACAGATTGGTTTTCGCTCCCGAGCTTTCAGCAAAGGCAGATATTCATCCTCAGAAAAAGCAATTGTTCAATTTCATGAAATGGTATTGGAGGCCCTAAATGAGTAAAATAACCGGAGTTCAGCCAGCAAAAAAGTATTTAATGATTAATGGCAAAAAAGTAGAAACAGATCGATACGCATCTCTTTTTTCACCTTATTCCGGGGAAGAAATTGCCCAAATCGCGATGGCAAATAAAGAACAGACTGAAATGGCCATTGTTGCTGCTTACGAATCCAGGCATTTGATGGCAAAAATGCCAGCTTACAAGAGAGCTGAGATTTTAGAAAAAGTCGTTTCGCTTTTGATTGAAAAAGCGGATCAGGCTGCAGAGATCATTACCCGAGAGTCGTCCAAACCTATTATGTTCTCAAAAGCGGAAGTTGCCAGAACGGTCGAAACGTATAAATTTTCGGCTGAGGAAGCGAAGCGCATTCATGGGGAAACCATTCCTTTTGATGCTGCTTCAGGCGGGGTTGGCCGTATTGGATATACATTGAGAGAGCCGATTGGGGTCATAGGAGCCATAACTCCTTTTAATTTCCCTATGAATCTTGTAGCTCATAAGGTAGGACCGGCAATTGCCGCAGGGAATACAGTTGTCTTGAAGCCAGCCTCACAGACACCGCTCTCGGCACTGTTTATAGCCGAATTATTTGAAGAGGCAGGTCTGCCGCCGGGTGTGTTAAACGTTATAACCGGTCCTGGAAGTGTAGTAGGGGAAGAAATTGTCAGAAATGACCTGGTCAGCATGGTCACCTTTACAGGAAGTCCGGAAGTTGGGATTGGGATACGCAGCAGAGCAGGCTTAAAGAAAACAACATTGGAGCTGGGATCGAATTCAGCCTTAATCATTGATAAAGATACAGATGTCGACCAGATTATTGACCGCTGCATAATGGGGGCTTTTTCGAATCAGGGTCAGGTTTGTATTTCGCTTCAGCGCATTTATGCACATGAAGAGGTATATGAAGAATTCACAGAAAAATTTATTCAGGCAGCAAAGCAGCTGAAAGTTGGCGATCCGCTTGCACCGGATACGTATATTTCTTCTCTAATTTCAAAAGGAGAGGCTGATAGAGTACTAGGATGGATTGAGGAAACAAAAACCACGAATGCATCTATTGCAGCCGGAGGAAGCCTTCGAAATGGGGTGCTTGAGCCTACGATTATTATCAATGCGGAGCATGATTTAAAAGTATCCTGCCAGGAAGCCTTTGCCCCCGTTGTTGTCGTAAACAAATTCAGTTCCATTGAGGATGCCATAAAGCATGTCAACAACTCACGGTTTGGCCTGCAGGCGGGAATTTACACAAATAATGTGAAGCATGCCCTCTTTGCTTCGCAGGAACTTCATGTTGGCGGAGTTATAATCAATGATGTTCCAACCTACCGTGTTGATCAGATGCCGTATGGCGGTGTAAAGGAAAGCGGCACTGGACGGGAAGGCATCAAATATGCAGTTGAAGAAATGACCGAGATGAAATTAATTGTCTGGAATAATAACTAAAGGTAAAGGGAGATTTTTGTGAAAATTTATAAAATTGCGGTTATAGCAGGTGATGGAATTGGACCTGAAGTGATTGGCGAAGGGATCAAAGTACTAAATAAAGTAGCGGCGATGGATTCAGGTTTCCGCTTTGATTTTACTTATTTCCCTTGGGGCTGTGAATTTTATGCGAAACACGGAAAGATGATGGATGAAAATGGCATGGAAGAATTAAAGAAGTTTGATGCCATTTATTTGGGGGCAGTCGGGTTTCCCGGCGTCCCTGACCATATCTCTTTATGGGATCTGCTTTTAAGAATCCGCAAAGAATTTGATCAATATGTGAATATCCGGCCAGTTCATTTACTGAAAGGGGCAAAAACTTCCTTAGTGGATGTAAAACGGGAAGACATAAATCTGCTTTTTATCCGTGAGAATACCGAAGGAGAGTATGCGGGTGCTGGTGAATGGCTGCTTAAGGGGCAGCAAAATGAAGTTGTCCTGCAAAACAGTGTGTTTTCCCGAAAAGGAACGGAAAGAATCATCCGGTATGCGTTTGAAGCAGCTCGTAAGGAAGGAAGGTCTCTCACAAGCATATCAAAGGCGAACGCATTAAATTATTCAATGGTTTTCTGGGATCAGGTTTTTGAAGAAATAAGCTCTGAATACCCTGATGTGGAAACAGCCTCCTACCTTGTAGATGCCGCTGCCATGCTGATGGTTAAGGATCCAAAGAGGTTTGAAGTGGTCGTCACTTCCAATTTATTTGGCGATATATTAACAGACCTGGGTGCTGCTATTGCAGGAGGAATAGGGCTTGCCGCTGGTGCCAACATTAATCCTGAAAGAAAGTATCCTTCCATGTTTGAACCTATTCATGGCTCTGCTCCTGATATTACAGGTAAGGGGATTGCCAATCCGCTTGCTTCCATTTGGTCAGCCAGTCAGATGCTTGACTTTTTTGGTTATGAGGAATATGGAAAACAAGTGCTTGGAGCCATTGAGGATTTGCTGATCGAGGATGAGACACTTACACCGGATATGGGAGGAACCGCATCTACCGCGGAAGTGGGTAATCGGATTATTGACATCATGGAGACCCGGCTTGTATCTGGTAAACTAAATGTTTAAAAGTCAGCGGATATCATAGGAAGAATTGATTCTTCCTATGGTATAGGTTGATTTTTCTTCCATTTCTTTTATACTTAACTTTTATTAGCGGCGGTCGTTATAAACCTGTTTCCACTTTTTAGATGGGAAGAATACTGATGCACCGCAAAGTCTGATAAATAGATAAAGTGACCGTTATGGGTCAGGGAATCTGCTAACGATCAAAATAATTGTGAAGGTGAAAAGGAAGAGTACTATTTTTTATGCGCTAGTCCGATTTACCTTTTCTCTCATTTATTTTTTGGAATAACAAGAAACCGCTTACATTTAAAATACTGAAAATTCAATATTCTGGAAAGAGGAGTGTTGGCATGAACGGTAAAAAAACTGTCTTTTTTTCCTCGTTAGCCATAAGTTTGGTTTTAATAAGTATAGGGGTCTTTGCCCCAAAGCAAATGGAAAGCTTTTCAAATCATTCACTGGAATTTATCTATAATAACTTGGGCTGGTTTATTCTGGGCAGTGTCTTTTTCTTCTTTGCTTTTTGTATGTATATTGGGCTTTCAAGATTCGGGAAAATCAGGCTGGGGGACGATCATGATCGGCCAGAATACAAAACAGCTACATGGGTAGGGATGCTGTTCAGTGCCTCTATTGGGATAAGTCTTGTATTTTGGGGTGTGGCAGAACCAGTTTCATACTATATTGATCCTCCCTTTGGGAAAGGATCTTCAGAAGAATCCGCAAAGCTGGCAATGCAATTTGTTTACCTGCATTGGGGGGTCTCTGCATGGGCGTGTTATGCAGTTGTAGGAGTCTCCTTAGCATTTTTCCAATTCCGCAAAAAGCTGCCGGCCTCACTGAGTTCTGTTTTTTATCCATTAATAGGCGACAAAATTAGGGGCCCTTTTGGCAAACTGATTGATGTCGTTGTCATTCTTTCCATTGTCATTGGCATAGCCACATCGCTGGGATTTGGAACGCTTCAAGTGAATAGCGGTATGAATTATCTGTGGGGTCTTCCGGTAAGCTTTTATACCCAAGTTGCTATTATTCTCGTTGTAAGTTTTATTTATGTCGGTTCCACTGTTTCAGGCCTTCAGGGAGCGATGAAGCATTTGTCCAACCTTAATATGCTGCTGGCATTTGCACTATTGGCATTCGTATTGTTTCTTGGACCAACCCAATCCATCTTAAAGATCTTTTTTCAAGGGATAGGGGATTACGCCCAGAATTTCATTGGGATGTCGTTTAGGACTGAGCCCTATAGTGATGGAACCTGGATTGCAAGCTGGACACTGTTTTATTTTGGCTGGTGGATCGCCTGGGCTCCGCTTGTCGGCAGTTTCGTAGCCAGAATTTCAAAGGGCAGAACCATCAAAGAGTTTATGATCGGGGCCATCTTTATCCCTGTTGCAGGAGCATTCTTCTGGTTTGCCGTGATGGGCGGATCGGCCATTGATCTCATTCAGAACATGGGCGAAACAGCGATTGCAACGGCGGTTTCCACCGATGTAACCTCTGCCTTATTTAAGTTTTTTGATTATTTTCCAATGAGTGTCTTTTTAAGTATTTTAGCTATGGTACTTGTACTTGTTTTCTTTATAACCTCTGCGAATTCTGCTGTTTTTGTATTAGGGATGATCAGTGAAAATGGAAACCCTAATCCATCTCACTCAACAAAAGTCATATGGGGGATTGTAATTGCTGGGGTCTCTGCTGTATTAATTATGACAGGAGGCCTATCCGGCTTACAGTCAGCCCTGGTTGCCACATCCATCCCGTTAGCCATTCTCATGCTTTTCATGTGTTACTCCACTTATAAGGGCTTAAAAGATGAGCTAAAAGCGATGAGTGAAAGCCGGAATCAAGATGAGCCTATCGTTAAAAGTATAAGAAAGAAAGCCGTTGCCAAAAAGGCATAAGCGGGGACAATGGGACAGGTACACTGTCCCTAATTACTCAAAAGATTAGAAGGAATCATAGTGCCTGCTCCCTATAAAGGGGCAGGCACTGCTTTTTATCTCTCCTTAACCGGCTCACTTATAAATACTGGTGCAGGAATCCCCATTGTTGTTTTTCCAGTCCTGGTTTTAAGTGCAGAGAATAAGAAACACCCCGCAATGACAATGATGCTTCCGACCGCTTGTATCCAGTTCAAGACCTCTCCTAAGAAGATAAAAGCTAAGATGGCTGTGAAAATGGGATTAAAGTTTAGGAACAGGCCGGAAGTGCTTGGTCCCAGCTGGTTGACCCCGATGTTCCAGAGTACCATGCATAGGACTGTTGAAATCAGACCCGTATACAGAATGGATAAAAGAAAGGAAGCACTGACATCTGTAACGGTGAAACCAGCAGTGTTGAACGGCAAAAGCACGAGAAGGCCAAATATGCCTGAGTATAAGATGGACATCATAGGTGTAACGAAAGACATGGCCCATTTGCTGCAGACCGAATAGATTCCCCACATGCCCACCGCGGCCATCATATAAAGGTCCCCATTATTAAACTGAAGAGAGACCAGCAACTCCAGGCTACCTTTTGAAAGGACCAGCAGTACGCCAAACAATGAAATGAACATGGACATGAGCTGCAGTATGTTTATTTTTTCTTTTAGAAAAATGAAAGAGAAGGCAGCAATGGAAAACATATTTAATGTAGAGATTAAGCCAACGCTGGTGGCCGATGTTTTTTCCAGTGCCATGAATTGCAGGGCCTGGAACAAAGCTACTCCCGTGATGCCCATTAGCAGTAATGGCAGGATTGCATTTTTCGGCGGCAGCAGCCGTTTCTCTTTATGCCAGACAAGAGGAACGAGACAGATAATGGCGATGGCCCATCTTAAAATGGTTAAGGTAATAGGAGATGCATGATCCACAAGCGTCTTTCCTACAATGAAATTTCCGCCCCAGAGAAGACTTGTTAAAAGAAGGAGAAGATAATAGTTCACGTCATTAAGCTCCTTTTCAGAGCCATTGTGCACAATGACATTATTTATATGAATAATTTTAACATTTATTTAAAAAAACAAAAGATAATTTTGTATAATGAAATTAATTCAAAATAATTAAAAGTATATGAGATTATAATTGTAGAATATTCAGTTTGAGTGTGTGATTTGATCCGTATTTTGAATAATTGAAAAGGGCTGATGGATAGTGGAATCAATTGTAAGCAAGGTATTAGATCACCTGGATATAAAAATCCTGGATTTGCTTCAAAAGGATGCTCGGATTAGCAATCTGGAACTGTCGAAAAAGGTGAATCTTTCTGCTCCAGCTGTACATGCAAGGATTAAGCGTTTGGAAGCGGAAGGGTATATCCAGAAGCATGTGGCTATTTTAAGCCATGAGAAGCTGGGCTTTGATTTATTATGCTTCGTGTTCATGAGCACCAATATGCACCAGGCTGAAAAACTGGAATCTCTTGAAAAAACGCTGGAATCAATGAAGGAAGTTTTAGAATGTCATTGTTTAACAGGGGAGTATGATTATCTGCTGAAAGTAGCCTGCAAGGATCGCAAGGGGCTGGAGATGTTTATCAGGAAGCTGAATGAATTGGGAATTACGAAGATTCAGACCAGCCTGGCATTGAGGGAGATTAAGGATTCGACGGTGCTGCCAATACAGGATTAGAGTCTTTAACGAATGCCTTGAAACCTTTTCCAATAATTATCGTAGAAAGCAGGAACAAAGGTCAGGAGGGATTAGTTTGACAAAAAAGCTCGAGCAGCTCGAAACACGTTATTATGTGCTTTTTGGCGCTGTAATTGGTTCTGTGATCGGATTAGTGGCTTATGTGAAAGATTGGATCTAATCGATGAAAATTATTGATACATTTCCGTTTTTTATGCGCAGCTGCTTTATCAGGAAGGAGCGGCTACCCACTTTTCCAGAATGACAGAGCCTGGTTTAAACACGTCTGTCTATTTTTCCTTCGATGATGGAGGGGACGAGTGGCTGGAATTCGCAATATCCAATCAGCATGATATCATGCTGGAATTTGCTGAAGATTATTTTATCTAAAACAGCGGATGCGATATTTCTTGAATGGTTTTCCATTCGTGGCGGTGAAAGATTGGGATATAGCCGATTGGGATATTTTTTGGGGGATATGTTTTTCCAAAGCCTTGTTGAACGGATGGAAGAAAGACATGCCATCATTGCATGGAAAAGACCTGACTTTATTGACTCTGCTGAAGTTTGGCTCGATGGAAAGGGGATTGTGACATGATGAGGTGGAAGAATGAATGATTATAAAGATAAACCTAATGCAGGGTATACGCTGTTTAAACCAACAGGTGTACGCCATGAATTTCCTCTTGTCGACTTGGTGAAACAACAAGTGACGGGAACTGTTCTTTACAAGGATAAAATATATATGACTGTTGTTGTTGACGTAAAGGCAGATACAGTACAAGTTCAAGGAGACACTGCTGATTTAGGGGATTTAGCCATTAGCAGAGAGTCTTACATTGATATGTTCAAAGATCAGGCGAAGTTTTTCATTGATAACCATATTTATAATCCGAAGGCGTATTATGATGAACTAATTAATAATCCTTCCGAGTGATGACGGGCAGCTGAGTGGCTATTCCTGGACATGGGGACTTCCTGGGGATGTGTTTAAAACACACATAATTAGGAAAAATACATAAAAGAACATGTGCAGGGGAGGAAGCAAAAATGCCTTATGATAAACTAAGCGATCTGCCTGATTCCGTCAAAGATAATCTTCCGCATCACGCACAGGAGATCTTTAAGGAAGCGTTTAATTCTGCAAGCGAAGAATATGACGAGGAAGAAACGGCCTTTAAGGTTGCCTGGAGTGCAGTGAAGAAGAAATATGAGAAGAATGATGATGATAAATGGGTGAAGAAGGAAGAGTAAATATGCTTTTACAGTAAAAGGTGTCCCGTTCCAGGACACCTTTTGTTATTCATCATCAACCGCTTCATTTTCCACATATCTCTTCAAGTTCTGATATTGCTCTTCAAACACAAATTTAGCCGTCCATCCTAATAGTCTGGTTGTCAGTTTATAGAAGAAGTTGCTTGGTACAAGGCTTGCTTCCACGATCAGGCGCGTGCCGTTGTGTTCTCTTGATAAGAGATACTTTGAAATGCTTAAGCCTTCTTTGGAATGAGAGTGCATAACAACTTTATGGGAGCTTTATATTCAATTAATTCGGAATCGATTTTGATGATTTTTTTATCTAGTTTCTGAACGGTGACAAACTTAGTGCCAGGCACTGGGACTGGTTTATTTTCCTCATTGTCATAGATGTTTTCGATCAGCATGGTATTCCAGAGCTTTATTTTTTCATCATCATCGACGTACTTAAAAACCAAATCTATTGGGGCATGAATTACATCTTCATACCTGTAAACCAGCATTTCTTTCATTTTAAAGTCCTCTTTCTTTCTATTTATTCAAAGGCATCTTAATAGTTTTTTCGGCAGAACTTGCCTGTTATTAACTTTATAAATGGATCGGTTATTTTGTTTCAATTTTCTGAAACTAAATAAACCATCATCCGTATATAAAAATAAGGGGTGATGGAAATGTCAGGATTCATTATTATTGGTTTACTTCTTATTATCATGATCGCTATTGGTGATTCCAGACCATCGAATCGTTCTTATGGCAGCGGAAAAAATCATTCTTCCTATCACCATACAGGAGATTATAGCAGTTCGCATAATTGTGATAGTTTTGGAGGGGGCTTTGGCGGAGATGGCGGAGGCTGCGGGGGAGGCGATTAGTCATTTGTTTTTTTTAACATCTGTATGCAAAATTTAAAGATTGTGTTAAATTCCATAATACAAAACCCGCCAATCAGGGCGGGTTTTATTTATGTACTAACTTTTTACTGATTCTTAATCTCTTCTTTAAAAACTCTTTAGAACTTCTTCCTATACTATGTTTATTGAAAGATAAGGAGGAAGTTAAATTGAAAGAAACAATGTCGATAATGTTTTCCATTCCATCATGGTATGTACTTCTGCCAGCTGCTTTACTGGGATTAATAGGGCTCTGGATCTGGATGAGGCACCGTAAGGAAAAGATAAGGCCGTTACAACTTGCCGTTCTGATTTCCTTCGGGATCTACTTGCTTTGCGTCCTGCATCTGGTCTTTTTCCCAATCGATGTGAATATAGGGATGTATGCAAATCGGACGCCCTGGTATAAGGCAATCAATTTTATTCCCATTTTGACAATCGATCTGAAAACGTTTTTGTTAAATATTATTATGCTGATTCCTTTTGGCATATACTTACCGTTTATAATGAAGTCGAAAGGCAGTTCTAAGAAAGCTGCAAAGCTTGGATTTCTGCTGAGTGCTTCCTTTGAGCTTCTGCAGCTGATCATTCGAGTGACGCTGGGAAGCGGAAGAAGCACAGATATCAATGACTTGCTTGCGAATACTCTGGGAGCAGTTATTGGATATCTGATTGTTAAGCGCATGTTTAAGGTAACTCCTTTAAATAGTATGCTCAAACAGTTTCAGCTTTAGCTGATGGGAGGAGACAGGCAATGACAAGAATCCTGATTGTTGATGATGATCGGCAAATTGCTGATTTGATAGAAGTATATCTGAAGAATGATGGCTATATCATTGATAAAGCCGGGGATGGAATGGAAGCACTTAAGAAACTGGAGCAGGATCCTCCTGACCTGATTGTTTTAGATATCATGATGCCGAAGATGGATGGACTTGAGTTTTGCAAATATGTCAGAAAAAACAATCAGGTGCCGATCCTGATGGTCAGTGCCAAGGCAGAGGATATGGACAAAATCATGGGTTTAATGACTGGTGCCGATGACTATATGATTAAGCCGTTTAATCCCCTGGAGCTGGCTGCGAGAGTAAAGGCATTGCTCCGCAGGGCAAATTATAAAACAACTGGAAAAGCTGATGATGTATTATATATCGGATCTGTCGCCATCGATAAGCGGAGCCATGGCGTTACCGCTGAGGGAAGCGAAATAAAGCTAACAGCACGGGAATTTGAGATTTTATATTTGCTGGCTAAGAATCGCGGCCGTGTGTATGCATCGGAGGAGATTTTTGAAAAGGTCTGGAATGAACCTGGTGAAGGGTCAAACAAGACTGTCATGGTTCATATCAGCAATATTCGCGAAAAGCTGGAAGCGGCGCTGCCAGGTGAATCGGTCATTCAGACCGTCTGGGGAGTGGGGTATAAAATTGAAAAATAATATTATGAATCTGCTCCGATATCTGCCTAAGTGGAAAGTCATGATGTATATCCTGCTGTCACTTTTCCTGGCGGTGGTTATGGGAGCTGTTCTCCTGCCGGCAGTATGGTTTTTAGAGGACAATTCCAGATTTTTTGAGAGCCTGTTTTTCATCCTATCCTATTTTCGTGAATTTTTCTTCCTTGTTTTCTATCTTTTGGCCACCGGGTTATTTTTGCTGATATTTTATCAGTTTGAGCGGAAACGATATCTTGCACTTAATCTTATTAAAGTGACAGAGGATGTTCAGCGATGGGTAAGGCAGGAGAATGCTTCAGAAGGTTTTTACGTGCAGCCGGAATTTCAGGCACTCGCAGATGGCATACAAAAGATAATTGAAAAATCGGAGGAGGCAATTAAGGAAGTCAAAAGGACAGAGCAGCTGAAAAATGAGCTTGTAACGAGTGTAGCGCACGACTTAAGGTCTCCGCTTACATCTATTATAGGATACCTGGATCTTATTAATAATGACCGGTACAGTAATGAGCTCGAGCTTCGCCACTATGTTCAAATCATTCATGCAAAGACATCAAGCTTATATGCGTTAATTAATGATATCTTTGAATTCACTTATATGCAGAACCAGCAGATCAAGCTGCATAAGGAAGCTATTAATATCGAGGAAATGCTTAATCAGATAGCCGTACAGACAAAGGTGCAATTGGAAGCAGCAGGAATGGAGTTCCGATTATTTTCATCTGTTGATGATCCTGTTGTAGAGGGGGATGGTGTAAAGCTGGCCCGTGTATTCGAAAACCTTATCCAAAATGCAATCCGCTATGGAAGTGATGGCAGGTATCTGGATGCTGCGCTACATGATAGAAAAGACATGATTGAGATCGAAATTGCTAACTATGGCCAGGCCATACCTCGCATTGATCTTCCACATATCTTTGATCGCTTCTACCGCGTTGAGAAGTCACGATCCCAGTATACAGGTGGTTCGGGTTTGGGACTGGCGATTTCCAAAAGCATCGTCGATCTTCATAGCGGGTGCATAGATGTGGAGAGTGCACCAGGGAAAACGGCTTTTACTATTAAGTTATTCAAGAAATACCGAAATAAGTGAGCAGAAGTGCGTTAATCCTCGATTAACGCACTTTTTTAATGGCTGACTGCGGCCTGATCGATGAATAAGCAGGAAACCTTAAGGATACATTTTTTTACTAAGTCTTTACCTGGGTATAGTAGAATGAGAGAAACAAAATGGAAAGAAGTATCCAAAGGAGTAACTATAAAAGGGGCAGATTAATAGTGAATAATGTCATGATAAGAAGGCCAGCTGCTGAGGATGCAAAAGATCTAAACCATTTCTTTCGAATGGTTATAACCGATACGTTTCTTAAAGAAGGCATTGGTGATTTGCTGGAAGACATGGAAGAAGAAATTATAGCCAAGAAAAACTATTTGAATATGGATATGAAAAGCGGCGGTAAAGAACGGTATTTTCTAATCGCTCTACTTGGCGATAAAATCGTTGGTTCAATAGAATACGGAGCAGCCAATGAGCTGATAATTAGAGGTTCGGATCAGGCACTTAATGGCTTTTATGAAGTGGGGACAGTCTTTGTACATCCTGATTATCAGAAAAAGGGCATAGGCAATCAATTATTAGCAGCTATGTATTTGACCTTAAGGAATAAAGGAGTAGAAGAATTCTGTTTAGATTCAGGATATAAACATTCACAAAAGATCTGGAGAAGGAAGTTTGGAGAACCGGATTATTTATTAAAGGATTATTGGGGAGAAGGGTCTCATCATATGATTTGGCGAATCAAGGTTAATTCTATTAAATAATCTTGCCTAGCTGTTTAGTTGACATCTCCTTTTGCAGGTTAATGGCTAAATGTCACTCTCTCCTTAATAAGGAAGGCTCTGTTAGCGATACTTCAATTTCAAAAGACCAGCCAGATATTTTCTGGCTGGTCCAGTATTGTAAATGAAGATTTAACGTAAATATATTAATCAAGTAAGTTTATTTTTAACTATTTTTCCTTTTAACGGCATACAAATTTCGCTTTATGTTTGTTAGGCACCTTAGCAACTGAACGTATTTTCAGCGTTGCCGGCAGAATGATGAAAAGGATTGAAAACGATTTCAATCCCATTGAACTGCTGCAACTGGGAATATATGATACGGATAGAAGGTTAAAGCATCAGGTTACTCAGCAAGATAAAGGGGGTTTATTCAATGAAAAAAGCTTTTGAAAAAGCTCAGCAATTTGGTAAATCGTTCATGCTGCCTATTGCGGTTTTGCCGGCAGCGGGTTTGTTATTAGGGATTGGCGGAGCGCTGTCTAATCCGAATACGGTTTCAGCTTATCCATTTTTAGATATCACCTGGCTTCAGGCCATTTTTACGATCATGAGTGCTGCTGGATCGATTGTATTTGCCAACTTGCCGATCATATTTGCGGTAGGGGTAGCGATCGGTTTAGCCCGTTCAGATAAAGCAACGGCTGGTTTAGCAGCCATGATTGGTTATTTTGTTATGAACAGCACCATTAGTGCGCTGCTTTCTTTAACCGGAGATCTGGCGAAGGATAACCTGGCAGGAGCCGGCCAAGGGATGGCTGTCGGGATTCAAACTTTGGAAACCGGTGTTTTTGGGGGGATTATCGTCGGGATAGCGGCAGCTGCCCTGCATAATAAATACAATAAAATTCAGCTGCCTCAAGTGTTAGGATTCTTTGGAGGATCCCGCTTTATTCCTATTGTCGTTTCATTTGCTTCGATTTTTGTTGGAGCCATTCTATTTGTGATCTGGCCATATTTCCAGGCAGTAATCAATGGGCTTGGATCAGTTGTTACTGGCACCGGGGAAATCGGAACTCTATTCTACGGATTTATTTTACGTATGCTTGGACCGCTTGGTCTGCACCATATTTTTTATCTTCCATTCTGGCAAACGGCTCTTGGAGGAACACTGGAGATTGGCGGGAAGCTAATCAGCGGTACACAAAATATCTTTTTTGCCCAGCTGGGTGATCCTTCGACTGAACAATATTACGAAGGGGTATCACGATTTATGTCAGGCCGTTTTATTACGATGATGTTTGGGTTGCCGGGTGCAGCATTGGCCATTTATCATTGCTCTAAAAAGAAAAACAGAAAAGTGGTTGCTGGAATTTTGTTATCCGCAGCATTAACCTCATTTTTGACAGGCATCACAGAGCCGCTTGAATTTAGTTTCTTGTTCGTGGCACCTCTTCTTTATTTAGTACATGCCATTTTCGATGGTTTTGCTTTTATGATGGCGGACATTTTCAATATTACTGTCGGCCAAACCTTCTCAGGCGGATTTATTGATTTTATTTTATTTGGAATTCTTCAAGGGACAGATAAAACAAACTGGCCATATGTATTGATGGTAGGTATTCCATGGTTCTTCCTATACTACTTTACTTTTAAATTCTTAATCAGAAAAAAGAATTTCAAAGTTCTGGGACGTGAAGATGAAGAACAGGCTGCGGAGCAAGTTGCAGCTACAGATCGTGCTAAAACGATTGTAGAAGGATTAGGCGGAACAAATAATATTGATATTGTTGATTGCTGTGCGACTCGTCTGCGGGTAACCGTAAAGGATGAATCCATGGTAAAAGATGAAATCATTAAACAGACCGGATCAAAAGGGATTGTGAAAAAGGGAACGGGAGTTCAAATTATTTATGGACCTCAAGTCACCATTGTTAAAAACGAGATAGAAGAGTATCTGGGTCAGTAATAAATAATAAGGACGTGTTTTTAAATGCATCAAGTGCTGGAACAAATCAAAAATGGGCTAATTGTTTCCTGCCAGGCTTTAGAAGGAGAACCGCTTCACAGCTCGTTCATTATGGGACGTATGGCATTGGCTGCAAAGGAGGGAGGGGCTGTTGGCATTCGTGCCAACTCTGTCCCTGATATTAAGGAAATAAAAGAACAAGTTGATCTTCCTGTGATTGGCATCATCAAACAAGTATACAAGGACCATCCTGTCTTTATTACACCTACGATGAAAGAGATCGATGCCTTAGCTGAGACGGGTGCCGAAATCATTGCAACAGATGCAACGACCCGGATCCGGCCGGATGGAAACGATCTGGAATCGTTTTATCAGGAGGTAAGATCAAAGTATCCTCATATACTGCTGATGGGCGATGTCTCTTCAGTAGAAGAAGCCATTTTGGCCGATGAGCTTGGATTTGATATTGTCGCACCAACATTATACGGATATACAGAAGAGACAAAAGGATTGAAAATCGATGATCATGACTACTCCGTGATCAAACAAATCGTCAAAGAAGTGAAGCATGCAAAGGTTATAGCTGAAGGAAATGTCTCCACTCCGGAGATTGCCCGTTCAGTACTGGACTTTCATGTTCACTCGGTTGTGGTAGGCGGTGCAATAACAAGACCGCAGATCATCACGAAAAGATTTGTAGAGGCTATTAAAAAATAAGGATCAGCTGAAAACAACTCAGTCTTCTGACTGTTGTTTTCAGCTTTTTGCTTTAGTGAGGCTAGTTATAGATATTTCATAGTTTTCTGCCCTTTGAATAAAAATATGGTTATCATCTTGTATAATGAACCTAAGGATATCTAAAAAGGAGATGGAATATGGAATATCTCGGTGAGAACCTTCTTCATG
This sequence comes from Cytobacillus sp. Bac17, assembly GCF_024519925.1. Taxonomy (NCBI): domain Bacteria; kingdom Bacillati; phylum Bacillota; class Bacilli; order Caryophanales; family Bacillaceae; genus Cytobacillus; species Cytobacillus sp. Bac17. The sequence goes on along the minus strand of NZ_JALJRC010000003.1, from coordinate 124,986 downwards.
GCATAGCCTGCTCGATGGAAAAGTTCACAAGCTCGGAGTCGGAATTAGCAAAATATATAATCGGAAATCCTGATGAAATCAGCCAATTGTCAATCAATCAAATCGCGAAAAAAATTCATATTTCTCCTGCTACGATTACCCGATTCTGTCAGAAAATCTCTTTTTCAGGGTTTAATGAATTCAAGCACGAATTAAAGAGATATATCGACTTAAGAAATAAGCCGGCAGCGTCCAGTGACATCAAAGAGATTGATTATTTTTCCAATCTCTATCAAAACCATTTAGAGATCATCGAAACGACTTTCCGGAACATGACTTATTTTGATATTCAGCAAGCTATTACCCTGTTAACGAAAGCGGAGAGAGTGCATGTATACGGCATCGGCAACTCAGGGATTGCAGCACAGGAGTTTAAATGGAAGTTTTTTCGGATCGGAATCCAGGTTGAGTCGATTACAGACCCTCATCAAGCTGTGATGGATGCAGCATTAAGCTCAGACAGAAGCCTTGTCATTGGCATTTCTGTTTCAGGGAAAACAAAAGAAATAATCGATGCTGTCAAAATTTCCAAGAGACAAGGTGCGTCAGTCCTTGCTATCTCAAGTGATAAAACATCCGAACTCTCCCGGCTGGCAGATCTATCCCTTCTGGTTACTAGTAAAAACAGTATGCATATGGGCCAGAACATCTCTCCAACACTGCCGCTCTTCCTGCTCTTTGACTTGCTTTACACAGAACTTGTTGCGAAGGACTATATCAATCGTGTTCAGATTCGGGATAAGACATTGAGGGCCTTGAAGAATATCTAATAAGGGAAAAGGCATAAATGAAGATAAGTCATGGAAACATAAAAGAGCCCTAACGTGAAGGCTCTTTTGCAGTCTCTTCATTACTGGAAGAATTCAATGCGATTATTCCGCCGATAATCAGTATGATTCCCAGTATCTTGAGGCTGCTGAATGCTTCTCCCCATAGTACGGCACCGATTAACGCAGTTAACGCTGTTCCTGCTCCTGACCAAATGGCATAAGCCAGACTTAATGGAATGGTTTTAAGACATAATGATAGGCAATAAAATGAAAGTGCATAGCCAAACAAGACTCCTGCAGATGGCAGCGGCACCGTAAAGCCATCCGACAGCTTAAGCATGGTGGTGGCAAAAATCTCTCCTGCGATTGAGACTGTTAAATAAAAGTATCCTCTCATATTAATGGCCTCCACCGCTATTTAATAAAATAACTCCTCCAACTATTAAAGCCAGTCCCAGAATCTTTTTGTCATTTACATTCTCTTTATAGATGGTGATTCCGACCAAGGCTGTCAGCACGGTCCCGAGGCCAGCCCAAATCGCATAAGCCACACCAAGCGGCAGTGTTTTTAACGATAAAGATAACGAATAAAAAGCTACACCGTATCCAATGATTACACCAAGGGATGGCAGTAGTTTTTTGAACCCGTTTGTTGCTTTAAGCATGGAACTGCCAAACACTTCACTTACAATGGCTAATGCTAAAAGTAAATAGGCATTCATAATATCTCCCCAATTCTTCTCCGAATGGATTCAATTTATTTTACCTTTTCGAAGGTTCTCTTTGCCAAGTATATGAATGTAAGAAAAAGTGAAACCAATTAATTTCCAATTCGTAATCATAGTTATCTTATAGGGAGATCTCCCCGGTTTTGTGATGGAGGTTTGTTCATGAATTTCATAACAAGAAAAACAAGATCACTTTGGATAGATCAAATAGCCAGCAAGAGCTGTGAAATAACGGTTCCATCTGATTTTACCTGTATGGATCCATATGTTGAGGGGAAAAGGGTTGTGATGCTGGGAGAGAGCAGCCATGGAGTCGGGGATTTTTACACAGGCAAAATAAATATGATTAAGTATTTGCATAGTGTCCATGGATTTAATGTGGTTGTCATGGAGAGCGGTCTGCTTGAAGCGGTATTTTGCAGAAAGCTTCTGAAAGACCTCCCTGCTGAGGAGAAAATTCAGCATGGCCTTCTGGATATTTTTCATAATGAAGAAATGCTCCCTTTATTTCAGGAATCCTGGGCGAACCGCCTGCATATCGCCGGTATGGATATACAGCCCGCATACCCGCTGATATCGCAAAACATGCTGGAATGGCTCAAGTTTAATACAGATGAAGAAGTATATGCTTCCATTCATCAGGCAGAAACAGTATTTTTCAATATTGATGAGGAGATAAGGGGACAAACGAAAATAGCTAAGAAGGCTAAAGAAAAGATTCAAATGTGTATGGATCTATATCAGTCCAGTCTGGAGCTTTTTGAGAGCAGATTGAAGGAAGATGATATAGAAAAAGAAAGGAACCTTAAGGTTATAGGGCAGGGACTCAAGAACCGTTTGAAGTGGCTGGAAATCAATACAAAAAGCTGGATTGCTTCAGGAGTCATTCGGGGAACGTATATGTTCAGAAATCTGCAGTGGTTATTGGAAGAGTATTACAAGGGTGAAAAGGTCATTGTGTGGGCTCATAATTTTCATATTAGAAAAAGCAAAACAGTCACTTCTAAGCTGTTTGGTATCACGAATGTCGGACAGCAGCTATCAAAATGCTATGGCGATCAAGTTTACTCCATAGGTTATTATGCCGGAGAAGGTGAGCTTGCCTCCCTGCTTAGAGTGAACTTTCCCATTAATTTGTCTAAAAAACAGTTAGAAAGTTTACTTCTGGAAGCCTGTAGGCATGACAGTTTTGTGCCTTTATGTGAAAAGGGGCTTCCAAAGCGGAACTGGCTGAATCGGAGGTGGCGGCTCCTCGAAGCTGGCATGATAGGGCTGTTGCCTATTGCCATATATCCGCAAAAGCACTATGACGGCATCATGTTTTGCAGAAAGGTTAAGCCTCCTGCTTATTTTATGAATAGGCTCCTTTAGGCAAGGCATTCTAATTAAGAATGCTGGAAAAAGGAGAATGATGAACATGTACTTTTATAAAGAAGATTTAATTAATATGATTGTGCCGGATAAGCCGGATCCGCATGCGGCGAAAGTGCTGCAGGAGGCGTTGGGCGGGCAGTTTGGTGAAATGAGGACGCTGATGCAGTTTTCATTCCAGAGTGCAAATTTCAGAGGAAAAGCGAAGCAATATCGTGATCTGATCAGAGGTGTGTTTTTGGAAGAGCTAAGTCATGTTGAACTCGTTCAAACTACGATTAATCAGCTTCTAAATGATGCTGGCGGAAGTATGCCAGGCAATCAGGCTGAAGATGGGGCTCCATTGGACGATGTGATTCAAGGAGGAGCTAACCCTCATCATTTTATTATGGGGGCAAAGGCATCTCTTCCTGTCGATGCTGGCGGTAACCCGTGGAACGGATCCTGGGTATATGACCACGGCAACCTGGTGGCCAACCTCCTGAATAATGTCGTTCTTGAATCGACAGGTGTTCTCCAGAAATCAAGGATTTACGAGATGAGCAGCAATAAGACGCTAAGAGAGACGATTGCCTTCCTGATTGTCCGGGATAATGCCCATCAAAATGCATTCGCAAAAGCACTGGAAACGTTAGGAGTGGATTGGGGCAAAATATTCCCGATTCCTAATTACGATCTAAATAAATACCCTGAATGCCGAAAATATGTGGAAATGGGCTTCCACAATGCCCAGTTTAATTTCAGGCTTGATGATACCCGGATCGGTGAGGTTTTCCAGGGGACCACTCCAAGCAGAAATGGCGGAGATCTTGCCGTTGTAGAACCGCCAAAAGGCTATCCTGTTCCTGAAATGCCTGATATGCCAAATGAGCATGCCCCGGGTCTTTTTGATTTGAATAATTAGTTTTTTTTCTTCTGGCGTCCTGAATATAGGACGCCATTTTATTATATATTTTTAAGGTTTCCTTCAGCAATTTTGGGGAATCTATAGTTATCGAATCAATGAAGAACATTTTTGTTGCAGAAAGGAGTGTCGCGGATGGAGTCCATTTGGCTCGAGTATGCCTGGGCATTATTGATATTAATTGGTCTGGAAGGATTGCTGTCGGCTGACAATGCTCTTGTCTTAGCCGTCATAGCGAAGCATTTACCCGAAGATCAGAAGAAAAAGGCAATTAATTATGGAATCATTATGGCTTTCGTTTTCCGGTTTGGTGCGCTTTTTGCCATTTCATTTATTGCAAACGTCTGGCAGATCCAGGCGATTGGAGCGGCATATCTATTGTACCTTGGCTTAAAACATGTAATTAAGGCCAAGTTCGGAAAAGAAAACGAAAATATTCGTGAGGATGTGAAGGAAGAAGCGGCAGGGAAAGGATTTTGGCCAACCGTAGGGAAGATTGCATTAGCCGATCTTGCCTTTGCCATCGATTCGATTCTTGCTGCTGTTGCGCTGGCACTAGGTCTGCCGGATTCACCGCTTGACGATTTCGGCGGCATGGATGGCGGCCAGTTTATTGTAGTGGTGCTAGGCGGGATTGCCGGACTGATCCTGATTAAGTTCGCGGCTACCTGGTTTGTTAAGCTCCTTGCTAAACGGCCGGCATTAGAAACAACCGCTTATGCGATTGTCGCCTGGGTTGGTGTCAAGCTTGCTGTTATTACACTTGCCCATGAGGATATCGGTGTCCTTGATCATCATTTTCCTCATAGTACAGGCTGGACATTGGTCTTTTATGGCGTATTGGTGGCCATTGCCCTGTTTGGCTGGTTTGCGCCGGGTAAGAAGCAAACTGAGGGTGAAGCTTTATAAAGAGAAATGCGTTGATCTTTGGATTAACGCATTTTTTTATGGACATAAAAAATGCAGTTAGTGCAGCTGTCTTTTTTTTATTGTGGAAGAAAAATTTGAGATTGAATTAAGTATAAAAAATTACAGGTGATATTAAAAGAGTGCTAGTGATAACGCTTTCACGGGCTGGTAATAAAGTTATAATTTTTCCTGTAGGCAGGTAATTTTTATCCATTATAAAGGGGGAAAAAGAATGAAAAGAAAGTGGAAAGTCATTTCTCTTATGCTGACGGTTATGATGTTTGCGTTTATTGCAGCAGGATGCAGCCAGGGCACTGGCGGCGGAAGCAGTGAGGTAAGTGTCGGTATCGTTTTGCCAACGAAAGATGAGCCCAGATGGGTTCAGGATGAGCAAAGATTTAAAGATGCGTTAAAAGGAACGGAATATACAACTGAGATTTTGTTTAGCCAGGGATCTTCGGCTAAGGAAAAAGAAAATGTAGAGACATTGCTGAACAAAGGGATTGATGTGCTGATTATCTGTCCGCAAGATGGCGATGCAGCTGCTGCAGCGGTTGAGGCTGCGAAGAAAGATGGGGTAAAAGTCATATCCTATGACCGTTTAATTACCAATACAGATGCAATTGATTATTATGTAACATTTGACAGCCTTGCTGTAGGAGCTGCACAGGCACAATACCTGGCAGATAACGCAACGGGCAAGGACGTGCCTCTGTATCTATACGCAGGCGCTGCTTCTGATAACAATGCTTTCCTATTCTTCCAGGGAGCATGGAGTGTGCTTCAGCCTAAGATTGCAGATGGCACATTCAAGATTGCTAATTCAAGCGAAGCCGAAGCTTTGAAAGAGACAGCTGATCTGTCCCGTGACCAGCTAAGCAAAATCATTGGCCAGGTGACAACGAACTGGGATCCAAACGAAGCGAAGAACAAGGCACAAACGCATTTGACTGCAGCTTCTGACGATATGAAGGGCGATGTGGCAATTCTTGCTCCGAACGACGGAACGGCCCGTTCCATTGCAGATGTTTTTGGAACTGACAGTGCAGTATCCAGCTATCTTGTAACAGGTCAGGATGCAGAGAAGGCTTCCATTCAATACGTTATTGATGAAAAGCAATCCATGACAGTATTCAAGGATGTTCGTACTCTCGTGAAAGATGCAATGGGCATGGCGATCGATATCCTTGAAGACAAAGACCCTGAGACAACTGGTTCTTACGACAACGGCAAGATTGAAGTAAAAGCAAAGCAAACAGCTGTAATCGTTGTCGACAAAGATAACGTGAAAAAAGAACTGATTGATTCTGAATACTATAAAGCGGATGAATTTACAGGACTTTAATCAATAAAGGAGGAGAAATAGTGATAGATGCTTCTATCACTATTTCTCCTTCTGATAGCTGTTTGGCTAGGGGGAATCATAATGAACGATAATATTTTGGAAATGCACGGGATTTCCAAGGAATTTACAGGTGTCAAAGCGCTCAGCAATGTCAATTTCAAAGTGGAGAAAGGTGAGATCCACTGCTTGATTGGTGAAAACGGAGCAGGTAAATCCACACTGATGAAGGTGCTCAGCGGCGTATATCCATATGGCACATATGAGGGTGACATTGTATTTGAGGGCAGTGTGCAGCAATTCAACAAGATCAGTGACAGTGTAAAAGCAGGAATCGTCATTATCTACCAGGAACTTGCATTGTTTCCGGATCTCACAGTCTATGAAAATATCTTCGCGGGCAATGAAATTAAGCAAGGTGGAATCGTCGATTGGAACCGGACCATTGCTGAAGCTAAAAAAATGCTGGATAAGGTTAAGCTCGATGTGAATCCAGAAACGCTCGTAAAAGACCTGAGCGTTGGAAAACAGCAATTAGTTGAAATTGCCAAAGCTTTAAGCAAGGACGTGAAAATGCTTATCCTGGATGAGCCGACTGCAGCACTTAATGAGGATGACAGCGAAAATCTTCTAGATTTGTTAGGGGAGCTGAAAGAGCAGGGAATTACCTGCATCATGATCTCCCATAAGCTGAAAGAAGTCATCTCGATTGCAGATAAAGCGACTGTGCTTCGTGACGGCCAAACCATTTGTACCCTGGACGCCTCAAAAGGAGAAATCTCTGAAAATGTCATTATTAAAAACATGGTTGGCAGGGAGATTGAAGATATTTATCCAAAGAGGCCGAACAAAACATTTGGCGATCCTGTTCTTGAGCTTCGCAGCTGGTCCGCGTATGCTGTGCATTTGGGCAGGCAGGTTGTAAAAGATGTTAATTTTCATGTTAAGAAAGGAGAAATTGTCGGGATTGCGGGCTTGATGGGGTCAGGCAGGACAGAACTTGCCCTGAGTATTTTCGGAAATCCAAAATCTTATAAACTACACGGCGAACTATTGGTGGATGGCGTTCCAAAAACGCTGAAGCATCCGAGTGACGCCATCAGGTCAGGGATTGCGTACGTGACGGAAGACCGAAAAGGGGACGGCCTGTTTTTAATACAGGATATTAAAAACAACATTTCTGCGGCAAACCTCAAACGGATTGCTGTAAATGGAGTGATTAATGATAACGAAGAAGTAAAGGAAACAATGGAATATAAAAAGTCCATGTATATTAAAGCATCTTCCCTTGAACAGGTTGTCGGCAATTTGAGCGGGGGGAACCAGCAGAAAGTGTCCCTGGGCAAATGGCTATTTGTCGGGCCGAAATTGCTGATCCTGGACGAGCCGACGCGGGGCATTGACGTTGGCGCTAAATTCGAGATTTATACGATTATGAATCAATTGATCGAGGAAGGTATGAGCATCATTATGATTTCTTCAGAACTGGGTGAGGTTCTGGGGATGAGCGATCGTGTCTATGTCATGGCGGAAGGCCAAATTAAAGGCGAGCTGTCGATTGAAGAAGCAAATCAGGAAAGCATCATGCAGCTTGCTACGCAATAGGAGGTTAAACTAATGGAATTTATTAACGAAGCGAAAACGCTATTTAAAGATAATATCCGTGACTATGGCATGTACATTGCCTTATTCGTGATTATGCTCACCTTCACCATTATGACTGACGGTCTGTTTATGTCTTCGCGAAATATAAGCAATCTGCTGGATTCAACGGGATATATCGCTGTCCTTGCAGTGGGGATGACGCTGGTTATCGTGATCCGGCACATTGACCTCTCAGTCGGGTTCGTCGCTGGATTTTTGGGAGCGATTGCTGCGATTCTCCTGACGGGAATGGGAGTAGCGTTTTATATCACCATTCCGATTATCCTGGTGATGGGTATTTTTGTCGGGCTATTCAATGGCCTTTTAGTTGCAAAGTTCGGTATCCCATCCTTCGTAGCTACTCTTGCAGGAATGCTGATCTTTAGAGGTGCACTCCTTCAGGTAACAGAGAAGACCGGGACCATTATCGTCAAGGATGATGGATTTAATGCAATCGGAAACGGATTCATTCCTTCGATTATGCAAGTGAATGGACTGCATCTCCTGACACTGATTCTGGGTGTACTGGCCATATTGCTGTATATATACAGTGAAATTTCCACGCGGAAAAACAAGATCAACTATCAATTCGAGGTAGTGTCAAAAGGGATTTTTATTGTCAAATTAGTTTTTGTTTCTGCTATCATTTCCTATATTACCTGGATCCTGGCAGGCTACAATGGATTTTCCTGGACGGTTGTCATTATGCTTTTAGTGGTTGTCATCTATCACTTTCTGACAACGAAAACCGTTCTTGGCAGACATATATATGCTGTGGGAAGCAATCCGGAAGCGGCACATCTGAGTGGAATCAATGTAAATAAAATTACGTATATAGTATTCGGTTCAATGGGGATGCTGGCAGCTCTTTCCGGCATATTATTCACCTCACGTCTTCAGTCAGCGACTACAACAGCTGGGACATTATTTGAACTCGATGCCATTGCAGCTGCTTATGTCGGCGGGGTTTCTTCTGCAGGGGGCGTGGGCAAAATCACTGGTGCCATTATCGGTGCTGTAGTCATGGCCTCTTTATCAAGCGGCATGAATCTGCTCGGGGTAGGGGTTTCCCTCCAGTATATGATCCGCGGAGGCGTATTGGCGGGTGCTGTGATTTTTGATGTCATGACCCGAAAGAAGAGAGGGTAGATTACCAGTTTCCTGCATTAGCAGTTTCGAAAATGGGGCATCCGGCAAAAGGATGCCCTTAAAATGCAGGTGGGCAGCATTTCCTAAAGCACCGATTATCCTCCTGTTAACAGCAGAAAATCCTCTCTCTTTCTAACTCTTCTATAAGCCTTAAAAAGGTGATATGATTAAAATTATTTAGCTGTTCATACTTAGGAAACGGAGATACAGCCTTGCGTAAAACGGGTATTTTAGTATTTTGTCTTACATGTATCGTCCTTGGTTATTTTACATTTACGCTATCAAAGAAAGCGTTTACATCCGAATGGGACCTCCCAGCTGCATCAGATGGCCAGGAAGCGAAATATCGGCTTGTCCTGATAACGCAGGAATTAGAGACCCCTTTCTGGGACAAGGCAGGAATTGCTGCACAGGAACAAGCACGGAAGGATGGGGCAAGCCTGGAAGTCTGGGGAAGTTATGGAAAGAATCAAGAGGAATTTTTGAAAAAGTTAGAGATAGCCATTCAATCAAAAGTGGACGGCATCATTGTTCAGGGTCTGGACACTCAGGAATTCAAAGATTTAACAAAGATAAAAGCAGCTTTTTATGGAATCCCGATTATTACGGTGGCCAATGACGTGGCCAAATCTGAAAGTTTGAGAAAAACGTACGTCGGCTCGGATCAATATCTGGCCGGGCAGTTAATTGCGAAACAGCTTCTTGACGATATGGGCCATAAAGGAAAAGTCATTCTCATGGGTGACAAGCATAAAGAGTTTTATCAGCGGCAGCGCCTTGATGGCATTCATGAAGTACTGAAGGATTATCCAAATATCCAGACAGTCTATGCGGAAACGACTGATGTTAGGGAGGAAATTATCGCTGCCACTCAGAACATGCTGAATCAAAATCCGGATACTGATAGTTTTATAGCTATTAAGGCAAATATAGCCGGAGCGATGATTCAGGAAATTGGAAGGCGGTCACAGGTAGAACCTTATTATATCTATTCTTTTGACGATGGTCCGGATTCAATATCTTTGCTTACTCAGGGGAAACTTGATGGAATCATTGAACAGTCTCCTGAAAAGATGGGAAGCCTCAGTGTAGAGCTGATTTTGAAATGGCTTAGGGATGAAGAAGTGCCGCTGAAATCTGAAGGCTATCTCACCGATATCAGGATATTAAAGGCGATGGAAAAGCAATGAACAAAATTCATAAGAAAATCTGGACACTCACGACTGTGATTCTATTGATTATGGCAGCCATATGGATCACACTCACCTATTATAATCAGAAAACTCAGAATCAATATAATGAAATTCTTCAGCGGTACCTTCGAATGAATGAAGTTACAAGAACAAGCCAGCAGATGATTGCAGACTTGAATAACTACTTCATCACGCCTATTCCCGAAAATCTGGACAAACTGAACAAAAGTAGGGGAAAAATAGAAAATGCAAAAAGGGAAGTTTCATATCTTCGAAATTCAGAAAATGATTTCGCTTTGACAAATTATATGAATTTGATTGACAGCCTGGTTGAGACAACTGACCGCTCCCTTCTTTATTTTAATGAAAAGGAGACAGAGGATTCGGCAAAGGAATTCTCAGAAGCGACGCGCATCTCGATGTATATCTCCGAGATGACGCTGACGCTGATTGATAGTGAACTGAATACGTATGAACGGCTTTACCGGGGGATTATTGACCAGTCCGAAGAAATCAAAAAACTGGGGATTTGGCTGATGCTGATAATCACCTGCCTCTTAATGTTCTTGACCTATGGCTTTTCCTTAAGCATTACGAAGCCTGTACAGAAGCTGACCCAGGCAGCCAATGAGTTATCGAGGGGCAGATTTCACTTGCCGATAAAGGTTGATTCGAATGATGAAATTGCTTTTCTTGCCCAGACCTTTGACCGGATGCGGATTAATATCAATAACCTAATTTCAGAGATCCAGCATAAGGCGCAGCTGGAGCATGAGCTGCAGGAAAGCAAGTTATTGCTGAAGGAAAGCCAGCTCTTGAACCTGCAAAGCCAGATTAATCCTCATTTTTTATTTAACACATTAAATACCCTTTCCAAGAAAGCCTATCTGGAAGGCTCTCATGAAACCAGCGACCTGCTTGTTAGTGTTGCCGGCCTGCTGCGCTATAACTTAAAAAGGCTTGATAGGCCAGTAACACTTAGAGAAGAAGTGATGGTCCTGCAGCAATACATGGATATTCAAAAAGCCAGATTTACAGATCGCCTGCATTTGAAAATGTCAATAGATGAAACGTGTCTGAATGTGGACATTCCGGGTCTCACACTGCAGCCGATCATCGAGAATGCCGTCAACTATGCAGTCGAGCCAAGAGAAGATGGGGGAATTATCTGGTTTCGCATTCAGGACGGAAATGACTGTGTGATTATAGAAGTGGAAGACGATGGTCCAGGTATTGAGGAATTTAAAATTAAACAGATTCTTCAAGGGCAGTTCATTCAAAAAGATGGAAACTCTACGGGCATAGGGTTTACCAATGTTGTCAGGCGTTTGCGCCTTTTTTACGGCAATGAAGATGTCATGAACATTGAGAGCAGTGCTGCCGGCACAAAAGTAGTAATAACAATACCGAAAGATAGGAGGGGGGCAGCATGACAAGACTCCTGATCGCGGATGATGAACAAATTGAACGGGAAGGACTGGAAGTGATTCTGCAAAAGGCCTTTCCTGGCGTTGAAATCAGCCAGGCCAAAAATGGAAAGATGGCCGTTCAATTGGCTAAAGCGTTTAACCCTGATTTAATCCTGATGGACATTCAGATGCCAGGGCTGAATGGCCTGGAAGCTATTAAGCAAATCAGTGAAGCCGATCCGCATATTAAATTTATTATGATTACAGCATTCGATACATTCGATTATGCCCGGCAGGCGATAAAGCTTGGGGTCAAGGATTATTTACTGAAGCCAAGCAAGATAACGGAAATTGAAGCAACAGTCGGGAAGGTGCTTGAACAGATTGAGGAAGAGCGGAGATTCCGTGAAATGACGAAGCTTCAGCAGGATGCGCTGCAAAAGGCTCTTCCGGTCATTGAGACGGATGTAGTGACACAGCTGCTGTTCGATCATGTCCATGAAGTTCATCTGGATATGCTGGTGGAAATGCTCGATATTCGCTCAACAGATGAACAGTTTGTCATGAGCATCCTGCTCCCTGATGGACAAGAACACCTCTATACCTCGGTCAAAGAGAAGGTCAGGCAAGCAGGCAGTGCATGGGTAGGTGCACTATATGGCCGCCAGCTTCCCATCATCGTTTTTAGGAAAAAACAGCAATCATTCCGTTCACAGGCCATATTTATAGCCGGAGAAATTCTGTCTCTTGCGAAAAAAGGCTTATCAGAAGGCTGGTTCGTCGGGATTGGGAACGCTTGTGGATCAATGCAGTCCATCCGTCAGTCCTATCAGGAATCTCTTATTGCCACCCTGGATTCAACCCTCCCTGTTAAATACCGATTTTATTCCGATGTGCCAGTGCTTAGCGCAGGGGAAGATCTGCAGCTGACCAAAGAGCGGGAAAAACAGTTTTTCGATCAAGTCAGGCTTGGTAAATGGCAGCAAATCAGCTTAAGTGTAATGGAAATGATCCAGCGATGTGAAACAGAAAGGGAAGGGGTGATTCAAGCGCAGCAGCGGGTGCTGCAGCTGCTCTGGATTGCTTCACGTGTAATGAGTGAGATAGGGGTTGAAGCTCCTGCGCCATTTTTTGCGTATCAAACCCAGGATTTCCGGCAGCTGCGCGCTGAAACGAATCAATTGGTAAAGCAAATGAAGAAGGCGTATATGGAGCATTACGACAGGCTGGAAGCGGATACTATCCACCAGCTGAAACAATATATTACCGAACATTCCCACGAGGATATTTCTCTTGAAGCATTGGGTAGGAAAGTGGAGCTAAGCCCGATCTATATCAGTAAAATGTTCAAGGAGAAACTCGGGATAAATTATATCGATTTCCTGACTGAATGCCGTATTGAAAAAGCAAAGAAGCTGATGGCGGATCACGGAAAAAGCCTGAAAGAAATCACCTTTGAAGTGGGCTATCATGAACCGAACTATTTCAGCAAGGTTTTCAAAAAAATGTGCGGCCAGTCACCGACGGAATTCCGCAAAACCCTTCTGGGAAAAAAAGAATGATGGAAGAAAAAGGGGCAAAACAGATGGATAGGATTCAATGGAAGCTGACTCTGGCTGCGCTGTTTCTGGTTTGCCTCCTGTCAGCCTGCCAAACGGAAACAGCACTCAAAAAAAATCCCAGGAAAGCAATTCCTTCTGCAGGCGAAGTGCAAGTAGGAGGGGATGGGGAGAAAGCCGTTAAGATCGGCTTTTCAATGGATACTTTATTGGAAGAGCGCTGGCTGAAGGATAGAGATTTGTTCAAAGAGGCCGTAGAAGAACTCGGAGCCGAAGTGGAGATCATGGCTGCGAATGGGGATGATGCGGTCCAAATATCACAGGCAGAAACATTGATTAAACAGGGGGTCGACCTGCTGGTTGTCGTTCCCCATAATGCTGAAGCCACCGCTTCGATCGTCAAAAAAGCTCACGAGGCAGGCATCAAAGTCATCTCATATGACCGGCTAGTGAAAAATGCCGATATCGACTTATATATATCCTTTGATAATGAAAAGGTTGGAGAGCTGCAGGCAAGGGCCATCACCAAACTGGTTCCTAAAGGGAAGTATGTGTACATTGGCGGAGCAATCACTGACCATAACGCCCATTTATTTAAACGAGGAGTCTTTAACGTGCTTCAGCCTTTAATTGAAAAAGGCGATATACAGATTGTATATGATCAGTGGTCCAGAGATTGGACGCCTGCGAATGCATTTGTAAATATGGAAGAGGCTCTTAAAGCCAACCAAAATCAAATAGATGCCGTGATCGCAGCCAACGATGCTACCGCAGGCGGAGCCATCCAGGCACTGGCAGTGCAAGGGCTGGCAGGAAAAATTCCTGTAGCAGGACAGGATGCTGAGCTTGCCGCTGCCCAGCGGATCATCAGAGGTACCCAGACGATGACGGTATACAAACCTATCGGCACGCTCACCAAAGAAGCTGCTGAACTAGCGGTCAGGATGGCGAAGGGAGAAAATATAGAAGCAAGCCGAAAAATTAATAATGGAAAAATCGAGGTGCCCTCGGTCCTTCTTTCGCCAATTGCTGTCGATAAACACAATATGGATCGTACCATTATTGCAGATGGGTTTCATTCCAGAGAAGAAGTTTATAAGTAGGGACGAAAGGACATGTACACATTCCCGGCCCCCGACTGGGACGAGGAACCTGTCCTAAGTCCCTATTGCATGAACAGGTCTGCGCTGGTATGATTGATATAATTAAAATGAAATGGAGGTTTTCCTGTTGACAGCATCAATGAGATTAAGAAACCCGCTTTTCAATCGTTAATTGAATACGTTTGAAGGCTCTGCCTATGTTCAGAGCGACGGGATTGGTCTGTCTATTTAAGGAAACCTAAATTTAACGGTTATTTTTAAAGAGGAGATGAATTTCTCCTCTTTTTTGCTGTCTTTAGAAATAGAATGTATAGAGCGGATTAATCAACTGAATATAGGCAAAGCTTGTTTTTATTAACTAATATAGAAATGAGTGATTAGACAATGAGTACAAAAAATCCTAATCTGCAGGAGAATTGGCTTAAGAATATTATTCTCTTTTTAAGCAGTCAGACGATCTCGCTGTTTGGATCGTCCCTTGTTCAATACGCCATTATGTGGCATATTACCTTAACGACAGAATCTGGTTTGATGATGACGCTCTACATCATATGCGGTTTTATTCCGACCTTCTTTTTATCACCGGTCGCGGGTGTCTGGGCAGACCGGTATAACCGGAAAATGCTGATTATTTTAGCAGATGGTCTTATTGCCTTTTCAACACTGATTCTCGCTATCCTCTTTTTTATGGGTTATGAATCCATTTGGCTTCTATTTGTCATGGCAGCGATCCGTGCCCTTGGAACAGGGATTCAGACTCCTGCTGTCGGGGCGATTCTGCCTCAGATTGTCCCGAAGGATAAGCTCACAAAGGTAAACGGAGCAAACGGAAGCATTCAAGCCGTTATCATGTTTGTCTCGCCAATGGTCAGTGCTGCTCTGCTGGCAATGTCATCACTTGAAATCATCTTTTTCATCGATGTCATCACAGCAGCGATTGCCATTGTTACACTGATGACTTTTGTCAAAATTGCTGTGCACGAAAAGGCCACGGCCAAACAGACTACGAGCTACTTCAGCGACTTTAAAGAAGGTCTGCAATATGTAAACAGCAATCCATTTCTGAAAAAGTTCTTCCTGTTCTTTGCTGTCTTCTTCGTGCTGATGGCGCCTGCCGCCTTTTTGACGCCGCTGCAGGTTACCCGCACCTTTGGCGGAGATGTATGGAAGCTGACAGCCATTGAAATTGCTTTTTCAGTCGGCATGATGATTGGCGGAGGAATCATTGCTTCCTGGGGAGGCTATCCAAATAAAATTAAAACGATGACCCTCGCCAGTCTCATCATGGGAATATGCACTTTGGCGCTTGGCATTGTCCCGGTCTTCTGGATCTATTTAGTGTTCATGGCCTTGTTCGGTGTGGCGATGCCAATATTCAACACGCCAACTACTGTCATGCTGCAGGAAAAAATTGAAGAGAACTATTTAGGCAGGGTGTTTGGAGTCATGGGGATGATCTCCACCTCCATGATGCCGATCGGCATGCTGATATTTGGACCAATTGCAGATATCATTGCCGTCGAATGGCTTCTTGCTGGAACAGGGGCATTCATTATCCTATTAGCATTCATATTAGGGCGGGATCAGGTGCTTCTTGAAGCGGGGAAGCCAGCGCTGAGTGAATCGTAAGATATCTTTTATAATGGAGCTGTCATATGGGCAGCTCCATTTTTTTAGTTAGTTGAACAAGGAACGTCAGTCATGAAGGAGAATATTTATACTAAACATGTTTGGGGGGAGCTGGAATATGAGACAAATAATCGCTCTTGGAGGCGGGGGATTCTCTATGGAACCGGAGAATCCATTATTAGATGAATATATTTTGCGGCAGTCAGGAAAAGAAAATCCTAAAATCTGTTATATTCCTACGGCTACAGGAGATTCCGACATTTGCATCAAGTGGTTTTATGACTTTTTTGAAAATCAGAAGTGCCAGCCGTCCCACTTATCTTTATTTAAGCCGCCAACAAGAGATATAGAGGGGTTTATACTGGATAAAGATATCATCTATGTTGGAGGCGGAAATACGAAGAATTTATTGGCTTTATGGAAAGAATGGGGACTAGATAAGATTTTAAGAAAGGCATGGGGCCAAGGGATTGTATTAGCGGGCATCAGCGCAGGATCCATTTGCTGGTTTGAAGAAGGGGTTTCGGATTCATATGGCGATAAACTGGAGCCCTTAACATGCCTGGGCTTCTTAAAAGGAAGCAATTGCCCTCATTACGATGGGGAAGCGGAAAGAAGGCCTGCCTATCATGAGCTTTTGGCTTCTGATAAAATAAAGCCTGGAATTGCAGCGGATGATGGAGTGGCTATCCACTTTATTGAGGAAGAGGTCAGCCGAATCGTAAGCTCAAGACCCAACGCCAGGGCCTATAAGGTCTATTACGATAAAGAAGTAAAAGAGATTGAACTGAAAACAGAATACTTGGGGTCTTGAGGCGCACAAGTGAAGTTAACATTATTAAAATGGAAGGAAGTGCTTAAAGATGGATTTACAAACGGTTATGCAGGAGCTCGAAGCTCTCAGCAAGGAACGGACCAAGAAAATGTACATATCAAACGGCGCGCACGAGCCGCTTTTTGGAGTGGCAACAGGTGCAATGAAGCCAATCGCCAAAAAAATTAAAAGAAATCAGCCTTTGGCAGAGGAGCTATACGCTACAGGGAACTACGATGCCATGTACTTTGCAGGCATCATTGCAGATCCAGAAGCCATGACCGAAGCGGATTTTGACCGCTGGATGGATGATGCATATTTTTATATGCTGTCCGACTATGTGGTGGCCGTTACATTAGCTGAAGGAGATATTGCACAGCCTGTTGCCGATAAATGGATCGAAAGCGGGGAAGAGCTGCGGATGTCAGGGGGCTGGAGCTGCTACTGCTGGCTTTTGGGGAATCGTCCGGACGCTGAATTTTCCGAAGAGAAACTGGCCAAAATGCTTGATAAAGTGAAAGACACCATCCACGATTCTCCGGAGCGTACAAAATCCGCCATGAATAATTTTGTCTATACAGTGGGTGTTTCCTATTTGCCGCTCCATGAAAAAGCAGTTGAGACAGCAAAAGCCATCGGGCCGGTTGAAATGAAGCGGGACAAGAAAAAAAGCAGTTTCCTGCACGCCTCAGAAAATATCCAGAAGGAAGTAGATAGAGGGAAGCTTGGCTTTAAACGAAAATATGTAAGATGTTAAACAATCAGTGATACTGGAATGGATGGGGCAATGAACCTGTTCCTTTGTCCCCAGACCATGTTATAATGAGGAACTTAGGAATTATGAGTAGTGCTCATGGTGGAACGGATGCCCAGAAAAGCCTCCGCCTAGTGATTAAATATGGAGGTGTGTAGTATGAATAAACGATGGACAATCAGTAAAATTAATGAATTTGTTGAGAAAAATTCAGATAGTAAGCTGTTATCGACGGAATATCATGGTTTTTCTCAAAAACTGCTTTTTAAATGTGCATGCGGCAGTGAGTTTGAAAAAACATTTACGAAATTTAAAAATAATCACCAGCGTAAATGTGATGTGTGCCAGCCGCCTAAAGCATCACGCTAAACGAATATAAGGAAATAAACGAAGTGCCGATTTCAATTTAAAGAAATTGGCGCTTTTTCTTTTAACAAGCTTCCTCTTTGTTCCGGAAAGAAGTTGACTGAAGCAAATAAATTAATTATTATATTTGACAAAGGCAACTATATTCTGAGGAGTGATTTCTTTGTCCATGATCCCGTTTGAGGAAAGAATCAGTGCTGTTCGCCATTTTAACCGTTTTATGACCAGACAAATAGGAGCTTTGCGGGAAGGGTTACTACATAGCCCCTATTCACTGACAGAATCCAGAATCCTGTTTGAAATCGCCACTAACGAGGACCCTGCAGCATCAAATTTAACTCAAGAGCTGGGTTTAGATGCAGGCTATTTAAGTCGAATATTAGCCCGATTTGAAGAGAAAGGCCTTATAAAGAAAGAACGTTCTGCTAAAGATGCCAGGCAGCGCATTTTAAAGCTTACGCCAGAGGGAGAAAAAGCTTTTTCTAAACTAAATGAACGTTCATACAATGAAATAGCGGATCTTCTTGGGAAATTATCGGAAAGTGAACAGCAGCAATTAATTAACGCTATGAAAACCGTTGAAGGACTGATCAGCAAGAATGAAAGCCTAAAATTTTCAGGCCCGTATTTTCTTCGTCAGCATGAACCTGGTGATATGGGGTGGGTTGTACACAAGCATGGTCTTTTGTATTCACAAGAATTTGGATGGGATGAGAGATTTGAAGCTCTTGTATCTCAAATTGCAGCGGACTTTATAATCAACTATAATCCTAAGCGGGAACGCTGCTGGATTGCCGAAATGAACGGAGAAATAGTGGGTTCTATTTTTGTTGTAGAAGGAAGTGAGGATACGGCTAAGCTTCGTCTATTAATAGTAGACCCAAAGGCGAGAGGAATGGGCCTTGGTTCACAAATGGTTGAAGAATGCATAAACTTTTCCAAACAAGCAGGATATAAGAAACTCGTTCTATGGACAAACAGTGTTCTTAAAGAAGCGCGGCATATCTATCGGAAAAAGGGATTTCAGCTTGTTAAGGAGGAAAAACATCATAGCTTTGGGCACGAATTAGTTGGAGAAACGTGGGAACTGCTGCTTTAAGGGACACGGGGACAGGTACACTGTCCCTTTTGCTGATCTTTCAGAGAAATTGTGTCCCCCTCAGGTCATTGGATTAATAAAAAGCCTCCATTCAAATTGAATGGAGGCTCATAGAAGGAACCGGGATTACGGTTGAATGGCCGTCGGCCTCCAGTAGCCATGGTTGGTTATTGGTTACGGATGAAGTTGTAATGGGTCATGGATAATCGGTTTGTCATTGCCATTACAAGGTACCTTTGTACACAATAGGAGGGTGTTCCTTCTATGCCTTGAAGCAGAGTCTCACCACTTCAAGGTCTAGAAATACTTTTCGCTGTCAAACTCTAATTCTATCAAATAATTCTTGTTATTGATTAAGTTGGACAGACGATTCGCCTGGCGTTCGGCTTCCAGGCCCTTTAATCGGTACTGCTCCGGATCAAATAGCGCCATTTTCACCATCGACACGTTTTCCGACACTGTATAAAGGAATTCCTCTCTGGCTGCTGTGCCATATTCCTTGAATTTGCGGGCCTTTGCCCGATATTGGGTGGCAAGCTCAATTGCTTCTACGATTGGCAATGATTCATTGTTAAAGGTGATGTCATTTTCAATATTGGCTTTATATACAAGCTTATCCAGCAGTCTCATGTCTTTACGGACTTCATCCATCTCTTTTTCCACCATACCAAGCGATCTTGGCATTTCAGGAAGCTTGCTGCCTTTTTCAATATCGGCAAATGCTACACGGTCCATTTCTTCTTCTAACTCGTGAATTCGTTTAGCCAGAACACTTTTTAATTTTACTGCTTCAGCCAGGGTAAGTTTTTGCATGCCTGAATCTGCTCCTTTAATAGATTCGTTCTTAGTATTATTATATAGTCGGGAGTAATATATTGGAAGGAATAGCTTTCTCCTTGACTCTCAGGGGCGCCTAGAAAGGTAAAAAAAATTAGTATTCAAGCTCAACGAGGAACCTTGTAAAGACAGTCTGCTGAAAAATTACTTCTCTGATAAAGGGAAGGTTGTTTTCGGTTAATTTTAATGATATATTTCCAATAATAAACTTATTAAAGATCTTTAATAAGTTTATTATTGAATACTTTTTAAATCTGTTTAATAAGTATGATTTGCAGGTGGTGAGAATAATGAAGACTGCTCCAAAAGCTTTAAGCCTGGGCATCCTTTCTGGTATTCGCAGATCGCTTTTAGACCTGGGAAGTGCAACCAAAGTTGAACTAAGTGATAAATTGGGAATCAGTTTTCCGACGATAAGCAAGTTCCTTTCACAGATGGAGAAGGATGGGGAAATTCTGTCGTCGGGACTGGATGAATCCAGCGGAGGGAGAAGAGCGAAAAGATATACATACAATCCTGACTATATGCTGGGCCTGGCAATTTTCTTAGAGAAGACAGAGACGAATTATGCCATTTTTAATTGTGCGGGAGAAGTGAAGGAACAAGGAACCGTTCAAAGTGTATTGACTGACGGCGGGCTGAATTTATTAACGGGCTCGATTGAAAAATTATTGGCAGATAAACAAGCAATCCGGTCGCTTGCCATTGGGGTGCCGGGTTCCGTTAAGAATGGGCGGATCTTTTATATACCCGGCTATGAACTGTTTCAAGACTTCGATATTAAAGGATATTTTGAGAATCTCTTTTCGATGCCAGTTATTGTAGAGAACGACATGAATGCTGCTGTTCTTGGATATCACCATTCTAATGGGATAAAAGATCATCAATCCCTTGTGTATTTATATTCCGGTCAAAATGGTCCTGGTGCGGGATTTATGATCAACGGGGATGTTGTGCGGGGAAACACTTTTTTTGCCGGGGAAGTTTCATTTGTTCCTCAATATGATGACCGAAACTTCCGCGAAGCCTTGGAAAATGGATTCAGTCATAAAGAGATGCTGATATCCAGAGATAATCAGGTTGATGCTATCAGCAGATTAGTAGCCTCAATTACGGCTATCATTAATCCTCATACGTTCATCTTCTGCAAAGATGAAGTGGAAGAGACCTTGGTAGAAAAAATTGCAGCAGCAAGCTCAGAATACATTCCGGCAGAACATCTGCCCATTCTGGCAATAAGTGATTGGAAACAGGACTATTTATACGGATTGCAGAGTCTGGGGCTGGCGCTTATGCTTGAGTCGCCCGAAAAATATATCAGAAAATAGGTGAGGCTGAAGCATGGCAACAATCCTTTTGGTGATCATATATTTGGCTTTTATTAGTCTGGGTCTGCCGGATTCAGTGTTAGGGGCGGCATGGCCTGTCATGCAGGCAGACTTAGGCGCCCCGCTGGAGACTGCCGGATGGCTTTTTATGACAATAGCTGGCGGTACAATCATCTCGAGCTTAGTTAGCGGAAGAATACTCAAACGGTTTGGAACTGGGAAGGTATCTTTTTTCAGTACGTTAATGACTGCTGCCGCGTTACTTGGCTTTTATTTTGCTCCATCGGTTTATTGGCTATTTCTATGTGCCATACCTCTCGGATTGGGGGCAGGTGCAATTGATGCAGGATTAAACGATTATGTTGCTGCGCATTATAAAGCACATCATATGAGCTGGTTGCACAGTTTCTGGGGAGTCGGAGCCACCATTGGCCCGATCATCATGGCCCAGTATATTGCAGGGGGGAACTCCTGGAGCAATGGGTATTTTGCCATTGCAGGAATACAATTTGTGCTGGCAATCATCCTTTTGCTGACTTTGCCTTTATGGAATAAAGGAAAGAAAAATAATGGAGAGGCGGAGGAATCAGGAGAAAGAGTGGATCATGCTGAAATTGTAAAACCGCTCCAAATCAGAGGAGTTAAATTAGCTTTATTATCCTTCTTGTTTTATTGCGGGGCAGAAGCCACGATGGGGCTCTGGGGAAGCAGCTTTCTGGTAAGTATGAAGGGCCTGCCGGCAGCGGAGGCTGCCCAATGGGTTTCCTTTTATTTCGCAGGCATTACAATTGGCAGATTTATTACTGGTTTCATTACGTTTAAAGTGAATAATCGTACTCTCATTCGGATGGGGCAAATTCTTGCACTTGCTGGTGCCATCCTTCTTTTCCTGCCATTTACATCCGTTTTCGCGCTTGCAGGCTTTGTTTTGGTTGGATTAGGATTGGCACCAATCTTTCCGTGTATGCTGCACGAAACGCCAGCGCGTTTTGGGAAGAAGCATTCCCAGACCATCATGGGTTATCAAATGGCTGTTGCATATACAGGCAGTACCTTTCTGCCGCCTGTTCTAGGCTTCATTGCCTCTCATTCAACAATTGGGATTTTCCCGTTATGTATTGTTCTTCTTGCTGCAGCAATGTTCTTAATTTCTGAAAAACTGAACCGCCTGCTGAATAAGAAAGAGATTAATAGCTCTGAGGATGTTACCTTTAGCACAAATAGATAAATTTGAAAGTAGGCCATTAAAATGAAAACAGAAAAAGAGAAAATGCTGGCTGGAGAAATGTATGATCCTGCCGATCCGGTATTACTAAAGGAGCGCGAAGAAGCAAGGCGAAAGGTCAGAATTTATAATCAAACTCTGGAGACTGAAGAAGAAAAAAGGACAAAATTATTAAAGGAACTGCTCGGTTCAACTGGGAAAAACGTTTATATGGAGCTTAAATATCAGATTTGATTACGGTTATAATACGCATGTAGGAGAAAACTTTTTCGCGAACTTCGACTGCACTATTTTAGATGTCAGTGAAGTTCGTTTTGGAGATAATTGCATGCTTGCACCCGGAGTGCAAATTTATACGGCAACACACCCGCTTCATCCTGCTGAACGCAATTCAGGCAGAGAATACGCAAAGCCGATCATGTTTGGAAACAATGTATGGATTGGCGGAAGTGCCGTAATCAATCCAGGTGTAACAATTGGGGACAATGTTGTTATCGCTTCAGGTGCAGTTGTTACGAAAGATGTGCCTGATAATGTAGTAGTTGGCGGAAATCCAGCTAAGATAATTAAACAAATTGAGCTTTAGAATTCTCCTAAAGCATCAATAAAAAGAAAAGCCAATTCCCATTGCGGAATTGGCTTTTCTTATGTTTCAGGTGCAGGGAAAGCTTCCGTTAATTCTTAACTACAGTGGCTTTTTGCATGAATATGGCGTTATTGCTCATTAGAAGTGCTGCTCCCATGAATCTCCTCAACACGAATAATATTGCTCATCTAAGATAAAACTTTTAAATAAAAACATTGGAGGAAAGACATGAGAGAAAAGAAAGAAAAGCAGCTCGGGAATATCCAAAAAAATGCTCAGGATTTATATGAAATAAGCAATACTGAATACGGACTTGAATCAGTTGCTGAAGGCTGTGATTTCGCTGAGGGGGAAAAGGATACACCGCCCAATTGTGGAGAGTTATAGGGTAATGGCCTAGTGTTTGGGATTGATCTGAAACAGGCATTCAAAAGGAAGGCTGCGATTTAGCAATAAACATACAAAGTGAACAGGTAAAGACCGAATGAAATAGTAAGCATGAATTACAAAGTATAAAGAAGAAGGAGAGCAATGGATTTGCACAATGCTCTTCTTCTTTTTTAGTATTATTGTTAAGGTAATCCGGTAACAGGTATTTAGGTTCCAGCAAGGATAGAAGAGGCTAAAAACCCCAGCCATTGTAGAGGGCCACGCATGTAGGTTATTGATCCTTCTCTTGTTTCTTTGCCAAAATCGTCCGCAGTTCGTTAATTTCCTCATCAGACAGGGAGTCTTCCTGGATGAATTGGACTAGCATGGATTTCACCGTTCCTCCATAGATTCGCTTGATAAAGGATTGAGCTTCAGCCCGCTGGCATTCATCCTGTGAATAGAGCGGGAAAAAGGTATAGATTCTCTGGTTTTTATTTACGCCGACTACATTCTTATGGACAAGCCTATCCAGAAGAGTACGGATTGTTTTGGGCTTCCAGTCTGTACTCTCTTGTAAGGATAGAATGACTTCATTAGCGGTTTTGGGTGCGCCGTGCCAAAGAACTGTCATGACTTCCCACTCGGATTCTGAGATGCTGGGAATCCTATCAGTCATATTACCGCCCTCCTTCTTTAATGAGATGAACCAATTAATAAATGCCTTTCTGCTTCAAAATGGATAATGTAATTTCAGCTGCTTTACTTCCATTAGAGTCATCTTCATTCTGTATATTTGTTGCAAAAAAGTATGTGTCCTGCCCTGACTCAACATATCCAATGAACCATCCATTGATGTTTTTTCCATTTACAGTGCCTGTACCTGTTTTTCCTGAAAGGAGGGCTCCCTCTTTTCTCTCTAGTTTAATGGAATCCTTCACTGTTTGGATATTCTTTTCTTTAAATCCAAATTGATTTGCATAAAATTTCTTAAGCAGCTGAACTTGTTCCACTGGAGAAATTTTAAGGGAAGATTCCAGCCAATATTCGTCTATTCCACCAGTTAGATCACGATTCCCGTACTTGATTCGGTCTAAGAAGGTTTGAATCGTACCGGGCTGCACCTGCTGGTCTAACGATTGAAAATACCATGTAACAGAATTTCTTATTGCAGAAGTTAAATCCTGATCCGCATTCCAGGAATCAATAGGATACTTAAGTCCGTTCCATTTGACCGACGAGTTTTCAACCGTTATGGTACCTGATTCCAAACCAAGCAGAGCACTATAAATCTTATAAGTGGAATTTGGTGAAACCCTTAATGTGCTTTTATTCCGATTATGAATAAGATATTGGTCTGCTTCTTTATCATACAACACAAAGCTTCCATCAAACCCTGCAAAATAATTGCCTAAATCCTCATAAATAATGTTATCATCCTTAAATTTATAGCTGCTATTTTCATGAGCCATTACAGAGATAAATGGAGCTTGGCCTGCAATAAATATCCCCGCAAAAAGGAGTACTGCCGCACTTTTCCATCTCAGCAGTTTTGATTCCGGTTTAAAACAGGCAATTTTTTCGATTCTCGTTTTGATCTGTTTCTTTGACCCGTTTAAATGGTTTGCCAAATCGACAGTCACTGCCCTTGAGGCATTATGGGCAAAATGAATAATGCTGTTTCCATACTCCATATAAGCCTTCTCATTCAAAGAATTTAAAACCTTAGCATCACAGGCGATTTCGCGATCCAGCCTCATTCTCCTAAAAGCAAGCCAAACTAAAGGATTAAACCAATATAAAACTTGAAGAATCACCATAAAATAATTGACTGCAAAATCTTTATTTTTATAGTGGCTCAGTTCATGTAAAAAGATATATTCTATATCCTTTTCAGAAAGCCACTCGTCAAAATGGCGGGGAAGCACCACATAAGTCTTTAAAAGGCCAAACGTCATTGGGGTTTTAACGAGAGATGACTCTCCGACAATAATACATCCAGTAATCTTCAGTTTGTGTTTGCAGTCCTCGAATAATGATAAAAGCCCGTTATTTCTCAGGCTGTTTGTGTGTTTCTTTATTTTACTGATCTTAAGCATTGCGAGCAGCGTAAATACAGTTAAAATAGCCACTCCTGAAATCCAAATAAAGAATAAAGCATTATTTAATAATGTTAAATCATAGCGTTCCACCGAGACGGTTATGTCCTCCATCCAATTATTTTGCCTTAATGGAACCTCTGCAGATGGCGCAGTTTGGGATTGAAGGCTGCTATTGCTATTCCAAAAGGATAATGAATCCGCAAATGGCATGAATTGTAATGGAATAAGAGGCAGTGGCAGAGCAAGCAATACTAGAAACCAAAGATTATAGTGAGCTTGGGCTGTTAAATGTTTCTTTAAAAGTCTTTTTAACAGAAGAATGACTCCGATTGTAAAAGAAGACACCAGCAGACATTCCAAAAAAATAGATAAGAACTGTGAGCTTGTTATCATCCTCAGACCTTCCTTCTAAAATTTCACATCTAGTTTTAATTCCCTGGATAAAATGAATACCAATCCTGCTAGCATTCTATTTTTACTTTATCAAATCATGGTGATCTTGTGAAACACCATAATATCATGGGTTTCTAGCGGTTGACAAAAAAGATTACAAATGTAGTATTGTATTACACTCGTAGTCTCTATGCGTTGTTTTAAAAGTAAAAAGCTTAAAATTTTTATGGAGAGAGGTAATAAATATGAGGAAACAATATCATTCTGTTTTTAGTAAGAATAGGTTAAAAGCAGTCCGGCTAGTCAGTTTGGTTCTGCTTCTTGCCCTGACTGGCTGTGCAAATGGCAGTTATCAATCAGATGTCAGTGCGGCAGAAAACTCCAAAGAAACTTCTGTAAATACAAAACAAAAATTCAAAAAGCTGGAGAAGGAATTTGACGCACGGCTTGGTGTGTATGCATATGACACAGGAACGAAAAAGACAATTACTTACAGGTCTAACGAGAGATTTGCCTACGCATCTACATTCAAGCCGCTGGCAGCTGCAATATTGCTGCAGAGAAAATCACTGGAGGAAATGAATGAAATCATTACATACACAAGTGATGACCTGGTGACATATTCTCCTGTTACAGAAAAGCATGTAAAGACTGGCATGACTTTAAGGGAACTCTGTGAAGCGGCAATCCGGTTTAGCGACAATACAGCAGGCAACTTAATTTTAGAGGAATTAGGAGGGCCTGAAGGATTCGAAGCAGCTTTGAAAGAAATGGGGGATACTGTTACAAAGCCTGAGCGGTTCGAGACGGATTTGAACGAGGCAGAGCCAGGGGACATTCGGGATACAAGTACACCTGAAACACTTGCAGCAAGCCTTCAGAAAGTTTTAATTGGCCATTTTCTGTCTGAAGAAAAGCGGAACATTTTAACCGAGTGGATGCGGGGTAACGTTACTGGGGATCCATTAATCCGTGCTGGTGTGCCAAGCGGCTGGGAAGTAGCTGATAAGAGCGGTGCAGCAGGCTTCGGAACACGTAATGACATTGCGATTGTCTGGCCGCCGAACAGGGAGCCGATTATCATGACGATCCTTTCCAGCCGGGATTCAAAGGATGCCGAATATGATAACGCTCTGATTGCAGAGGCTGCGGAGATGGCAATAAAGGCTTTAGATGATGAAGCTTGAATGACTGGGGAAGGACAAAGATTATGTTTTCCTCCTCCTCCCGCCAGATTTTATATTCGAAATCTGAGAAAAATAGACATGAAATTGATAGTTTCGATTTAGAACATATCCGAAATGATAAATATGATGGGGGCACTATTGGAGGAGTTCTACTGTTTCAACAGCGGGACTTAAACTAGGTGAATGGAAAGTCCTTGAGTGGAAAGAGTTATGGGGGAGGAGTATCTTCATGGTGTTAGGATGATGGATATTAAATCCGAATTTTCATCGGTTTATAGCGAAAGGTACTATTTGACTCAATTGAGTCTTAGCAAGCATTTTCATTGTTTTGTATATAAATAGGCAGCCAAGCAATTTATGAGTTCACTTTAGCGCTGCTTTCATAACTAGCTCTAAAGTTAAGCATCACCATGTAGTAACCACTGCGCGTCTCTATATATTCCTTTTTCATTAATCCAAGGTACTGAGCATAAACGAAAGCAGGCATTCATAAAGTTATATGGTATGAGAAAAATTAGGGAGGGCTTATATGTTTTATCACATCAAAGAATTACAATATCATGCCAAACCTGAAAGACCTGATCCTGTTTATGCGAAGAAACTTCAAGAGGTACTTGGTGGCCAATTCGGCGAAATTTCTGTAGCGATGCAATATCTGTTTCAAGGCTGGAATACCCGGGGGGATGGGAAATACCGCGATCTTTTAATGGACACAGGGACAGAAGAATTGGCACATATCGAAATGCTTTCAACGATGATAGCAAGATTGCTTGATGGAGCACCGGTGGGGGCACAGGAGGAGGCAGCCAAAGATCCTGTTTTGGAAGCAATTTTAGGAGGGATGAACCCTCAGCATGTAATCGTTTCTGGATTGGGGGCAATGCCTGCTGATAGTGTCGGCAATAGGTGGACAGCGGATTATATTATTGCGAGCGGAAACCTATTAGCTGATTTCCGGGCGAATCTTACAGCAGAATCCCAAGGGCGTCTTCAGGTAGCCAGACTCTATAATGAAACTACTGATCCAGGTGTAAGAGACATGCTGGCCTGGCTCCTTGCAAGGGACACTATGCACCAAAATCAGTGGATCGCAGCGATTCGGGAATTGGAATCAAAAGAAAATATCGTGGTTCCGAGTACATTCCCTAAACACTTAGAAAAACAGGAAGTCTCATATGTTTTATTCAATTTTTCAGATGGCGATCAAAGTGCCAAGGGGCGCTGGGCAAGCGGGCCAAGCATGGATGGCCAGGGAACATTCCAATATGTTAAAAATCCGCAGCCATTTGCAAAAAAACCTAAGCTTAAGCCAGCTCCTCCATATATATATAATACACCGCCTTCAGTTATGAGGCAGGATCAAATTCCTCCCAGTCTTTCATAAAACTACTCCCTGACTTTTCGTATGAAAAGCAGGGAATTTTCATCTTTTAATATGGGATACTGTGTAGTCAAGCCTACACTAGACATTTGGAGGAAAATAAAGAGCTGATAACTTGGCAGGAAGCTATCAGCAGTATTGTTTATAAATCAAAAAGGGGTAATTCACAGCAGGTTAATATTATTTTCTTGGCAGTATCTTAGTATTTCTACATTCCAAACTGAAGCCTGGACTTCCCCAATATGTGCTTTCTTTAATAAAAACATGCATAATCTGGACTGCCCTATACCTCCTCCAAGTGTATAAGGAAGTTCTCCATTAAGAAGAGATTTATGAAACTCCAGTAAGATTCGTTCCTCATTATTTTCAAGCTTTAATTGTTTTAGCAGCGTATTTTCATCTACCCGGATACCCATAGAAGAGATTTCAATAGACCTTTCCAGCAGTGGGCTCCAAAATAAAATATCTCCGTTAAATGACCAGTCATCATAGTCTGGAGAACGGCTGTCGTGCTTTGTTCCAGACCGCAGAGCTCCACCGATTTGCATTAGAAAAACAGCGCCGTATTCCTTTGAAACGGAATCCTCTCGCTCCTTTGGGGTCAGGTGGGGATAGAGGTCCTCCAGCTCCTGTGCTGTGATAAAATAAATATCCTCTGGCAATACCGGCTTAAGGGCGGGGTGAAACTCATACATGTGTTTTTCCGTCGACTTCATTGCCTGATAGATATTCCTTACCTCGGCTTTGAGTGTTTTCAGATTTCGCTGATCTTTTGAGATTATTTTTTCCCAGTCCCATTGATCCACATACATTGAGTGAAGGTTGTCTAATACCTCATCTCTTCTAACGGCATTCATATTTGTGTAAAGTCCCTCACCAATAGTAAACCCATATCTGCCTAAAGCGACTCTTTTCCACTTTGCTAAAGATTGAACGATTTCAATTTGATGATCTTTAATATCTAAAGCATCAAATGAAACAACTCGTTCGCTTCCGCTTAAGTTATCGTTTATTCCATTGCCTTCACTTACTAATAAAGGTGGTGATACCTTTATCAGGTTTAAGTTCTCTGAAAGCCTGGCTTCAAAATGCTTTTTTAATTCATTAACAGCAATTTCTGTATTCATTACATTAAGTATAGGTTTGTATCCACCTCTTGGAATGACTAATGTCTTAGGTATTTTAATCACCTCCAAATTTTTTGGAAAACAAGACTGAAACCCTAACTGATAATTTTCAGGCTATTTTTATGAATGGATGAGTCTTAACCATTTAATATTAAAAACTAAATTATGTTATGTATTCTTTTTCGAATCGTTACTGTTAATTTTTATGGGGAATAAGCAGCAAAAAGTGAGTGGAGGACATTTCCCCTCCGCCTTGACTATATTGCAGGCTGCCCTGTATATGGATAATGTATGATGCACGTCGTTCCTTTTCTGGAAGAAATGTTTTCCATTTTTGCAGTTTGCTGTGTATTAAACATTGGATGCTGATAATAGCCATGCTGGTTTTCAACCATCCCCAAACATCAAATACTATTTCCTGGATACAGGTAAAATTGACTGATAAAGCATTTTCACTAAATTGTATAAGTGTAATTGTAAAAAAACCTAGGGAGAAAGGCTGGTTTTTTTTCATACTATCTTTATTTATCTATAAAGACATCAACACACTAGATCAACATCTCTTTTTTAGAATATGGTTGAATACATATTTAGATAGGAGATGGAGAGCATGAACAAAAAATTATTAATTGGTACAGGGGTGGCTTTGTCACTGCTGTTCAGCCCAATCAGCCAGGCGTTCGCAGCAGAACCGACAACAGGAGAAAGGAAACAAGTGGATAATATAGCGCATCGCGGTGCCACAGGGTATGCACCGGAGAATACAGTAGCCGGCTTTGATCTGGCTGTAGACATGAAAGCTGATTATATCGAAATTGATGTTCAAAGAAGCAAGGATGGCGAATTAGTGGTAATTCACGATACATCTGTGGATCGTACAACAGATGGAACCGGAAAAGTGGGGGATTTAACGTTTGACTATTTAAGAAGTCTCGATGCCGGCAGCTGGAAAGGGGAACAATTTGCAGGGGAACCAATCCCGACATTTGAAGAGATTCTGGATCGCTACCATGGTAAGGTTGGAATATTAATAGAATTGAAGGCTCCAGAGCTTTACCCTGGCATTGAAGAACAAGTGGCGGATAAAATAAAAGAACGAAATCTTGATAAACCGCAAAATGAAAAAATCATTATCCAATCTTTTAACTTTGAATCCATGAAAACAATGGATCAGCTTCTGCCTAATGTTCCCATTGGTGTACTGACATCTAATCGTGCGGATACTACAGCGGAAGCTTTACAGGAATTTTCAGCCTATGCAGATTGGTTTAATCCAAGCTATGGAATTGTCACAAAAGAATTAGTGAATCAGGTTCACTCTCTTGGCATGCAAATTGGATCATGGACAGTGCGCAGCCAGGATGCCGCCGACTTCCTGTTCGAAATGGATGTTGACGCCATTATTACCGATTATCCGGATTATGTTGATCCTAGAAACTAATATCAGGAAAGGGAGCAGCTGCTGCTCCTTTTTTTTGCTGAATTGGGAAAGGGATTATTTGTGTTTCTATTGAATATAAACCTTATCCTTTTTCAGAGGTGAAGCTCATGAACATAAGAAAAGCTGTTTTAGCTGATTCAAAGGGTATTGCGAAAGTACATGTTGATAGCTGGAGAACAACCTATAAAAATATCATTCCTGATGAATTTTTGAAGAAGCTATCCTATGACAGGCGTACGGAATTATGGAATGAAAATATTATAAAAAAGGGAAATTATGTATTTGTTGCGGAAAATAGCAATGGTAAAATCATCGGATTTGCTGATTGCGGCAAGAGAGAAAGTAATCATGTTCCGGAATCCGGTGACTTAACTGCCATTTACCTCCTAGAGGAATATCAAGGTAAGGGAGTTGGCAAGAGGCTATTAAGGAAGGTTTTCCTGCAATTTGAAGAACTTGGCTTTAATAGAATTTTTGTTGAGGTACTTGAAGATAATAAAACCCGCCATTTCTATGAGTATTATGGTGCAGAATTATATAAAACAGAAAAGATTACTATTGCAGGTGCTG
This sequence comes from Cytobacillus sp. Bac17, assembly GCF_024519925.1. Classification (NCBI taxonomy): domain Bacteria; kingdom Bacillati; phylum Bacillota; class Bacilli; order Caryophanales; family Bacillaceae; genus Cytobacillus; species Cytobacillus sp. Bac17. Next base: position 93,658 of record NZ_JALJRC010000003.1, on the reverse strand, counting down.
AATTGAATCTTCTTATATATGAATGGAATAACATTGGGGATGTATTAATTAAATTCTAATCCAGAAAACTCGTCATATTGACGAGTTTTTATTTTTCTCCAGCTCTCATGAACTTATAAAATAATATTATTATTTTACCAAACTATATAAAGAATTAAGTTCCATACAAAAACTGGAATGACATCGCTTTCATAAAATTTTCAATAATTTAAATTGACTGAAAAGTATAATTGTATTATTATTCTAACAATATATATTTTTCGCAACACGAATGAATAGGTATTCAACATAGAGGGGGAAGGGTTTATGTCACAGCTGTTAGCGTTAGTAATTCTTTTGCTTATTTTATTTATTGGAGATTTGGTTGCGGTTCGCACGAAGGCATGGGTGCCGTCCATTTTCGTCTGTGCCGTACTGTTCCTTGCCGGCTATTGGACTTTTTTTCCGCAGGACATCGTAGCTTTGGCAGGAGTTCCGCCGGTTGTGGCTACGATGATGATGTACTTATTGATTACCAATATGGGGACTTTGCTATCGATTCAGGAATTGAAAAATCAGTGGAAGACGATTGTGATTGCTTTGTCAGGGATTTTGGGAATTATCGCGATATTACTTGGAATCGGTACCTTTATCTTTGGATTTAAAACGGTGGTTGTCGCCATTCCGCCATTGGTTGGAGGCGTTGTATCTGCCCTGATTATGTCCGAAGGAGCGAAAGAAGCGGGACTGGCTTCTTTATCTGTCTTTGCAATCGTGATTTATGTTATGCAGGGATTTGCTGGATATCCGCTCACCTCCATTGTCCTGAAAAAAGAAGGAAAGCGGCTTTTACAGCAGTACCGAAGCGGAAAGCTTGCTTATAAGACACAGGGCATGGCGAGTGAAGAGACGGCTGCAGCAGCAGAGGCAGCTCCAAAACCTGAGCTTAAGCTTTTTCGAAATATGCCGGAGAAATATAATACAGATTTCTTCAAATTTTTAAGATTGGCGGCAGTATCCTACCTTGCTTATCTGACATCAACACTGCTGGCTCCAGTTGCGAGTGTCAGTCCATTTGTACTTTGTCTATTGTTCGGGGTTATTGCCACAAGTATTGGCTTTCTTGAGAAGCAGGTACTGCAGAAAGCAAATGGTTTTGGCTTTGCGATCATGGCCCTGATGCTCTTTATTTTTGACGGCTTAAAGCAGGCTACACCCGGGATGATGCTTGAGATTATTTATCCGCTGGCAGGAAGCATTATTCTAGGCGTAATAGGAATGTATATCTTCTCATTCATCGCAGGGAAAATTTTAAAGGTGAGCAAGGAAATGGCTTTCGCGGTTTCGCTGACGGCACTATATGGTTTCCCGGCTGACTACATTATTACAAATGAAGTGATTAAATCATTGACAGAAGATGAAAAAGAGAGGGAAATGCTGACCAGCAACATGCTTCCGCCTATGCTTGTCGGGGGATTCATCACGGTGACGATTGTGTCGGTGGTATTAGCCGGAATTTTTGTCGGACTATTATAAGAAAGGGATTGGATCGAAATGAGTGAAGTTCAAACAGGGAAAAATGTGAATCTGGAAAAAGTACAGGGGCGAATCGAAAACCATATTGACACATTAAGCACTTATACAGCGACTCCAGGCAAAGGAACAACCCGGCTGACGTATAGTCAGGAGGATCTGCTTGCGCGGCAGTATATTAAGGGGAAAATGAAGGAAGCGGGCTTGGCTGTCCGTGAAGATGGATTGGGCAATATCTTTGGAAAGCTTGAAGGGTCCCTAAAAGATGCACCAAGTGTTCTGATCGGTTCTCACTTTGATTCCGTCCCGAATGGGGGATCCTATGATGGGCCTGCCGGAGTTGTAGCAGGACTTGAAGTCGCTGCACTTTTCACTGAGAACGGATTAACGCCAAAATATCCTCTGGAGGTTATCGCCCTTATCGAAGAGGAAGGCTCCAGATTTGGCGGCGGCTTAATGGGTTCACGCGGAATGGTCGGTTTGCTGGCTGAGGAAGACTTTAAATCATTGAAGGATAACGATGGCATTACGACCGTTGAAGCCATGAAGAAAATCGGGCTCGATCCGTCTCTTCCGAAAACAAGAGACCAGCAGTCAGTAAAGGCTTATCTGGAATTGCACATTGAACAGGGACCTATCTTAGAAGAAAAGAATATCCCAATAGGGGTAGTCGAAGCGATTGTCGGCTTAACGCAATTGGAAGTAACCGTAAAAGGACAGGCCGGGCATGCCGGGACCACTCCAATGGACAGGCGGTCTGATGCGCTGGTTGCGGCCGCCGGGATGATAGCCCAATTCCCGGAGCTGGCTGCTGCCGAAGGAGAAGGAACGGTAGTAACCACTGGGCAAATGCAGGTCTATCCAAATGGAGCCAATGTAATTCCGGATCAAACGGTCTTTTCTGTAGACATTCGCTCCGGCAAGGAAGAACATGTCCAGAATGTTATTCAAAAAGTAAAAGAATTAGCAGGGATCTATCGTGATAGCGGAGTAGAAATAACGGTTGAACAGCTTTTATATATTCAGCCAAAAGAGATGAATAAAGAGATTGTGAGTCTGTTAAAGAAGAAAAGCAGTGAACTGGGTTTCACTTCATGCCCCATGAATAGCGGCGCCGGGCACGATGCAATGGTTTTCGCTGATTACACAAGTACTGGGATGCTGTTTATTCCAAGTAAAAATGGCCTGAGCCATTGTCCGGAAGAATGGTCGGATTCCAGGCATATTGCCGAAGCTGTTCAAATCCTGTTTGAGGCAGCAATAGAGTTAACGGAGGCGGAGTAAGAGATGATTCATAATGGGCTAAAAGAATTAACTGGAGCATATAGTGATGAATTAACGAAGCTGCGAAGAAAATTGCATCGTGAACCAGAGGTGTCATGGGAGGAATTTAAAACCACCCAATTTATTTGTGAGTACCTAGATGGTCTGGGCATTCCCTTTAAAAGAACGGAACCAACAGGTGTTATTGCTGAAATAGCAGGCGGGAAGCCCGGAAAGACGGTAGCTTTAAGGGGAGACATGGATGCGCTGCAGGTGGAGGAATTGAATAAGGATCTGCCTTATGCCTCCCTGGAAAATGGAAAAATGCATGCATGCGGACATGATGCCCATACCGCGATGCTGCTGATTGCCGCCAAGGCATTAAATGAGATAAAAGAAGAATTGCCGGGGAATGTCCGCCTGCTGTTCCAGCCAGCCGAAGAAGTAGCGGAAGGGGCGAAGATGATGGTGGAACAGGGAGCGATGGAAGGTGTGGACAATGTCTTTGGCATCCACATCTGGTCGCAAATGCCGACGCATAAAGTGTCCTGTACACCTGGGCCATCCTTCGCATCAGCTGATATATTCAAGGTGACATTCAAAGGAAAAGGCAGGCACGGGGCGATGCCGCATGACTGCATTGATGCTGCTATAGTGGCCTCATCCTTTGTCATGAATGTCCAGAGTGTTGTGTCCAGAACCATTGATGCCCAGCAGCCTGCCGTACTCACCATTGGAAAAATGATGGTGGGCACAAGGTTTAACATCATCGCTGAAAATGCAGTCATCGAGGGAACAGTCCGCTGCTTCGATCCTGAAACAAGGGATCATATTGAAAAACAGCTTGAGAATTATGCTGAGAAGACGGCATCGATCTATGGTGCTGGTGCAAAAGTGGAATACATTCGGGGTTCCCAAGCGGTAATTAATGAGGAATACAGTGCAAACCTTGTGCATAAAGTTGCTTCTGAAGCTTTCGGGGAAGATTTTCTATATAATGAAAAACCAACAATGGGGGCGGAGGATTTCAGTTTTTACCTGGACAAAGCACCTGGCAGCTTCGCCCTAGTCGGCAGCGGCAATCCAGAGAAAGACACCGAATGGGCTCATCACCACGGCAAATTCAATATTGACGAAGACGCCTTATCGACAGGCGCAGAGCTATATGCACAATATGCCTGGGCATATTTGAACGTATAGGAGTAAAATCTTAAAGCTAAATCCGCTCCTCTATATGGAGAAGCGGATTTATTTTTGCCTGGTTCCAGTTATTCATATCATTTTTAAAGTCATGAAAAAAGGAAGCAGTTAATAAACTCTGCTTCCCATATACTGGTGACATTTATATATCCTGTGATCAAGGGGAATAGGTATGGTGAATTCTACTATTTTTGCAGATGATTTGGCGGAATGAAGTTTAGGGGCAGTGGCCTTAAGATTACTTTAATATCAGTGGGCATTTCAAAATCCTGCTGTGCTTGTTTTAAATAATGATACATAGCTTTCCCGCCTGCGGAATTGGCAGAGTGAACAGTTATGCGATCCGCAAATAACTGTTTTTGAACCATTAAATGAACAAGCATAAGACCATTTCTCGATTTACTTACTAAATCATGGTCTAAAGACAAGTGGTCAATTTCAAAGGTCTGAAGCAAATGGATACACTCATCAATGGTCTCAACTAATACATGACCATCAGGCGCTTTCCGATAATCATCCAGGAATACGCTTATTTTCTCCAATTTTATCCCCCTTTCGAAGGGGTGACTAAGAAAAGTCAAGTTGACCCTAAGGGTTTGATTCACCTTTCATTGTAACATACATATGTAAGTAAAGATACCGAAGAGGGATTAATTGGAAGGAAATTGACTGCGGTTTTAAAAAAGAGTGTCCGCAGGTATTTGCTTTCAAGGCTGGCAGCAGAGGTTTCCTTCGCCCTTTTCAAGAGCTGATTTTAAACTGTCCAGTACACCTGACCAGGCCATTTGATGCCAGTTTATTGCTTCAATCCAATCTTCATGATTCTTAAATCCTCTATGTTCAACAATCACTTTTGATGAATTTTCATGGATTGCCTGGAAACTTACATGAACAGTTGTTAATTCATCCTCATTATTCATTAAATCCTCAAATTGGTCTGGGCCTTTCCATGTGAACTCAAGCTCATTTTCAGTAATAAGCTTAGTAATTTTACATCCCTTCGTATTCATGCCCGTACTATTTCCGGGAATAAAATAAAGCTCATAAGCTCCGCCTTCCTTAGCTTCTACTTTCGCTTCAGGTGCAAACCATTCAGATACCCTATCAGAGATTGTCCAAGCGAGCCATACCAGATTGAGTGGTGAATTGATTGTTGTCTCATTAATAATGGCTTTCTCAATTGCAGTGGTTTTCAAAATAATCCTCCCCCAAGTGTAAAATTATTACATTTAAATAATAACATTATTTTGAAAATTAAGATATTGTTAACTGGAGAAAATTCGGAGAGATAGATTATTTGTAAAAGAGGAAAGCCCAAAAGGAATAAGTTCCTTCTGAGCTTGAAAGATTTATCTGCCGCCGTTTGTTTCATTAATAAACCGCTCAATTACATCCTTAATGCTCATCACACCGATATTTCCCTCTTTACGTTTTCTCAGTGACAGGGATTGCTGCTCCATTTCTTTATCACCAATCACCAGCATGTAGGGAACTTTCTGTTTTGCGGCTTCCCTGATCTTGAGTCCCATTTTCTCTGTTCTAAAGTCGGCTTCAGCACGGATGCCTGCTTCTTCCAATTGTGATTTCACATAGTCTGCATATTCAGCATGCGAGTCAGAGATTGGAATGATCTTTGCTTGAACGGGTGACAGCCACAGTGGGAAATCGCCTGCAAAATGTTCAATTAGAATAGCCATGAAACGTTCAACTGAACCAAAAATTGCCCTGTGAATCATAATGGGAAGGTGAAGTTTGTTATCTTCACCAACATATGCACAATTAAACTTTTGCGGCATTTGAAAATCCAGCTGGATAGTACCGCATTGCCAGCTTCTGCCGAGCGAATCCAATATATGAAAGTCAATTTTCGGCCCGTAAAACGCCCCATCACCAGGATTAATCTGATAGTTTACTCCTTTGTTTTTCAAAACAGATTCCAAAGCTCCTTCAGCACGTTCCCACATTTCTTGTGATCCCATGTATTCCTCCGGGCGTGTTGAAAGTTCAACTTTATAGTCAAAACCGAAATGGGAGTAGAACTCATCAATTAGGACAAGTATTTTATCTATCTCGGCTTCAATCTGATCAGCCATCACAAATAAATGGGCGTCATCTTGAGTGAACGACCGAACTCTTAACAGTCCATTCAAAGAACCCGAGAGTTCGTGTCTGTGGACTAATCCCAGCTCCGCATAGCGGAGAGGCAATTCCCGGTAGCTTCTCCGTTTGCTATTGAAAACCAATATCGCACCCGGGCAGTTCATGGGCTTTATCGCATAATTTTGCTCATCCACATTTGAGAAATACATATTTTCATGATAATGATTCCAATGGCCGGATTGTTCCCAAAGTTCCTGTTTCATCATAATCGGTGTCTTAATTTCCTGATAGCCTGCCCGCTGGTGTTTTCGTCTCCAATAACTTTCAAGTTCATTTCGCATCACCATTCCATTTGGCAGGAAAAAAGGCATTCCTGGGGCTTCCTCCATGGATGTGAAAAGCTCCAGCTCTTGACCTAACTTTCTATGATTTATTTTTTCTGCTTCCATTTCAATTCCTCCTGATTTTTAGTTATAAAAAAAAGACCACACTCCTCCCAAACATAGGGACGAGTGTGGTCGTGGTGCCACCCTAATTCCATAAAGCAATCGAAAAAGACTGTTTTATGCTCAAAAAGATAACGGATTCCCCGATTATGGATACTCTGATATAGATCATTTCCCCATAATAGCTCCAAGGCGGTAAATCATTCCCTTTTCTTCAGGGCTTGCAGCCGGTGACCCTGATCTCTGGAAAGAAAATAAAGAATGATTCATGTCCTTATCAACGCTAATTATATAGTTTTAATTAAAATAAAAAGCCGCACTCATCCCAGCAAAAGGGACGAGTGCGGCCGTGGTTCCACCCTAATTCCATAAAGCATGCCGAAAGACTGCTTTATGCTCAAAAAGATAACGGATTCCCCGATTATGGATACTCTGATATAGATCATTTCCCCATAATAGCTCCAAGGCGGTAAATCATTCCCTTTTCTTCAGGGCTTGCAGCCGGTGACCCTGATCTCTGGAAAGAAAATAAAGAATGATTCATGTCCTTATCAACGCTAATTATATAGTTTTAATTAAAATAAAAAGCCGCACTCATCCCAGCAAAAGGGACGAGTGCGGCCGTGGTTCCACCCTAATTCCATAAAACATGCCGAAAGACTGCTTTATGCTCAAAAAGATAACGGATTCCCCGATTATGGATACTCTGGTATAGATCATTTCCCCATAATAGCTCCAAGGCGGTAAATCATTCCCTTTTCTTCAGGGCTTGCAGCCAAATGGCCCTGATCTCTGGAAAGAAAACAAAGAAAGATTCGTATCCTTATCATAGCTCATATTTATATTTTTACTGATTTTATTACACATTTTGGAAAAGGTCAAGAGGGTTAATAAAACTTTTAAATCCTAATGAAACAACCCCGATTCCTTTGATTTTTTCATTAGCGCTTTTGTTTTTCTGCTTAATGGCTCTTTCAGGAAGGTTCCAATTAATAGTGCAATGAAACCGAATAGCGTCAGGACCAGAAGGTCTCTGTAAACTCTTTCCCAAACAATGCCTCCAACAGCTTCTCTCATTAAATCAATGGCATAAGAGAAGGGCAGGAAGGGGTGGATGGTTTGGAAAAATTCAGGAAGCAAGGCGGTCGGATAGGTTCCGCCAGCACCTGCAATCTGAAGCACCAGCAAGACAATCGCCATGGCTTTTCCTACATCGCCAAATACAGATACTAATGTATAAACAATTAATATAAACACTAAACTGCTTATCAGTCCAAACAGGATAAACCATACTGGTTCAGCTGCATCCACTCCGAGAATTAAGATATTCCCTATTGTCACTACGAGGGTCTGTGCAAATCCAATGCTTAGGAAGGTCAGCAGTTTGCCGAAATAGATTTGTTTTCCCGTAAATTCTTCATGATGATGAACATCTGTAGCCAAAAGGGAAATTAATAGAAGGGCACCTACCCATATCGCAAGTACGGTATAAAAGGGAGTCATTCCTGTTCCGTAATTTTGGATTGGGAATAGGCTGTTTTTATTAAGCTGAACAGGTTCCTCGAAGAAACCCTTCTCTGCTTCGGGATCATTTTGCAGCAGCTCAATGATCTCGTTGATGTCTGTCTCGCCCTTGATGTCCCGAATCCGATCGGCTAATTGATTAATCTTTTCGCTTATATATGGAAACTCTCCGATAATGTGCTTAAGCGTTTTTTCTCCTTCACCTAAGTTCCCCTCTGTATTCGCAAGGATTTTTTCGATCTCAGGCATGGCGGATTGTATTTCAGTCAGGATATTCCGGGCATTACTCAATGTTTCCTTGGCGCTGGCCACTTCCTGTTTGATGGCTGGCCGGATGTTTTCATTATATTCTTTAACGAATGCGTCGATCCTGCCTGCGGTTACAGCTGAATTTTCCTGAAGCCGGGTGATTAAATCATCTGCTTCCTTCTGCTTGTCTGAAAGAAAGGCATTGATCTTTTGTCCGTTTTCCTGGATAGTCTGCAGTTCCTGTTTTAATAAGGCTATTTGTTCCAGAGCCTGATTGATTTGTTCCTGATTTTGGCTTGTGCCTTGTTCCTTATTGGATTCCTGCAGCTGCTTTAGCGCTGTTTCGATAGTCTCGATATTCTGAAGCGAACCTGCTATCTGCTCATTGATTTGATTGCCTATTTCCTTTCCCTGGTCCAGGTTCAAATCAGAGGATTGAACCGAGGAGATAAAATCGTTCACCTTTACCGCCATATTCTGGACCTTCTCCAGATTCTCCTGAATCTGGGGCTCCATTGCATTCAGGCGATTCTCAGCCTCATTTATAAATTTCATCGTTTCATTAATGGTCTGCAGACCGTTTCCTGTTGCGCGTTTGGCATCAGGAACGAGTGCTTGTGCCTTATCAATCATTTTTTTTGCATTTTCTGCATCTGACAGGGAGCTGCTTAATAAGGAATGGATTTCAGGAAGCTTTTCCTCCATTTGAAAAACATACTCTTCGAACCGCTTTATATCCGGAAGGTCTTTTTCAATCTCCAGACCCAATTCATTAAACTTCTCAAAAATAGTGCCGTTAACGGTTGAGATGAAATTGCTTGTAACCGTATCGACTATCCCGCCTGCACCCTTTTCTGTGATTTTAGGTGCAATGGCATTGATTTTTTCATTCACATAATACTCGATTTTCGCTTTTTCGGGCTGGTCTTCAATGACGGTTCCTAGCTTCTGGGAGAAATTATCCGGAATCACAATGACAGCAAAATAGTCGCCGTATTCCACCTTATCCATCGCGTCTTTACGGTTATCAAAGTGCCAGTCCATATCATCGTTCTTCTTTAATTCCTTGACGATGTCATCTCCAATATGTATTTCCTTATCACGAACCACTGCTCCGGCATCTTCATTCACGATTCCTACTGGAAGCTGATCCGTTTGACTATAGGGATCCCAAGAAGCCTCGATGTTAAACCAGGCATATAAAGAAGGCAGTAACGTCAAGCCTCCGATTAATACTGCCGCAACCCAATTAGTAAAAATACTTCTAATATCCATGTTGTAAATTTTCCACATGCTGTTCAGTCCAATCTGCTTGTCTTCCTATAGATTTTGTGAATAATCGGTTAAATATATTCAGAATCTCAGTGCACAACAATTCTACCCCTATAAAAAAATGTGTAAAACCAAAAAGGCGTGAGTAATTACTTTTGGGTCTAAAGGAGGAGAAGACATTATGGATTGATTTGGTAAACTGTTCTGGATGAGAAGAATAAAAAGCTGGGAGAGGGTAAAATGGATTGGAATATCAGAAAAGCTGCACTTAAGGATGTTGATGCAATTACTGGATTGCGGACAATTCCAAATCTCGTGCTACTTCGGACAAAGGAAGAGAAAATGTGAGCAGTGGTGTCTGAACTTGGTGCCACTTCGGACAGAGGAAGAGGAAATGCGATCAGTAGTGTCTGAACTTGGTGCTACTTCGGACAGGGAAAGAATGAATACAGCATAGGAGTCCGAACCAGTTGCAGCATCCAGACATAAGAGGATGAATCTTTTATGAGTATTAGCGCAGCCAGCTGGGTAGTGCATAATCGCCAATTTAGTATTAGTGGCATTAATGGTTAATGAATGAGGGCAGAGCGAGCGTTTTTCTTTTGTTCATATTGAGCCCCTTCTTCTATTCATGGATGAAAATATCAAGTCTTTATTGACAAACATTTCAAAAAAATATATATTAAAAATCCTGCCAATTTTACATTGGCCTAAGGGGACTGTGAAAAGTTCATTCTTCTTTGAAAAGGATGGGTAACTATGAATAAAGAGCAATTGATGGAAAGTGCACGCAGTATGAGGGAAAGAGCTTATGCTCCGTATTCCAAATTTCCGGTTGGAGCCGCTTTATTACTGAAAGACGGCACTGTCATTAATGGAGTGAATGTGGAGAATGTATCGTTTGGTGCGACGAACTGTGCCGAGAGAACAGCCATTTTCACTGCAATTGCTAACGGTTACAAAAAAGGTGATTTTCAAGCTATAGCTGTAGCTGGTGATACGGCAGATTTTCTTCCGCCATGCAGCATTTGCAGGCAGGTATTAGCAGAGTTTTGTTTGCCTGATATGCCAGTCTACTTAACAAATGAGAAGAAAGAAATATTAGAACTGACATTAAAGGACTTATTGCCTTATGCATTTACAGATTTAGAGATGTAGTATAAACAGGGGACAAGCTTTAGAGCTTGTCCTCTTGTTTAGATGGAAGGAATTTCCGATTCAGCATAGAATAATGTTATTATATAATCATACATTTTTTTTTACAGGTGCAAGAAATTTAAAGCAGCAATTTTTGTTATGAAAGCTACTGTCCATTCTATAGGGAGGTACTGATCTTGGGTGAAAAAAATAAAAATCAAGTGAATAGAAAAGCTGTATGGGCATTGTTTGGGTTAGGATTTGGAGCAGGTGTGGGGGCACTCTTAGGAATTTTAGCTTACAATTTTCATTGGCTTGGATAGAAATGATAGTTCAGCAGATTCGACGGTAATAGGAATGCTAGTGGTACCCGCACCCAGGAAGTGAGGGTACCATTTTTATTCTCTATCCATATCAATCGCAAATGTATCCTTAAGTCCCTTCAATCCAGAAGGGGTTATTTTGATAGCCCGGGTTTTGGGGATACGCTGGATCCAATTTCGTTCCAGGAGTATCTCCAGGATGGCATTCCCCAGTGCTCCTGCAAGATGATGGCGTCTTTCGCTCCAGTCCAGACATTTATGGGAAAAAGAGCGGCGTTTCTTTTTTAATGAGGCTAGGTCTATTTGCATGGTGTGGAAAAATTCTTTTCCCTCTTCCGTAACACTGAATGTGTCATTTTCTTCAGCAATAAATCCTTTTCTTTTTAGTGATTCAGTTATTTGCACTCCTAAATTTCCAGCGAGATGATCATAGCACGTCCTGGCAAAGCGGATCGCTTTATCTTCAGAGGCATGTTTAAAAGATTTAATTTCTGCAGCAGGCGCAATAGATAGAAAGGATTCCATCACTTGGGCAACTTCTTGATTCATGATGCCATAATACCGGTGCCTTCCTTGTTTTTCTGCTGAAACCACTTGAGCATCCAGCATTTTTTTGAGATGAAAGCTGGCCGTTTGCGGTTTAATCCGTGCCATATGGGCCAGTTCATTTACAGTGTGATACCGGCCATCCAATAAGGCGGTCAGTATGGCTGCCCGACTTGGTTCACTGACCAGAGAAGCGACTTTTGCTACATTTGAATTCATATTCATATCTTATTCCTCCATGTAATCCATATTTCGATGATAATTGAAATATCTACCCCTTACAATGATATTTGTAAAAAAGTTCAGGAGGAAACTGCAATGAAAAAGGAAGAAAACCAAATAATCACCAAGTCGATTCAGCCTAAAATCTTATACTATGGAACTCCGGTGATATTGTTAACAACACTTAATGAGGATGGGACATCCAACATCAGCCCCTTATCCTCGTCATGGGCATTAGGGGAATGCATTGTCCTTGGAATCGGGGAGGGGGGAAAGGCTTTGGAAAATCTTCGCAATCATCCCGAATGTGTCGTAAACGTTCCTGGCCCTGGCCTTTGGGAGAAAGTAGAGGCATTAGCGCCACTGACAGGCAAGTACCCAGTACCGGAATACAAACGGGTTAATTCATTCCGCTTTGAAAAAGATAAATTCTCTGCAGCCTCCCTTACGAAGAAGGAAGCAGAAATTGTAAAGCCCTTTAGAATCCTGGAATGTCCACTTCAGATCGAGAGCAGGGTGGAGCACATTCGAGTTCCGGAACATGACTCTCACTTTGCCATTGTGGAAGTAACGGCATTAAAGGTCCATGCGCATACATCCATCCTTAAGGATGATCATCATGTGAACCCTCATGAATGGAGTCCCCTCATTTATAATTTCAGGCACTACTATGGACTAGGCGAACATCTGGGGAAAACATTTCGGGCATAGTTCTATGGAAATCACTTTTGCTCAGCTGTTTAGAAATATTTCATACATATTTTAGAAAGTTTTAAGATTTATGTGATATAGTTCTTTTAATTTCTTAATCTGGATAATAGGGTTTATAAAATTATCTTGAATGCTAAGAATAAGGTATGATCTAATGAAAATTTTTATAACAGAGTGAGTGAAACAGATGTCCATTAAAATGAGGTTTCTGCTGTCTTATATTGGAGTGATTCTTTTTTCGATCACTTTATTATTGGCAGCAGGTTTTTTAATTATTTTTGCCATAACAGGTGATGTAAGATCTATAGAGCATCTTTACAAAAAAACATATATACAAAAACCTTTGACAACAGTTGAAGAAAGTGTGTTTCTCGATTTAAAGCTTTTTGCTAAAAATAATCCGAAACAGCTCCTAAATGAAAAGGAGCTTAAAAAGATTGAGAAAGAGGATATCGACATTGTTGTTAGAAAAGGCACAAAAGTTGAGTACGCTTCCCATGCTCTTGACAAACAGGCATTGGTTAAATCCCTTCCAGGTTTTGAAGAAACAAACATCAATACTCGAGATACGATTAAACTCAACGACTATTTTTTTACCTATGTAAAGTTTGATTTTTATTTCCCGGATAAAAGTGAAGGAAGTGTTTTCGTATTAAGGAAGGCCAGTTCCTATGCTGAGGTCATTAGAGAATTGTTTCCTATTTTATCAGGACTTTTACTGTTTCTGTTTATTATGATTATTGGTATATTAAATTATTTAGTCTCACGAAGCATTATTAAACCTATCTCAGTTCTTAAAGAAGGTGCTGAAAGAATAAAATCAGGAGATTTAAATTTTGAAATCGGAGCTGTTTCAAATGATGAAATCGGACAATTAAATAGAGCATTTGAGGAAATGAGAATTAAACTAAAAGAATCGATAGACCTCCAGCTTCGGTATGAAGAAAATCGAAAAGAGCTTCTGGCCAATATTTCGCATGATTTGAAGACACCTATCACATCGATTATTGGATATGTTGAGGGGATAAAAGATGGTGTAGCCAATACCCCTCAGAAGATGGAAAAGTATTTGTCGACTGTTCACTTTAAAGCAAAAGACATGGATTCATTAATTGATGAGCTTTTCTTATTTTCCAAGCTGGATTTGAAAAAAGAACCATTCCATTTCGAAACTGTCGAACTGGATAAATATATGAAAGACTATGCAGAAGAACTTTATTTGGATTTACTTCAGCAAGGAATCCATTTGGAGCTTCATCTTTTGAATAAACCAATCTTCGTGAAAGTGGATAGAGAGAAATTGAAACGAGTATTGGCCAACTTAATAAGTAATTGTGTTAAATATATGAATAAAGACAGGAAGAAGATTTCTATTTCTCTTCATGATCGATTAGGCGATGTAATTGTTAAAGTCGAAGACAATGGGCAAGGGATAGAACCTTCTGCCTTGCCAAATATTTTTGAACGTTTTTACCGTGCAGAACAATCAAGAAGTTCCGAGACAGGCGGAAGCGGCTTAGGACTTGCGATCGCGAAACAAATAATTTTGGAGCATAGAGGGGAAATCTGGGCTTCAAGCGAGATGGGTAAAGGTACAAGTGTATTCTTTTCCCTAAAGAAAGGTGAAAAAATATGAAAAAAATATTGCTTATTGAAGATGACATTAGTATTGCAGAATTGCAAAGAGATTATTTAGAAATAAATAAGTTTCGTGTCGATATTCAACATTCTGGTGAGGAAGGACTCCAAAAGGCTCTTCAAGAACACTATGATTTAATTATTTTGGACATCATGCTTCCAGGAGTAAATGGGTTTGAAATATGTAAACAAATACGCGCAGTTAAAAACATTCCTATCTTGTTTGTGTCAGCCAAAAAGGAAGATATCGATAAAATTCGGGGTCTCGGCTTAGGGGCAGACGATTATATTACCAAGCCTTTTAGTCCGAGTGAACTGGTAGCCAGAGTGAAAGCACATTTAGAGCGATATGAACGTTTAGCAGGAAAACAGACTCAAACAAATACAATTTTCGTACATGGGATAACAATTGATAAGTCAGCACGTAAAGTTTATATTGACGGAGAAGAAACTCCGTTTACAACAAAGGAATTTGATTTATTAGTATTTCTTCTAATGCATCCAAATCAAGTATTGAGCAAAGAACAGCTTTATGAAAAGATTTGGGGGCTGGAGTCAGCTGCAGATGTTTCAACAGTCACCGTTCATATTAGAAAAATACGAGGGAAAATTGAAGGAGACCCTGCACAGCCGAAATTCCTGGAAACCGTTTGGGGAGCCGGTTATCGATTCAATGTTTAAATTAATCTGTGTTTAATTTGATCCGTCACAAAGGTGACGGCTATTTTTTTTATATATGAAGAAATTTTAAGATTAAGTTTATCTTTCTTTAAGAATTTTTTTAGAGGGAGTTCACATTTTGATACTAACATAATAGAAGCAGTAACTAGTCTGAGTCATTTTATTTAAAGAAGATAGGCAGGTGAAGTAGATGAGGAGGTGGCTAACAATAGTGATTGGAGGCGTTATTCTCCTTCAAGGCTGTGTCTCAGATAATAATGCAGATACAAAAACACAGGAAAAAGAGGTACGGGAAGATATGGATATGAGTGAACCATTGCTTCAAGCTGCAGAGCGCAGGGAAACAGAAACAATAAAGAGATTGATTGAGGAAGGTGCTGATCTAAATAAAAAGGACTCAGACGGACGAACTGCTACTATGATTGCAACTTACAATAATGATGTCGAAACCGCCAAAATCCTGATTAAAGCGGGGGCTGACGTCAATATTCAGGATAATATGAAAAACAACCCTTTCTTATATGCAGGCGCAGAAGGATACGTTGAAATTCTTAAGCTTACGATCGAAGCAGGTGCGGATCCGGTGATAATTAACCGGTATGGTGGAACTGCATTGATCCCTGCTGCAGAACATGGCCATATAGATGCCATCAAGGAACTTCTCAACAAGACTGATATTGATGTAAATCATGTAAATGATCTCGGCTGGACAGCTTTATTAGAAGCAATTATTTTGAATAATGGAAATGTAAAACAGCAGCAAACTGTGCAATTACTAATCGATCACGGGGCGGATGTGAATACTCCGGATAGAAAGAATGTTACTCCTCTGCAGCATGCACGTGAGAAAGGGTTTAAAGAGATTGAACAGATTTTGTTAAGAGCAGGAGCAAAATAGGCAAAAATGAGAATGAGGAGACGATATAAATGAACAAAAAAGCAAAAGCAATAACATCCATACTTCTTGGATTTACATTAGTAGCAACGGGGTGCAGCGCTGGTGCAAATGCCCAGGAAAATCATAGTAAGCAGAAGCAAGAACAAGTGGTTAAAGAGACTAAAAAGGATCATAAATTAACCAAAGGACAGGAAATGGCTAACATTCTCAGCGGCACAAATTGGCAAGGTACAAGAGTGTATGACAAAAATAAGAACGACTTAACAAAAGAGAATGCAAACTTCATAGGTCTTGCGAAATATGATGTGAAATCAGGAAGATATGAATTTTTCGATGCGGAGACAGGCGAAAGCCGTGGCGACAAGGGAACCTTCTTTATTACCAATGATGGGAAGAAAAGAATATTAATTTCAGAATCAATGAATTATCAAGCTGTTGTCGAAATGACAAAACTAAATAAAGATATTTTTACTTATAAAAGAATAGGGAAAGATGCTAAAGGCAACGACGTAGAGGTATTTGTTGAACATATTCCCTATAAAGAAAATGAGCTTTCTTTTACTGATCCCAACAAGCAGCTGGACGCTGTTACGGGGGATATCGTTAAAGATATAGATGGAGATAAAATTTTAGGCAGTACCCTCTGGAACGGAACAAAGGTATTAGATGAAGACGGCAATGATGTAACAAAGTATAATACGATGTTTATAAGTCTGGCAAAGTTTGATGACAAAACGAATCAAT
Source organism: Cytobacillus sp. Bac17 (assembly GCF_024519925.1). Lineage (NCBI taxonomy): Bacteria > Bacillati > Bacillota > Bacilli > Caryophanales > Bacillaceae > Cytobacillus > Cytobacillus sp. Bac17. Next base: position 77,192 of record NZ_JALJRC010000003.1, on the reverse strand, counting down.
ACGAATTTTTCAATCTTGAAACAGGGAAAAGCCGCGGTGATTTTGGCTACTTCGATATTGTGAACGAAAATAAAATAAGAGCCCATGTTTCAATTGGGGCTAATAAGTATGGTGCAGCGCTTGAACTTACCGAACTTAATAAGAATAAATTTACTTATAAAAGAACGGGTAAAGACAAAGATGGCAAAGATATAACTGTGTTTGTTGAACATGAACCTTATAAGGGTGATTTTAAACCGAAATTCACTAAATAAAAACATTAAATAAGAGCAGCATCTTTTCATGAAGGAATGGATTTTTTCCGTTCCTTTTTTGTTTTCTTTAACTTAAACTTTTCTTATTGGAAATGAATAGTATGTTTAAGAACAAATAAAAAGCATAACAAGGCAATGAAAGAAGGAAATACTAAAGAAGAAACGAATGAAATTAAAGAAAGAATGGATTTATGGGGGAGTCTATGTCAAAGTATATTAGTATTTTTTTCTTATTTGCAATCGTAAGTGTCTTACTCTTTTTTATGTTTGGATCCGTATTTATGGGTGGAGGCAATCCGGCAGAAGAAGCGGTTTATATATTTGGAACCATAATTGTATTACTGCTATCATTTATAATTTCACAGCTTTACTATTTAATAGATTTGTTTAGGAAGAACCGGTAATTCCCTGCCCTTATGGCGATTCGATGTGTATAGTTACTAACAATAATTGCAGTAAAGTCCGGTTAGACAATTAAGGACTCTTTTTTATTTTCGCTTAGTGGAAGAATAACTATTAGATTGAGGTGTCACTAATGATATTAGTCAGTTCTTGTTTAGCAGGGTTGGAAGTAAGATATAACGGCACTCATTGCTTAAATCAAAAAATCCGTCAAATGCTGGAGCAGAAGAAGGCAATTACTGTTTGTCCTGAGTTGCTTGGAGGTTTTTCAACACCAAGAGAACCTGCTGAGATAATAGACGGTGACGGAGCAGATGTTCTTGATGGCAAAGCTAAAGTAATTGAAAAATCAGGCAGAGATGTTACCGATTTTTACATAGAAGGAGCCTATATCACGTTAAGAAAGGCCCAAGAGCTGCAAGTTACTGCAGTCGTGCTAAAAGAATATAGTCCCTCCTGTGGAAGTTCAATGATTTATAACGGCGAGTTTAAGGGCAACAAAATTCCTGGAGATGGAGTCACGTCGGCCTTGCTTAAAAGGAATGGCATTAATGTAGTATCAGAAGAGGGGCTGGCAGATTTACTTTTGGAAGAAGGATCCAATTATACAGACTAAAAATCAAGAGACTGCGCTTAAGCACCCATTTTTAAAATCGAGAAATAGCAAAGCATACCCAAGAAATCTTAGGTATGCTCGTGTTATTAACTTTGGCTTTGTTGAGCCAATCCTTTATCATGGGTGTTTTTTGGCGATTTTTTAGGCACAAAGAAAACTAAAATCAGTGTTGCAAGGGATAGGACTAACATAAAGACATAGGCAGAACTTGAACCAAAGATCGAAGCTAAGCTCTCCAGTTTGCCTCCTGTCATGTTTTCTTTGGACAACTCCGAAGCATATGAAGTTGCCTGGATCGTATATAAAGTGATGACAACTGCAGTTCCAATCGCACCTGACAATTGGCGAATGGTGTTGTTAACGGCTGAGCCGTGAGATCCCAGCTCTCTTGGCAGAGCATTCAATCCTGCTGTATTTAAAGGCATAGTAATAAAGCTTAATCCTATTCTCAAAATAATGGTGCGGACCATTAAATACATATAAGTAGTCGATTCGTTCAAATCGATTACTCCCCACATGGAAATACTGACAAATACTAATCCTGTAATAAAGAGTGGTTTTGCACCGTATTTATCATACATTTTTCCAGTAACTGGAGATAAGAAAGCGTTGATGATAGCCCCGGGCAATAAAAGCAATCCTGCTTCGAAAGCCGTGAATCCGCGCCCGTCCTGCAGGTAAATGGGCAAAAGGATTAAATCCGCATACATAATCATCGTTATTAGGACATTGATAAGCGATGTGAGAGTGAAGATTTTATACTTAAATACAGATAAATTCAGTAAAGGCTCCTTTGATTTCATCTGCCGCAAGCAGAATAGAGCTGTAAAGAATATTCCTGCAATGATCGTTGTAAGGACTATAGGATTTTGCCATCCTTTGCTTCCCGCGGTACTAAATCCGAATAAAATGCATCCAAAGCCAATCGTGGACAAAATAACACTTGGGAGATCCAATCTCGCTTTTGATGTTTCCGATACATTCATCAAATATTTGAAAGCCAGAACGATGACGATGATTAAAAAGGGAATTAACCCAATAAACAGCCATCTCCATGAAACAAATTCAATAATAAAACCGGATAGGGTAGGAGCAATGGCCGGTGCAAAGATTACTGCAAAGCCAATTTTCCCCATTACACTTCCGCGATGCTCGGCGGGGTATAAATATAAAATGACGGTCATCATCAGGGGCATGATAATTCCGGCGCCGATTGCCTGAATCATTCTCCCTGCCAGCAGCATGCCAAAGTTCAGTGCACAGGCGCTAATGACAGATCCGATGAGTAAAAAGAACATTGAACTAATGAACAGCTGCCTTGTTGTAAACCGCTGCATCAGAAATGCTGTGATGGGGACTAATACCCCATTTACAAGCATAAATCCGGTTGATAACCATTGGACCGTTGCTGCTTTTACGTTGAATTCCTCCATGAAACTGCTCAATGCCACATTTAATAAAGTCTGATTCAAGGTGGATAAGAAACAGCCGGCAATCAGAACGATTAATAATATTTTTTTATTGCTTTCTGTTATTTCATTGCTCATTCATAAACTCCTTCGTTCTGAACTTGTATTCTCAACATGTTGTCGATAAAATTCATAGTAACAAAACCATCTATTCTTGACCATGAACAGTTTTCTTGTGTGTGTTCACTAATCGACAGCATGAATAGGGGCTGTTGAGAAAGTCCATGAAAATCTATAAAGGAGGGTTAGAATGTCTGCGCCGAAAAAGGAAGATCCCCGTACAATCCGTTCAAAGGAAATGTTCAAAACAGCAGCTTTTTCCCTGCTATCAGAGGAATCCGATATTTCAAAACTGACCGTTCAGAAAGTTGCGGCCGAAGCAGGATTAAACCGGACAACATTTTACTTGCACTATCAGGATATTCAAGATTTTCTAACGCAAATTACCGGAGAAATTTTAAGCGGGCTATCTGATAAAATTGCAGCATTGATACAATCGGAAGATCTATCAGAAAAGCAGCAGCTGACCCAATTGCTTGATTATTTATATATCCACAGAAAGTATTTGCTGATCTTATTCAAGATGAATCAATTCGAGGAAAAACTATTCGTATTATTAAAACAGTTAGTAGAAATAAGAAGAAAGAATACACAGAAGGAATTGCCCGGCGAATATGTTTCTATAGATATTAAAACAGCCTCATTGGTAGGCATCATCATGTGGTGGCTAAAGAAGGGACTTCATTTTAGTTCCGATTATATGGCTAATGAAATTCATTTAATGTATAAGGTGAGGCCGCAGTAAAGTGCTGATAGGAAAAACGCTGTGCAGGAGAATTAACCCCAGCTATTTAAGCAGGATCGGTTTCCCAAATTGATCAAATGCATGTCTAAAGTCAAATGCAAAAGAATCAGGTCCATGCTGGATATAAAAATCATATCTATTAAAAGCTTCCTTCCAGGATACATCCGATAACATATCCGTCCACCACACCACATAATTTGGCTGTCTCTCTGGAAGAGGCCCAAACCACTTATTCCTGTCCTGCAATGCCTGCCTATGCAGGCCAGAATAGGTAAACTGATATAAAGATTGAAGGTTTGTCCATACTGTTAAGGTGAGAATGGGGGTACCCTCTCCTTTAATCGTTTCTTCAGGGAACTTAGCTCTAGTTGGTGAGAATTCTTTTATGAGGTGCCCTGTTTTAGCAGCCTCTCGCATGACTTCAATTCCCGCTTCAAAAAACTCCCGGGAGGCAGGATGTTCTTCTGAGTGCTTCAGCCGTCCAACCGTCAAAATAGCCACAAATGCCATGTTAATCCCTCCATTACCTTTTTTTTACATATATTCTGAAAGGACTCGACTAATTCCTGTATAAACAGGATAATAATTTAATGGTTGTTGCAGATCTAAAACAGTTCTCAAGCAAGTTTAAGAATGGGTATTTAACAAGGGAGGGTCACTTTACTTCCCTTAAGCCCTTCCCTTCAAGAATATCTTGAATACCTTCTTCACAAACGCCGTATGAACGCCAGGAACACGTTTCGCAAACAGTTTGAATATCTGAGGGAAGGGCATATTTTTGAATGTTCGACTCAATGTCCTTCCAATACAGGATTTGCCCGATCTTAAGTCCAAGTTTTTCTAAAATAACGGCATCTCTTTCATAAATATCGTTGTGTTCACAGTGGTATTCACCTGAGTTGGGATACTTTTCACACAGTTGATCTGGCCCTTTTACAAGCTGTATCCATGTCCTGGGGTTGTCTCTCAAGGCTTGGTGCAAACGTGTCATATTTTCCACGTATTCCTGAGAGTAGCCCATTCCCCGATATCCCAGAAGGCAAAAAAGATGATGGCCTCGCAGCTTATACATAAAATCCCCCCAATTGAAATGGTTCGTTTACGTTTAAATGTTAACTAAAAAAATGTATAGTTAACATACTTGTTTATCATAACATTTAAAATTGATCAGCTGAGGGTCTTTTTTAAAGTCTTTTGGGGCAGGCTGTTTAAAATGGAAAATAAACTCCTGTAAATATTGAATTGCCTGTGACAAGTTGATATATTAACTTATATATATGGAATCAATGATGTGATCAAGTAAATAAGGATTGTGAAACAGAAAATATAGCCTGGGCTGAAAGCTATATCACCCCTCCTTATTGAACCCTGCCACGGAGATTGTTAGTAAAGCTAACCGGGTCGTTTCGTTACAAACGTTTAGAGGACTTTAGATTTTAAATTAAAGTCGAACTAAGGTGGTACCACGTCTATTAGCGTAAAGACGTCCTTTTGAAGGACTCTTTATGCTTTTTTATTTTTTAAACAAATTTCATTTTCCAAGGAGGAAAAAAGAAGATGTCTCAACAAAAGCCAAACAACTTTTCAAAATGGTATCTTGATACGATTCAAAAAGCCGATTTATTTGATTACACCCCAGTTCGCGGCTGTATTGCCTTTAAGCCGGATGGCTATGAAATATGGGAACATATTCAGGAAGAGATGGATAGGCGTTTTAAAGAAACCGGTCATCGCAATGCATATTTCCCCATGTTAATTCCAGAATCCTTCTTTCAGAAGGAAAAGGATCATATTGAAGGATTCTCGCCAGAGCTTCCATGGATAACAGAAGCGGCAGGTGAGAAACTGGAGGAACGTCTGGCACTGCGCCCAACTTCTGAAACAATGATTGGACATTTGTATTCAGATTGGATTAAGAGTTATCGGGATCTGCCTGTATTAATAAATCAATGGGCAAATGTATTCCGGTGGGAGAAGAAGACTCTTCCATTTATCCGCACTTCTGAATTTTTATGGCAGGAAGGCCATACGGCTCATGTGGATGAAGAAGATGCGCGTAAGGAAACAATGCAAATGCTTTCCATTTATAAAGAGGTTGTAGAAGGATTACTTGCGATTCCGGTTTATGATGGCCAAAAAACACCATCAGAACGCTTTGCCGGTGCGGTTGATACTTTTTCCATTGAAGCGATGATGAAAGATGGAAAAGCTGTGCAGGCAGGTACCTCCCATTACTTAGGTACAAAATTTGCCGAAGCTTTCGATATCAAATATTTGAATAAAGAAAATAAACACACCTTTGTCCATACAACATCCTGGGGTACGTCTACACGGTTAATTGGCTCCGTTATCATGGTTCATGGAGATGAGCAAGGCCTTGTGCTGCCTCCAAAAATAGCACCGACTCAAGTTGTGCTGATTCCAGTCGGGCCATGGAAAAAGAACCCGGCCATTATGGAGAAGTTAGATGAAATCTTTGCAGCATTAAAGGCAGAAGGAATCCGCGTCCGCCTAGATGATTCTGATCAATCACCAGGATATAAATTTAATGAGTGGGAACTGAAAGGTGTACCTGTCCGCATAGAACTCGGTCCACGTGATTTAGACCAAAATCAATGCTTAATGAAGGCCCGTGATCTTGGAGACAAAGTTGCGGTACCGCTTGAAGCCATTATTGACAGCATTAAAAAAGAGCTTGAAACCATGCAGAATCGTCTATTCGAAAATGCAAAAGCGTTCCGCTCGGAGAATTCACACACACATATTGATACAATGGACCAGTTAGAACAGCACATAGCAGAATCCGAATTAAATGAAACCATTCCTGGCTGGATATTGGCTGGCTGGTGCGGTGAAGACGCCTGTGAAGAAAGTGTCAAAGAAAAAACAAAATTCACAACAAGGAACATTCCGTTCAATCCGCCGGCAACTAAGGACACATGCATCCATTGTGGTAAAGAAGCGAAGCATACGGTTTGGTTTGCGCGAGCTTATTAAGCTGTGAGTGTGAAATATTACGTGATCTTTCAGGGTCAATTATTTAGGTCCGCCTCACTCAGGCGGACTTTTTTCTTAAAGATGATTGAATGAACGTCCAGGTTTCACAGTAAAGCATTCGAATAAGGAACTTAAACATATTTTATTGAACTGATTAATATGTTAAAATCAAAAATGTCTAAAAATTTAGATAAAATTTTCGGACAATGTTATTATGACAATCAATATATTGGCATGAAAATACTATGGGGAACAGATCTCAAATAACTTTATAGGTATTGAAAGGGGAAAATCATTTGAATCAAACATTATTAATTATTGATGCCCAACAGGAGTTAATTGATGGGAATATAAAAGAAAGTAAAGTTTTTAATAAAGAGCGGCTTATTGGGAATATCAATTTAGTGATCGAAAAGGCAAAGCAATCCAGTATTCCAGTTGTCTTTGTTAGGGATTTAGATGTTGCTGAAGGGAAAGGCAAAGGATTTCAGGTTCACGAAGAAATTAATGTGCCTGCGGAAACGAAGTTCTTTGATAAAGCTGCGACGAATTCCTTCCATGGAACAGGACTGCTGGATCACCTTAAATCTCAAAAGGTCAAGCATGTTGTTATAATGGGGTGTAAAACCCAGCACTGTATAGACAGTGCAGTTAGAACCGCAACTATTAGTGGATTGGATGTCACATTAGTAGGTGATGGACATTCAACAACGGACAGCGATGCTTTAAGTGCAGAACAAATTATCAAGCATCATAATGATACTCTTCACGGCCATTACAATGTGGAACATTTTTCAGTTGTCAGAAATGCAGCGGAAGACTTGTTTCATCCGATACATGATTCATATAGGTGAATTGAAATTATAGTATAGAGATATTCCTTATTAACAATAGATTCCCAATTTCTTACTGTGAAATTGGGATATTTAATTTGTGAAAGATAGGCATTCATGAAAGTAGAGGTATACAGGAATTTCCTGAACATCAAGAATGCTGCCCCCGTATTTTTTCCCCTTTTTTCGCTTTTAGAATCCATTTTATAAACTGTTGCCTGTCATATAAACGCATATTGTTTGCTTCGGCAAATTCAATTGCTTGACGGGTGAAACGCTCATTTGTGATGACCCAGCATTCAGCAGCATCAAAAATATCCATTTGCCTTAAAGTTTTTTGGACTAGGCGTATTCCGACTTCTCTTTTATGGCTTTTGACTTTAACAATCACTTGATACCCCGATGGAGAGGCGAGTAAAAAACTTATATCCGGATTCTCATCAATCGGTTTTGTAACTATATAACCAAGTTTGGATAATAGAGAGATGGAGAAATCCTCTAATTGCTCATCTGAAAGTTTGCTGATCAGCCAGATTTCGGAATCCGCCTGACTTTTCTGATCACGGCGAAACCAAAACAATCCGTAAACGAGATAGAAAATCACCTCTCCCAAAAAAGTCAGAAATGCATTTTCCCAATTGTTCGTATTCATAAAGACAATAATCGGCACCAGGATGATCATAAACCAAAGTATTAGATGATGACGTTCATTCAACCTGTAACACATCCTTCATTCTAAAAGTCTTCTAATCTTGTTATATCACAAATCATTTGGGCGGCAAGAATAGGAATATCTAAAAAGATTGGAATCGCCAAAATATATTGGTAAAATTTACATTTACGAACATGTGTTTTATAATATTATTATCTTAAAATGGAGGTAGAATACTTGAGGCCGGAACTAAGAAAGGATTTGGAAGTAAAAGATTTCCTCAGCTATTATTGGTTAAAAGAAGAACTGCAAGTTTTTTGCAGAGAGAATGGAATGAGTGCTGCTGGCTCTAAAATGGAGATTACGGATAGAATAGCAGCATTTCTTCAGACAGGAGAAATAAACAAGCCAGCAAAGAAAAAAAAGTCCCCTTCTAAAGATGTTTTGTCAGAATTAAATTTAGATACTGTCATCACAGAAAATCACCGCTGCAGCCAGACCGTAAGAGCCTTCTTCAAATCAATTATCCCTAAATTTCATTTTTCGACTTATATTCAAAATTATTTTAAAGAAAATGCAGGCAAAACATATCGTGATGTGGTTCATGCTTGGTATGAAGAGGAAGAAAGAAAAAAGAATCCGTCTTATAAAAAACAAATAGGGTCTCAATTCGAATATAATCAGTTCACCAGAGATTATTTTGCAGACCCAAAAAACAAAGGCAGTAATCGAGAAGAGGCCATTAAAGCCTGGAATGTATTAAAAAAACTGCCAGGAAGCAACAAATACAGAGGCTGATTTACATATGAAAGCAGGTTTGAAGTTAATCAATTAATTAGAGTAGATGCAGAATGGAATTTAATGGGCAGGAATGGGTGTGGTTGAAAGGGTTTGGAGCAACAACTAATTGTGGATGAATTACCCAATGTAAGTTTTATAATGGAGGTCTCCAAATGAAGATTCGGCTTACGGAATTTAGCGATAATTGGGCTTTAATGTATGAAGTAGAGGCACAGTTTCTCAAAACCATCTTTAAAGATGACATCATAAAATGTGAACATTTTGGCAGTACTGCGGTCCAGGGGATGAAGGCAAAGCCTGTAATCGATATGATATTTATTGTGAAGGACATCGAAAAGATAGACAGTTTTAATGAAGAAATGAAAAACCTAGGATATGAGGCTGCTGGTGAATGGGGAATTACAGGAAGACGATTATTTCGAAAAGGCGGGGAAAACCGATCTCATCATTTGCATTTCTATCAATTTGATAACCCCCAAATAGAACGGCACCTAATATTTAGAGATTATCTGCGGTCCCATCCTGCTGAAGCAGCAAGGTACACTAAATTCAAGGAAGAATTAGCAAAAAGGTTTGATGACACAAGTGAGTATAGCCAAGCAAAAAAGGCATTTGTGAAGGAAATGGAGAAAAAAGCACTTGTTTGGTCTGGGGAAGCAAGGAAATTAAATGCAGAGGAATAGCAATATGCTCTCATTCCTTCACAATTATGGCATTAGGTTAAAAGGATTTTAATTACAGCCAATGTGCTTAACAAACTTTTGGTATGCTTTTGCAGTAATCATTGAAATTAAATAAATGCTTATGAATGAAGCAACAGATACGAAGAGTAAATAAATTACTGTATAAGGTTTAGGAATATCCACATTGAAAAAGGCAAATATAGTTATTAACAATGAAATTCCTATTGCTTTTGTGGTGTGTTTATTTTGAGTGTTCATAAAATCCTCCTTTCGATTAATCTTAATAACTGTCTGTTAGTTAAATAACATATATCTACATATTAACATAAAATCCCATTAATATCTTTCAAAAGGATTTATCTTCCAAATATCGAATTATATAGGGAAATCTTATATTTAGGAGATTACTATGGGGTATGTAATGGAGTTAAGAAAAATAGTTGGAAGCCGTCCTCTTGTTATTACTGGAGCGAGTGTAATCGTTTTAGATAAGAATAATAGGCTGTTATTACAATTAAGGAAGGATAATAACTGCTGGGGATTGGCGGGAGGTTCTCTGGAGCCCGGAGAGACATTGGAAGAGGTGGCTAAGAGAGAGCTGCTTGAAGAAACTGGGTTAACAGCAAATGATCTGCGGTTGTTTAATATCTATTCAGGAGATGAATTTTACTATAAATATCCTCACGGTGATGAAGTATATAATGTCATTGCCTCCTATATCTGCACCGACTATGATGGAGAACTTACAATCGATAACGAAGAGGTTAATGATTTACGCTTTTATCATGTTCATGATATTCCCTCAAATATAAGCCCTCCAGATCGTAAAGTGATTGAGGATTATATTAATTCTATTTAAAAAGGAGTTCCCAACCGGAGCTCTTTTTTCTTCGCTGAAAAACAGAAAATAATGGAATTGGGATAATTTTCTATGAAGAAAATGATAAGATTAATTTAGAAGGAGGGAGGGCAGAAATAATCATTTTCGAAGACATAGATCATCTAATTATGCTCGATACTGAAGGATTTGTTCAAAAATTTAATAGTATAAATTTCGTTACTAAATATAAAAAGGAAGTTGGAATATGGAAAAAAACAAGAAGTTTTTGACGGTACTGATAACAGTAGCATTATCAGGTGTACTGGCTGCTTGTGGAGACTCATCTGAAGAATCGAGCAGCCAGCCAGCTAATAACAGCTCGGCTCAAAATGAAGATGGCGGCTCAACTGATAGGGATTCTGCAGATTCAGAGGAAAATGAGGAAGAAAACTCTTCTGGCAGCAGTGACAACACACAGCTCAATGAACAAGAAAATACAGACAATTCATCTGCAGCCTCAAATGATGGAGAGTCAGTGGAGTCCAGTAATCAAAATGAAAATCATGAAAGTAATAAGGATGAATATCTCAAGAAACTAAACAAAATGGAAGAAGCGGACAGATACGCAGAAGCCAAAACAACCACGGCAGAATTGGTGGAGCAAGAGGCGGAAAGATATAGAAATTGGGATGAGGAATTAAACAAAATTTATGGTCTGCTAGAAGATCAGCTTGATAAAGGGCAGATGGACCAGTTAAGAGAAGAACAGCGGATCTGGATCCAACAAAGAGATGAAGCTGCGAAAAAGTCTTCTCTGAAATACAAAGGCGGTTCGATGGAGCCATTGGAATATGTGGCTACACAAGCAAGTCTTACAAGAGAAAGGTGTTATTTGTTGGTTGCAAAGTATATGAAGTAATTTTTGGCACTAACGAGCAGGTTGCCTCCATCTCCTTTGTACTTATTTTAAACGAGTGAAAGAGTTGCAGATCCAGTAGGGATAGCAGCTCCTTTTTCTTCTTCGGCCAGACGGGGCAGATTTGTATTTGGTCATTAAATAATAAATATGTTTAATAGATAATTACACAAGCAAAGATAATAAATTTGAATAAAGATATAGTAATCTATCAAGAAAGGAGTGGATTATGTTGAGTTCATCTTGGCATTCTGAAGGAAGAACAATTTATCATAGTGGTTATAGCTATAATCAGAATGACTACTATCATCATGATGGATATATGCAGGACCAGTATGATCATCATGGTTACTATTATGATCGATGTAGACAGGATAAGTGCAAACCCCATGATTGCCATTATGATTGCAGAAATAAACAGAACAGATGCAATCATCATGCTTGCCATCATGATTGTGGATGCAGATATGACAAGTGTAAACATCATACTTGCCATCATGATTGCTGCTGCAAAAAGAAAGAATGTTTCGAGAAGCACTGCAAAACCATTTGCCAGCATAAGCATAATGAAAAATGCAAAAATGGCTACCGAATAGTTTGGCGTAAAGAAGAAAAATGCTGTAACGATGGACGCAAAATTGTTTGGCATAAGGAGAAAATACCATGCAAAGATGACTGTCGCGTAGTATGCTGGAATAAGCCAATAAAATGTTGAACAAACATCGTCTAGGTGTGTGTTGACATAAACTTGATCAAATGTGGTCAAGTTTTTTTTCAGAGGGAGCCGAAGCGGGCATGTTACATATGTTTTATCATTTCGCAACTGTCTATATTGTCCTTGGCAAAAAAAAGACTGAATAAAATTAAAATTGAAACAATTAAAGACTTCAACCGTATATAGTTAGGAAAAAGGAGGTTTGGTTTGAAGTATCTAATTATCGGAATGGTTTTGTCAATAACTGGTGTTTTACTATCATTTGGTTTTGGGGAATTAAGTAAGGCTTACTTAGTGACAGGAGCAATTGGCTTATTTTTTATGGCCATGTCTGTTCTTATGTCAGGTTCAATACCTGGCCCCCACCGAATAAGGGCAGGCCTAGAAGCACCTGATTCTCCAGACGAAAGACAGAAACGAAAAAGAACAAGCATCGGCTCCGTTTTAATTGGTCTGCCAAATATTATGACTGCGCTGCTTCTTTATCTTTTCTTAGCTAAATAAGTGTATATCAATAAAGGCGGCCTTTCTAAAAGGGGGATTGATTCCATGTGGTGGTTAGTGATTTTTATTGTTGGAATTATACTATTTGCTTTATTTATTGATTGGAAACGCAAGAAAAACAATAATAATCCTCATATCCCAATCAATCCTAATGCAAAACCAGGAGAGAGCTCAAATTATTTGATGGGAGAAAATAAAGACTCAGGAGGATTTCAATAATTTTATGAACTCGTGATTCCTTGCTTCCAGGTAACTGTAATTGAAAAAGTAAGTCATGGAAAATTAGGAGGGATTTTATGGAGAAAATAATAGTGAAAACAGGGATATATTCATTTATTGTCTCCTTTTTCTTATTAGTGGCCTTTATGAAGCGGATAGAAAGCACAACTGATGTTGATGGTATGACTTCAAGTGTTATAACACCTTTTCCTGAGTTCTTTTTTACTATTTTCCGATATTCTGTAATCACTTCAATCATTGCAGTTCTCATTGCAATTGCTTATTTGGCTTCAATGAAGAAAAATGAGTAGCAAACGAAAGCTGCCAATCCAGGTGGCTTTTTCTTTTTGAATAAACAGGGCAGTGAGCTAAAGAAGGAATTGAAAATAATATGACGAACCTTTCTTATATTTATGAACTTGTCTTAAAGGAGGCAAATATGGAGTGGGTTGAAATAAAAGGAAATGATGATATCAAAGGACTTCTAGAGTTATTTGGTTATTTCCACGATAGCTGTTTGAAAGAGCTGATGATGTGGACTGACAGTTATGTAGATCATAACCGGTCAATGAGTGTTGGACTAGGGCTTGATACCAAAATGCAAATGCTTTTTCATAGACAATTTAATAATCCGTCGGCAATAGAAATATTGTTTGAACAAGTAACACATTTTCAACTTAAACCAAGTCCGGAAAATTATGATTCAATCATCTATGATGCCACCCTAATACTGAAAGACGGTACCTTATATTGGGCAGACACTTCTGATTGGACACCTAATGACTATAATGGAGAAGTTACTTGGATTTCAGCTAAAAAGGTTAAATGGCGGGATGCAAGTGATTGGATGGGTAAGGTGAGAAGATACAAATCAGTCATTAAAGAATAGTCCTCCATGTTATTCGGCCTTGTTAATCAAAAAGGTTTTATCATATGGAAATTTGGAGGAAGAATGAAAGGAAGTTATTAGATGAGGACGGGAAAAATACGGGCAATTGTTATTATAGACAGGAACGAAACCGGCACTTATCCGCAAAAGGGTAAGGGCCCTTTTTCTAAAAGATATGGAAAAAATGAAACCTATATCTAACTCATTCGTCTTAGCATTAAAGTGAAAATGGGGTGGGAAGTGTGTGAGAAAGGTCAGGGATGAAGGCCCATTAGAAAATCGTGATGCTTGGCTGGAGTTTATTATGGATGAGTATGGTGAACGGCTCACAAAGCTGGCTTATAACTATGTGAAGGACTGGAAGCTGGCGGAAGATATTGTTCAGGATGTATTCATCGCGTGCTACAGAAATTATGACAAAATCGATGAAGTGATCTCCTTTAAATCATGGATTTATCGATTGGCTATTAATAAATCAAAGGATGTCTTGAAGAGTTATGCGTTTCGAAAAGTGTTGATGAATTCAAGCATGTTTGCTCTTTTTTCATCTAAGGAAATGTCGCCGGAAAAAGATCTGCTGAAGCGCAGCGAGGAAGAATTTCTTTCCTTGTGTGTATTGTCTTTGCCTGTGAAGTACCGGGAAGTCGTTACGCTTTATTACTATGAAGAATGCTCAATTGAAGAGATCCAAGGAATATTAGGCGTGAACCACAATACGATCAAAACGAGATTGAGCAGAGGCAGGATGAAGCTGAAAAAAATGATGGAGAGGTGGGGATATAATGGAGAGCAAGCTTAAGCAGCTGCGGAGGGCGATGGACTCGACGACTCACAAAGGTGGCCACTTTACGGAATTTCAAAAAATGAATATTAGAAAAGCAGTCCATACAGATAGAATAGTGAAGCCAGCCAAACCCAATAAATTCGTTATATTCACTATTTCCACTTTTGCCATCTGTCTCTTGGCCTTCTTCGTTTCAACCGAGTTTTTTGTCAGGAACGATCCCGAAAAGATAAATGGAGGCATGAATAATGAATGGGAAATACGGCATGAATATAAGGTGAATCAAAATATAAAATTTAGCATATTACCCGATCCTAATCTGAAAGCAGGAACGCCTTATGGCTATATTTTTAGTTTCGCAGAGCCTTTTGATACTTATAAAGGAAAAGAACTTTCCATTTCTGCCCTTCATAAAGAAACTGGTGAAAGAATACAAGTTTTGCCTCATCAAGAAATAACAGAACCATCATCCGGCTACCCAAGTTTGCAGCGTTTTACAACCACATTTACAGTTCCTTACGAAGGCTTGTGGAAGTATGAAGTGTACCTGGATGGCAAAGCCTATGGGGATGTAGTTGTCAGTGTGGCTGAAAAAGCAAAAGACGCCCCTATTACTTTCCCAGAGGACATACCAGATTTTGTTCAAGAGAGCGATTTTGACACTATTGATTGGGAGAGAAAAGCTGTGGAGTTCGGTGACAGGGGCATTATCGGAAATGAAAACAAGTCCGGTGTGATAGGCGCTGGCATGCCAAGTCTAAACGGCCAAAAGTGGATGTGGCATCTTTGGGGAGTTGAAGATGCAGATCTGACGATTGTTGGATTTCATAAAGAATCGCAAACTGTCCATCAAATTTTAACGAATGGAATGGGATGGACCATCCATGCTTACGGTCCAAACAACGGGGCAGATGCGCATACACCATCATCTGTTAAAATTCCTAAAAAGGGAGAATGGGCCATTTTGCTTTATGTGGATGGGGAGTTATTCGATCAATTGATTTACGATATAAAGGAATGATTATGCTTTATGATCTTTTCTTTGCAAAGATTTGAAAGTTTTATTTTATACGAGTTTATTGGAGGTCTTATATGAAACCGCGGATTTCAGTTATTACATTAGGTGTAGATGATCTAGAAAGGTCCTTACATTTCTATGAAAAGGGTCTTGGACTTCCAACACAGGGGATAGTAGGGAGAGAATTCGAGCATGGTGCTGTGGCGTTTTTTGATTTGCAATCAGGGTTAAAACTGGCACTTTGGAAACGTAAAGATATTGCTCATGATACAAGCATGAACCAGACAGCGATTAGCCCAACTGAATTTACGATTGGGCATAATGTTGGGAGTAAAGAAGAGGTAGATACGGTAATGAAACAGGCTGAGAGTGCAGGGGCTGTTATTGCGGTTCAAGCTCACGACACCTTTTGGGGTGGATATTCTGGATACTTCCAAGACCCAGATGGACATTTGTGGGAAGTAGTTTGGAATCCTGCTTGGGAACTTACAGAATAAGTCCATTGCAATGTCTTTATCAACAAATAGGTACAAGAGCTGAAGATCCAGTATGTGGATCGGCTGCTCTTTTTTTCATCCAGGCCTCTTATTCTGAAAAAGCTTTTGAATAATGGACAACACCGGCAGCTTTTTCAAGAGCATTCTCCGTCAATTCCAGAGCCATGAACACTTCGTCAGGAACTTCAAACGGGGCCTGGATATTCCAAAGGCTGGCTGGCTTAAAGCCGAACTTTGGATAGTAATCTTTATGACCTAGAACGATTACGGATTGAAATCCGCCCTCTTTTGCCTTGTTAAGTGCAGAACGAATCAATTGACTGCCGATGCCTTTTCCTTGATAACCGGGAGCAACAGAAACGGGGGCAAGTGCCAGAGAATCTGCAGCCTTCTCGCCATCAGCTATGGTGATTTTTGATAAAAGTATGTGACCCACAACCTCCTTAGCCTGAGTTAAAGCTACTAAAGAAAGCTCCGGAATAAAAGCATCTGAATTTCTAATCCTTTTAACAAGGAAATGTTCTGTCTTGTCGCTGTATTCTTCATTTAAAAAAGCTTCTCTGATCATTTCTTCCGTCGAATGATAGTCTGCAGGGAATTCCTGCCGAATTAAAATATCCATTTATAATCTCCCGTTCTTATTTATATAGTTCGATATAAATGGCACTTTCTCATGCATGCAGCCATGAAGAACGTGTTACTCCTCCAGCTCTAAACATAAGTTCAACAAACAAAAAACCTCCAATTTGGGATGATTTCATTTTATAAAGTTATGCTGCAGTGGTCAACTTCCTTTCGAATGCGCCTATCTGCCGTATAATCTCCACCTGAGACCGAAAAGATAAGAACAACCAACCAACCAACGGGAGGAGTAAAATATGGGAGAATTTTTTTATCATTGTCTTCTTATTTTAGGAAGAATTATTACCATTCTGCCTCTATTTCTTTTTATTACTCTTTATATGGGGAGACGTTCGATTGGGGAGCTTCCAATCTTCGACTACCTGGTGATTCTTACACTGGGTGCAGTGGCTGGGGCGGATATAGCAGATCCGTCTATCAGGCATCTGGAAACAGGCTTTGCCATTATTGCCATAGGCGTCTTTCAGCGAATCATTGGGAAAGTAAAAATATCGAACAGAAAAATTGGAAAAATGATTACTTTCGAACCGGTGATTGTAATTAATAAGGGTAAATTGCTTCGTGCCAATTTAAAGCGGACTAATTATTCAATCGACAACATTCTTCAAATGCTGAGGGAGAAAAATATTTTCGATGTCCAAAATGTAGAATTGGGAGTACTGGAAGGGAGCGGTATGCTAAGTGTTCAATTGAAACCTTCAATGATGCCTGTTACCCTGGGAGATTTAAAAATTACTGAACACTCCGATCAAATTGCCTTTCCAGTAGTCGTTGAAGGAGAAGTTTACACCACGGTCCTTAATCAGTTGGGCTTGGATAGAGCCTGGCTTGAACGGGAATTGGCCAGAATGGGCGTCTCTATGTTCGGGGATATATTTTTTGCCTCCATCAACTCTAAGAAAGAGCTTCATATTTCCATGAAAAATGAACAAGCAGAATCCATACCACCTTTGAATCATTAACTATCCATCTTGGAAAACCTGTTTCAGCACACCGTGAAAAGTCAGGGAACCTCCTATAAAGGAAATATTTTCTTTTGTATTGAATATGTAAGGGAGTGAGCTTAATAAAGAGGTGACTTCGGTGCTTTTTCATTATCATTTTTGGACTCCGCATGTAGAAGAGACAGAGAGGTTTTACACAAATAATGGATTTCGGATATATCAGCGTATCGGAAAATACCAGGGGGATTTCCAGAACTTTGATCCTCCATTGGTATGGGATGACTTTCGGGAAAAAGATATCCTTTTTCGGATAATTGAAGCAAGAAAAGGGTGCATAAATGTCACTTTTGGATATGGAAAGAAGAGTATATTTGACCATATAGGCTTTTGGGTAAATGAAAAAGAACAAGAGTTTATATGTCAAAATGCAGTTAATTTGAATTGGAATGTTGATAGGGGGGAACGAAGAACGTTTATTACAACCCCTTATTCTTTTAGGATCGAACTTCAGACAAACAAAGATTTAGTAGATTCGGTGACTGATAACATAAAAATAGGGGAATTAAGATTAGAAATAATGAAAAAAGGGTTAGAAGGTGACCTTTCCATTTTGTTTGGGAAGCCTGTCAATTCTATTAAGTCAATAATTGGTGAGACAGTTACAATCAGGGAAGCTGTTATAAAGGATTTCTCATCAAACCCATTAGTGGATCCTAATGGTGTAAGGATTTTGAATTAGTTTTTGGATTAACTGTGTAAGAGGGAGAATTTATGAGATTCCATTGGTTTCTAGTGTTATTTTGCACCTGGGTTATAGTATCTTTTCTATTTCCCGAACCAAGCTGGTGGTCTATCTTCTCATCGGATCGTTCAACGCACGCCCTTTTAATAGAGCAATTTTCTATAGTTAAAGTATTTTTCATTATTACTTTCTTAGGATTAGCTTACCTATTGCATTTTATATTTCAAAAACGCAGGTAAAAGCTTTTCATGCGAGTAAGTGCTGATAAAAAGAATACTTGATGATTTAATATAGGGGGAAACACGATGGGCAGAACAGTTACTTTCTCATTTAGCAGTGCCCGGTATGAGGGGGCTAAGGCGACAGAGACATTCACTTTTGAGAAATTAGGCCTTGAAGCGAGTCTGGATGATATGGCCTTGGAAAAAGAATTAGACGAAATCTTTCATGCTTGGGTTTGGGATAAACTCAATATTTCTTATAGTATAGTAACTGCAAAAGAAAAAGATAGGTTGTGATGATTTCTGGTATATCAGTTATACGATAAAAAGAATTAAGCCCCCATCTTTGTTCTTTCTTGAACTTTGTGTGACGATCGCTAAATTACCACCTGATTTTAGTATCAGGTATTATATTTATCACTATTCAATTAACCCCATTCACACAATAATGGAGAAGAAATAATTCGACGATGAAATGGGGTATTCTTTTGAGATTTCCGCAATTAAGAATTGGTCATATGAAGCCTGAATTTCCAATCATGCAAGGTGGTATGGGCGTAGGTATTTCTTTAAGTGGTCTGTCGTCAGCTGTTGCGAATGCCGGGGGGATTGGAACTATTTCTGGAACAGGAATTAGCATCGAAGATTTAAGATTGCATATAAGAAAGGCTAAGGCATCTATCAAGGGTGAGGGCTATATTGGGGTGAATGTTCTTTTTGCCATGAATGATTTTGCTGAAAAAATGAAAACAGCTATTGAGGAAAAGGTTGATTTCATTATTTCAGGTGCTGGAATATCAAGAGATATGTACAGCTGGGGCAGAGAATCTGGTATACCGGTCATCTCGATTGTGTCATCTGCAAGGCTCGCCAAAATGTCAGAACGGCTTGGTGCTTCTGCCGTTGTTGTAGAGGGCAATGAAGCGGGAGGACATTTAGGGACCAAAAGACCACTATTCAATATTTTACAGGAAGTCGTGGAAGCAGTTAAGATTCCTGTCATTGCTGCTGGAGGAATCATGACAGGAAGAGATATCGCTCATGCCATTCGTATCGGTGCCTCGGGTGTTCAGATGGGAACAAGATTTGTTGCAAGCCGCGAATGTGATGCACCATTATCTTTTAAAGAAAAGTACGTCCGGGCCAAACAGGAAGATATCGTCATGGTGAAAACCACCGTAGGGCTGGAAGGCCGTGCCATTAAGAACCACTTTACAGAGCAGATAGCTGACAATAAAAAGGTGAAAATAAAGAACTGTATCGATTGCCTGAAAAACTGCTCTTATCGCTTTTGTACAATGGATTCCTTGATAACTTCCATGGATGGGGACTGCGAGAATGGCCTTGTATTTGCGGGGGCAAGAGTCCATGAAATTAAAGAAATACTGCCTGTTCAGACGATCATCAATAACCTTAAAGCTGAATATGAAGCTTTTGTTTAATTTCATAATGGTGCATTTTTAAAGTCTAGCTGCCGTATAGGCGGCTTTTCTGATTAATAGGGGTGTTAGATGTGAAGGAATAAAACATTTAAATATAGAATAATTTTTCTTATGGAATAAGGTGTAAAAATGGATCGGTGAATGGGAGAAGAAATATGGAGAAAAAGGGTCATAATCATGATAAGACAGAGTAATTCTAATTCTTTAATCCTCGTAATCCACGAAATCTATGGAATTAATCAACATATAAAGAGTTTTTGCGAATTATTATCAAAGCAGGGTTTTGATGTGACATGCCCCCATTTATTAGAGCGAGAGATACCTTTTGAATATTCTCATGAGGAAGCCGCTTATCGCCATTTTATGGAACATGCAGGTTTCGACAGAGCTGCCCAAAAAATAAAAGATCTATTATTGGATGTTAAAGATGAATACGAAAAAATATATATCATTGGATTTAGTATAGGTGCAACTGTTGCCTGGCTGTGCAGTGAGGGAGATTGTGTTGATGGTATAGTGGGATACTACGGCTCAAGGATCAGGGACTATTTAGAGTTAACACCCCAGTGTCCCATAATGCTATTCTTTCCACAAGAAGAGCAGTCTTTTAATGTTGATGAGTTACTATTAGCTTTAGAAAAAAAGAAAATTAAAGTACATAAATTTAAAGGGAAACATGGATTCAGTGATCCATATTCCTCCAGATATGATGCAGAATCAGAACAAGAAGCATTTAGCAAAGCCATGGATTTTTTATTGCATATTGATTGAGGTATTATTATGAAGCTAACCGTGAGTGTTATCACCTTGAATTTTAATAAAAGTTTACAAGCCCGTTCAATTTTCTTAATACAAGGATGCTAATTTAGATTTAGCGGGGATAGCATGTGTGGCTATCATTGTATTTGGCGCAGGCGGAGCCAAATGCCTTTTTTGTTTTGCTTATATTCAATTTATAAAATTTACTGTCTATTATTTAGCCTCTATAAAGGATCAAGTGGGAAATGTCCATTATTTTGAGGAGAAAGATCTTAACATCCATTCTTAGCAGTGTGTTATTTGTACTGATTTTTTCAGTGCCAACAGTCTTTGATATGAATGCATTTGTTAATTTATATTATTTAAATCTTATGTTTGTCGCTGCCTATGGAGTAATCACTTCGATGTTCAGTGATTGGTTGAGCAAGAAGATTTTCATTGCAAACACTAATCGTGAAATTGCCTCCTTTTTATTCTATTTGGTTCAGTATTAAAAGAACTTAGTCTTGTTTCTGCTGTCTCTTTTTTCATCATTGACCGTGTACTGACAAAAGCAGAAATAAGGTGGTGGTCAGTAAATACAGCATTATCCGTGATAGTCCTTATATTTATTATTGCTATTAATATTGATTTCCCATAACAAGTCCTAGAGCTGAAAATTCATTGAATTTCAGCTTTTTTTGGTGTGTTAAAGAGGCCATTTAGTTTACTGCCGGGAAAACTTAACTATTTACAAAAAATATCTTGAAATAATATAATGATATAGTGATTTATGCTTAATCTTATTTTAAGAACGGGGGACCCATTATTTACAGCGGAGTTTCCGCTTGGGGTGAATCCTACTATGGAAGGGCTTACTGTTTCCGCAGTCCTAACCCGAAAGCTAACCTCGTCAGCGTTTAAGGAAACATAAGAGAATATGAAATAGTGTGAATTGACAAAACCAGCATTTTTGTCGATTTTCTTTTTTATCAGGATCTCATCTTTGTTTCCCTTGCCTGCGCAGCACGTATAAAACTAAACAAGAAGGTAGGGTAATTGATGAAAAAAATTAAATTAAGTTTAGCCACTCAAATTTTCATCGGTCTTATTTTAGGAATCGCTATTGGCGGTATTTTCTATGGAAGTGAAACGGCGCAAAGTGTGCTGCAGCCCTTTGGCGATCTTTTTATCCGCTTAATTAAAATGATTGTTGTTCCTATTGTACTATCAACAATTATTGTTGCCATTGCTGGTGTGGGTGATTTAAAAGCCGTCGGGAAGCTTGGCGGTAAATCATTGACTTACTTTATTGGCATGACTTTGGTTGCTATTGTGGTGGGCCTCATTGCAGGTAATGTTATTCAGCCTGGTGCCGGCCTGAATATGGACAGCCTGCAGCAAAGTGACATTTCGAGCTATGTTGAAACCAATAAAGAGCAGGAAGGCAAGTCGATAGCAGATACATTTTTGCATATCGTACCTACTAATCCTGTACAAGCCATGGTTGAAGGCGATATGCTGGCGATTATCTTCTTTGCTGTTGTATTTGGCCTTGGAATTGCAGCAATTGGAGAAAAGGGAAAACCAGTACTGAGATTTTTCGAAGGCACGGCAAAGGCCATGTTCTATGTGACAAACCTATTTATGAAGTATGCACCAATCGGAGTATTTGCCTTAATTGGTGTAACGATTTCCAAGTATGGTTTTGCCTCATTGATTCCATTAGGCAAGCTGGCACTTACTGTATATGGAGCCATGATCTTCTTTGTTCTTGTTGTGTTGGGGATAATGGCCAAAGTTGTCGGGTTCAGCATCTTTAAATTATTGAAGATGATAAAAGAAGAATTGATTTTGGCATTCTCAACTGCAAGTTCTGAAACAGTGCTTCCGAGAATCATGGACAAAATGGAGAAAGCGGGAAGCCCGAAACATATTTCGTCATTCGTTATTCCGACAGGCTATTCTTTTAACCTGGATGGATCCGTTTTATACCAGGCAATTGCCTCTTTATTTATTGCACAGATGTTTGGCATAGAATTAAGCATAGGACAGCAAATTACGTTAATGTTAGTACTGATGGTTACATCCAAAGGAATGGCGGGCGTGCCAGGCGTATCCTTTGTCGTGCTGCTGGCTACTTTCAGCACAATTGGATTGCCTGCAGAAGGCCTTGCCTTTATTGCCGGCATCGACCGTATCCTTGATATGGGCCGAACAGCTGTTAACGTGGTGGGGAACTCACTTGCGGCTATTGTTATTGCCAAGTGGGAAGGGCAATTTAACCCTCCAGCAGAAGAAAGATTTGAGCAACAAGCTTCATAATAGATTGGAAAACACTAACAAATGGCAGCATATTTGTTAGTGTTTTTTTTTGCTTCTTTGTGTTATTCCATAAAGAGAGGATGATGGAGCAGGTTCGGACAGAGAAGCGGGAAACCAACGTGAAGGAGTCCGAAGGTGGAGCAGGCTCGGACAGAAAGGGGAGAAATCAACGTTAGCTAGTTAGAAGGTGGAGGAGGTTCGGACAGAGAAGCGGGAAATCAACGTGAAGGAGTCCGAAGGTGGAGCAGGCTCGGACAGAAAGGGGAGAAATCAACGTGAGCGAGTCCGAAGGTGGAGGAGGTTCGGACAGAAAGGGAAGAAATCAACGTGAGCGAGTTCGAAGGTATAGGAGGTTCGGACAGAGAAGCGGGAAATCAACTTGAGCGAGTCCGAAGGTGGCTTATGAAAAGTTAATGCTGTTCCACTTTTATCAAATAGCCCTTAAGGGTCATAATTATATTATAATGGAGTAAAAACTAGGAGGAGTTAATTTGACAATGGGAAATATGGAGCTGTCACCAGAACAGCGTGAAGAACTGCTGGAAACTCTGAAAGCGCGTTTTGAGAAAAACATGCACCGTCATGAAGGTGTGGAGTGGGCTGATGTACAAGCTAAGCTCGAGGCTAATCCTGAAAAATTGTGGTCACTCAATGAAATGGAAGCAACTGAAGGCGAACCGGATGTTGTACGCCATGATCAAGAGACCGGCGAATACATATTTTATGATTGTTCAGCTGAAAGTCCAAAAGGCAGGAGAAGTGTTTGTTACGATCGTGAAGCGCTGGAGGCACGGAAGAAACACAAGCCGGAAAACAGTGCTATGGATATGGCAGCTGCCATGGGCATTGAGCTTTTAACCGAAGAGCAATACCGGGAGCTTCAGGAGCTTGAACATGTCGATAAGAAAACCTCTAGCTGGGTGCAAACGCCTGAGAATATCAGAAAACTTGGCGGGGCGATCTTTTGTGACCGGCGCTACGACACTGTTTTTGTGTATCACAATGGAGCCGATTCGTACTATGGTGCAAGGGGTTTCCGGGGCTCGCTGAGGGTTTAGATTCATTGCAGAAATTTGGGGGCCTGACTTCCTGAAGACTACAGTTTAATGAACAGGTTTTGTATTTCGCTGCCATTACGGCGGCTTTTTCTTTATTTAAAAACTGGCAGTTTAGTTGAATATAGCACCAAATATCTGAATAATACAATATAAAGGAAACCCATTAGAATGGGAGTGTTGTACTTGAAAATACTGGTCACCGGTTCCACAGGCCAACTAGGTTCAGCTTTACTTAATCAACTAAAGGAGTCTGGTTATAAAGTAAAATTAACTTCTAGAAGAAAACCTGATGGAATTGAAGATTTCAAGTGGATTTATAGCGATTTATCGTCAGGTGAAGGGTTAGAAGAAGCAGTAAAAGATGCAGATGTCATCCTTCACGCAGCAACAAGTCCAATAAAGAATTCAAAAAGTGTTGAGGTTTCAGGCTTTAAGGAGCTATTAAAAAAAGCACAGCACGTAAAACATTTTATTTATCCGTCAATTGTTGGGATTGATGAAATACCATTTAACTATTATAAGCTAAAATTAGAAGCAGAAGAATTGCTGAAAAACAGCTCTATCTCTCATACAATTGTACGCGCAACTCAGTTCCACCATTTTATTGATCATTTATTTCTATCCAAATCCTTTCTTAAAAGATATATTGTCCCGGATAAATTTAAGTGCCAAAGTGTAGATGCGGGTGAATTCGCTGAGCATCTAATAGGTTTAGTGGATAAAGAACCACAAGGAAGAGCGGAGGATTTTGGCGGACCAGATGTAATGACATTAAGAGAAATGGCTGAACTGAAAATCAAACTAAATAATGAACCAAATAAAGTTTTAAGCTTATCTCTAACTGGAAAACTATATAAATCTTTCTGTGATGGGAAAAATACCAATCCTGCTCGAAAAATGGGAAAAATCACTTTCGGTGAATATCTAAGTGAAAAGATAAAGGGGCAGTAGTGCGCTCTTAATGATTGAGGCGTTGATCCAGGAGGGGATTAACGCTATTTTTTTGGAACTGCCTTAATATGCAGGTTAATAAGGATCCAGATTAAAAAATACATAATAGAGGTAATAACCTATGATTTATTTTAGATTTTGTTTTTATCAATTCTTTTTATTTTCCACACTCTTTGTTATTAACATCAACTTTGATAAATATATCAGTAAACCATTTACTCGTGTTGATTTAATCGCCATATGTATAAGTGTGCCTATCCTGTTTATTCTTTTTACCGCTGTAAGTAAGTTATATAGACGATTCGAGGTTATTAAATTACGAAATAAAATATTCATTTCAATACCTGTTTTTATCATATCAGTCCTATTTGCAGGGTTTCTGGGACAACTGTTCTTCTAGATGGATTTTAACATCGAAATCATTTATTTTAAAATAAAATAGATGAATTATTAATTTTGTTAAAGAGAGCTATTTCTGCGACCTGCTTTTTTTAACTAAATAGGCAGATTTGTTGAAAATGTTACAAAGGCCGATAAGGGGTTGTTAAAGAGAAAAATCTAATGTTTTTAGTAACGGATCAATTTTTGAGTCAAAGGTGAAAAAGTAAGATTTATTTTCATCATCAAATAAGAGTAAATATGGCTTTTCGTTTTTTGGAATGATAATGATCATTTCATCAATCAAAGCATATATCCATTTGTTTTCTACTCGATGAGACGGCTCTAAAGGGATTTTAATCATGTAGCCTTTGTCTGGAATTGGTTTTAACTTTTTAACAACATTATCAATTTCTTTAATTATTTTTTCAGCTTCGAATTGTATCTTAGGATTTGTTGGGACTGTCTTTGTTATCTCATTTTTTTCAATATCAAGAAGTTCAATATTCGGCCTGGTTTGTGCATTTACTACGATTAGATTCATTAGCAAAAATATGTGAATGAATGAAAGCAATATTTTATGAACCACAAAGTTCACCTCGTTTGTTATTATCACCATCGATTATTAAGTTATGTATAAGCTTGTTGTGCTAATGAAATCTTGGCTGAAGGAGCCAGCTTTTTCTTAT
This sequence comes from Cytobacillus sp. Bac17, assembly GCF_024519925.1. Taxonomy (NCBI): domain Bacteria; kingdom Bacillati; phylum Bacillota; class Bacilli; order Caryophanales; family Bacillaceae; genus Cytobacillus; species Cytobacillus sp. Bac17. Next base: position 51,188 of record NZ_JALJRC010000003.1, on the reverse strand, counting down.
TTAGCTAACGGGTGTGGATTCCGATTCTATAATAATATGAATTTCATTATATTAATGAAAAACAGCAATGTTTTATACCATTCATTAACGGAATTATCTGAGGCGATAGGAGCTGCAGAGGACAGTAATAAGCTGTATTAGCGGGATTCATTTAAGCAAGCACTGCTGGTTCAAAAATATTAAAAGGAAGGCATTGTGCCTTCCTTTTTAGTATGTTTCATACTCCTGTCTTGGAAGTATAATAATCCCCTAATGACTTACTTCTGATTGAAACTGTGGAAGATTGAATTTCTTTCATAATGGATACTAGCTGGTTTCTTTTAGCTGTTTATAGAATAAGCTGTTGAAGCTTCCGGTAAAAAGATCTTATCGCCTTGCAGGCTGATTTTTTCACTGTATTTGCCCAGAGTATCTGACGATAACCAGGGCATTAGCAGTTATAATTAGTTATAATCAGAAATAACAAATTGGGAAGGGAGATTTATAATGAAAAAGCAGTACCTGTTATTTTTTTCATTAATAGTCCTTTTTTTATCATTGGCTGGATGTTCAAATAATGACCAAACTAAAAAATCAGGAGAGGAGAAGCAGGAAGGAACCGAAGAGAAAGTGGAATTGACTATTTCGGCAGCAGCAAGCCTGCAGGATGCCTTAATAGATATTGAAGCAAGCTTCGAAAAAGAACATCCGAATATACTTGTAAACTTTAACTTTGGAGCATCAGGCTCTCTTCAGCAGCAAATTTCGCAGGGAGCACCTGTTGATCTTTTCTTTTCAGCAGCAGAGGATAAATTTGATAAATTAGTACAGGACGGGCTCATCGAGGAAAAGAATGGAATCGATTTAGTTGGGAATGAACTTGTACTAGTGGTGCCGAAAGATTCAGCATTTGGAATTAAATCATTTAATGATCTTGCTGAAGCAGATAAAGTGTCTATCGGCACTCCAGAATCTGTTCCTGCAGGGAAATATGCGAAGGAGTCTTTAGAAGATACGGGTATTTGGAAAAACATAGAAGAAAAAGTGGTGTATGCCAAAGATGTTCGGCAAGTACTTACATATGTAGAGACAAATAATGTGGATGCTGGAATTGTTTATAAAACGGATGCGTTAGTATCTGAAAAAGTTAACATCGTGGACACGGCAGATGAAAACACTCACGATGCCATTATTTATCCTTTGGGAGTGGTTAAGGATACAAGTCATCCAAAGGAAGCCAATTTATTCTATGATTATCTTCAGAATGAAAAATCAATGAGTATTTTTGAAGAGTATGGGTTTAAAGGCCTTAAATAATTTAAATGGCTGCTGATTTTTGGGCACCAGTTGTTATGAATGTTACCGGAAATATCCCAGGAAAAACACAAACGATCCCAACAGCTATAGTTGTAGCTATTAACTTAGGCAATATGGAGGTGGCCTGGTTATGGGGGCGAGCATGATTGGGATGTCGTTTATCAAGTTAGTTTTAGTCCAGATAATAAAATCTTAAAAATGCTTTTATATTAGCAGGCATCCTTTTGCGGGATGTCTATTTTTATTGGAAGAAGACTGGAATTCGTAAAAAACATCAGGTGACAGTACTAAAAGAGGCAAAAAAAGAGCTGCCAATATTGGCAGCTAAAGCATATAACATATTCAGATTAAAATCTGCGAAGGAGAATTTATGCGGTTATCCCGATATCAAAATGACCATCCTTTGTTAAACGCCAATCGGGTTATTCAACAATCTGTTCCCAACTAATATTGAAAGCAAGCTTCCAAAAAATACGCAGGCAAATAATCGAAACCCCCAAATACAGATAGATTCCATATGGCAATAATGTGCTGGCGAAATGAAGTCCGGCAAATAAGGCTACAATCAGCATTAATCCGAAAATAATGGCACTATTGCCGTTTTGATTGTACTCATCAAAAGACTCCGAAAAGGGAAGAGCTTTCTTTAGGACCATAAAACAAATGACCGCATATAGACAGGCACTGATAAATACAGCGACAAGATCAGGCAGAATTTTTGCCCCGAACAGGAAAAGGAATAGTGCACTCAGAAGCAAGTATACTGGCAAATATAACTTAAAGATAAATGCCTTGATGGTACCGCTGAAAACCGGCTTTAGCTGTTTGAGGGGGGCAACCCGGTAAATAAAGGCACCCTTATATTTCCCTGAATACTTTAGAAGAATCATGATGGTCGGAATGATGATTAAGCTAAAGTAAATCGTTAAATAGGACTTGCTGTCAGATACCTGTACAAAATCTTCTCGAAGAGTATTCATGATAATAATAAACGGAATCACGATAGAAAAACCCAGAGACGGATAGGCTTTTAGCTTAAAATCCCGTTCATTTCTCATCATGCTGCCGGCAAATCTGAACACTGCTCTTTCTTCAGGTGAGCGGCAAATGATGTTGAGAAGGAATTGCCCTACTTTACTTCGTTTCTTTTCTTTGGATTTTCCATGATAAGCAAGCTTTTGCAAGTTTTGCTCGAAGGTGCTGGAAAATTTCATATAAATCCAGATGGACAGGATCGGAACAATGAGTCCTAATGCTGAAAAAATGAGATAAAACGGCTGGAAGGTGCCCTTCATCATCATTTCGATATTTGCCCCAAACCACATTGGAAAGATGAACACCTGCCACCACTTTGGCTGAAGCGAGACCGTTAAGTCAATTAACTCAAAAGAGCGAATAAGCAATTGATAGCCAACCATGATCATAAGGGAAAGCCCAATTTGGACATAGTTGATGATATCTTTTAATTTTTCCCCATCAAAAAATCGCAGGATCGTTAAATAGATCAGTGCGGTTAAACCAACAACCAATAGGTCAATCAGGATGATGTTTACCGCAGCAATAAGGAAAAATAAGAGCCCATTTTTGATAAGTCCCACTATCAAAGGGATTCCAGCAAGCGCAATGGTAAGGAAAGAAAGATAAATCGTAACATGCACCATTTTTGCCGTGCTGATCGTTTTTCGGTCGACTGGCTTTGGAAACAGGATGTTACGATCACGAATATCCAGTAAAACCGAAGAGAAATCGGAAATCATGGAGGTCATAACGAAAAAGGTGAATATCCCATAAAAGAGGCTCATCTGGAATAGGTAATTGTCCCCCATAAGCACAAATGGTATCAAAAACAGCCCAAACAATACATAAATCCATAAAGATTTTATGTACTGATTGTTTTTTTCCTTGTTTTCTTTTTTGGCATTCTGCGAGAAAATGGTGGGCACACGCCGTCCATCCATCGTCAGCTTTACTTGCAGGAGTCTTCTCATTATCTTGTAGTCTACGCCAAAGCCGCTGAAAATCCGCTCAAAACGATCCAATAGTTTAAGAGTGCGATAGTCCTGCATCCCTACATCTCCCTTACTACTGAAACAAATCTGGCACCAAGTTCCTTATGTTCACTGAATCCCGTAAGCTGGTTGAAGATCTGTTCAAGTGAACCTTCCGTATTTTGCTGCCTTAACTCTTCAAAGGTGCCATCAGCAGCAATTCTTCCGTCATGCAGAAGAATAATGCGGCTGCTTATCTTTTCAACCACATCCATAATATGAGAAGAATAAAAGATCGTTTTTCCCTGTTCGGCAAGCTGCGCCATGATTTCTTTGAATATCATAACACTGTTCGCATCCAGACCATTGATGGGTTCATCAAAGAACAGAAGTTCCGGATTATGCAGTAAGCTCGAGATAATGAGGAGCTTTTGACGCATTCCTTTTGAATAGGAGGCTATCCGGGAATGGTAGACTTCCCCTATGCCGAATAGTTCCATCAGGCTTTTTGCCTTATCACTGGCGAGGTCCGTATTAAGGCCATACAATTCGCCAACAAAGGTTAAGTATTCCTGGCCGGTCAAATTATCGTATACTTCAGCGATTTCCGGCACATATCCGATCTTTCTTTTATATTCAATATTCCCATCTGAAATATCCTGGCCAAAGATTTTGACTTGTCCTGAATAATCATCTTCAATGCCAAGCGTGATTTTGACAGTGGTGCTTTTCCCAGCGCCGTTCGGGCCAATATACCCGATGATTTCCCCGCTTTTCACCTGAAAAGATACACCATTCAGCACGGACTTCGGACCATAGTTCTTTCTCAAATCACTAATTTCTAAAATAACTTCCTCCATCACCTTAACCTCATTTCAAAATTATTCCATTAATTCTAGTGTAACATTAGAATTGTTGTTGGCTAAAGGGGATTTGGGAATTCTTTTTGGTTTTGTCCTGCTTACTGGAGATGGAATAAAAAGGTTGTTAATCGAATGACCCTTTAAGATAATTAATCTGAAGGGATTTTGGTAATGGAAAATATTTAGGGGGATTAAATGTTGCGGAATCAGCAATGGAGCAAGGTAAAAAAAGATTAGACAGTTTTAAATGTGATTCTCTGAAAGAAAGGCTGCAGTTTACAGTGACCAATTACAGGAGGGCTCACTATCAATTGGGGAGAGCCTTTATTACGGTTGATAAAAAGGAAGTCATCAATATATGTACCATTACTTCTGAGACCGCTCTAAACAGAAGAACTTATGAAATAAAAAGAGAGAAACATATCCCTTATACCGATTGGAGCCAGGAATCAGTGATTTGGGATGAAGCACATGAATGGGTATTAGACGAAGGGATTTTTGCTCAGTATGATTTCTTTGATGCCGTAGAGGAATACTTTCTGCTGCCTATTGAAGAATCATTAAAATCCAACAACATGCTGATTAAAATATTCGCCTTGATAGATAGGAGGGTGGGGAAAAGGACTTTAGAAAAAATGAAGCAGTCTATTCTTTGCGAGAAAGAAATCGTCCAGTTCTTTTATACATTGCGATGTAAAGCTGAAGGTATAAGACTTCATGGTTAATGGAGCAGGAGGTATCCTCGCATGCTAAAAGGCCAGGTTAGTGGAAGCACACCATTCGCTGCTTCCACTATTTAAGTTTACAAATTGTCTTTATGATAGGGCGAATTCATTTCTTCGCTTACCACACTGAAGGTATTCCCATCAGGGTCAAAGAAATCAAACCCTTTCATAATCCCATAATCATGGATGTCTGTTGTTTCCACTTCATTTTGTTTCAACCGATCGTAAGCTTGCTGGATATTATCTACTTCGAAATTATAATATACGTTTTTATTTTTTCCTTTGACAGTAAATTCTGTTGGCTGAGGTTTTTCTGTTTTTATTAAAGCAAGACCTGTGACGTCATTCTCAAAAACATAACCCACACCATGATCAGCCCCATTTTCTTGCCACTCATCTACCTTCGTTAGACCAAGGTTTACTTCATACCATTTTTTAGATCTTTCCAAATCTGTCACCGGAATAAAAATACTGCCTACCTTAAACATGCAAAATCACACTCCTTATTTTTTGTTCCTATACAAACGATTATAATGAAAGAAAAGTTACAAAATAATGAAAATTTTCGGGGGATATAATGATTACAGAATCTTTAACTATTGAGGAGATTTCTTTGAGGCTGTATAAATATTGTTTATCCTTATCATCCTCAGAATGGCTGGCCGAGGATTTAACCCAGGAGACACTGATTAAATTTTTCAAAATAAAAGAAAAAGAGCCAGACCGGGTGATTAACATAACCTTTTTGTACACCATTGCCAAAAATATTTTTATTGATGAAAAGCGAAAGAAAAGTGAAATGCTGATCGATCCTCATGAGTTATTTGAGAAAAGTTGGGATTTTACGGAGTGGGACAGTTTATTAGAAATCTTATATAGTACACTTCCACTCCGTCAGGCTATGCTAATAACGTTAAAAGATGTGTTCCAATATACTTCTGAGGAAATCGCCGCAATGCTGAGAGTCAGTAATGAATCAATTAAAACAGCCCTTCACCGAGCAAGAACTTCATTAAAGAAAAATACTTCTCCAGATGCTAATAAACAGCCATACAATGACAATATAATAAATGAATTTTCATCAGCAGTTAAAAACCATCAGCCTTTAAAGATATTTTACTATTATCGACTGCTGCAAACAGAAAATTTCAAGGTGATGACCAATAGGGAGAAGGGTTTCCATGCCATTTTTATATCAGATCCTGATGGAAATATTCTTCAGATATTTTCAAGAAAGAGTATAGCTATAGGAGTTAAGGGGAGAGAAAAGTGATACCGACATTAGAGACTAGAAGATTAAAGCTGAGAGAAATAGTGAAAGAAGATGCCGAGAGTATATACGCTTGTTTTTCTAATGACAATGTAACTCGGTACTATGGGCAGGAAACATTAGAAAAGAGGGAACAAGCTGAAGCATTTGTTGACTTTTTTGCAAATAGCTACAGGGAGAAAAAAGGAATGCGCTGGGGAATTGAATTAAAAGGAAAGAAAGGAATAATCGGGACTGTTGGCTTCAATGCATTGTCCCATAAACATAAGCGTGCAGAAATAGGATATGAAATACATCCTGAACATTGGAGAAAAGGGTATACTTTCGAAGCTGTGTCGAAAGTTATTCAATATGGATTTCAAGAATTGGATCTTACTCGTATTGGGGCAGTTGTATTTATGGATAATGAGGCATCTAATAAATTGCTGACTAAAGCCGGGTTTCAAAAAGAGGGTATTCTAAGAGGTTATATGCAGCAAAATGGGGAAGCACACGATACCTATGTATATTCTATTCTAAAAGATAATAGGCAGGCTCTACATGATGAATTTATGTGAAAGATTCAAGAGCTGCCAGCCAGGTGTTTTTTTCATTTTACACAAGCGGGGAAAAAGATTTTATAACATTTGAGGTGACTTATAATGAACACTTACGCAGTTGAGGATTTACCGAGAAATAAAATAACAGAGTTTTTTAAATTGCAATGGGGAAGCCCAGAAATGGTTACATCCAGTGGAATTTATGATTGTAGTGCATTAGATGGTATTACGGTTGTAAATGAAGAAGACAATATCATTGGCTTAATCACATACATAATTAAAGATAAGGTATGCGAAATTATATCATTAGATAGTATGGAAGAAGGTAAGGGGATAGGTACATCGTTAGTTCAAGAGGTAGAAAATCTTGCAATAAAGAATAATTGCAAAATCCTTAAACTCATAACAACAAACGATAATTTATTAGCATTAAAGTTTTATCAGAAACGAGGATTTATCCTGTCCAAAATTATTAATAATGCGGTGGAGAGAGCAAGAAAGTTAAAACCCGAGATACCCTTAATTGGAAATGATGGTATTCCGATCAGAGATGAAATTGAATTGGTAAAGGTATTGAATTAATGGGTGCTTATATACAAAATTAGCTGCGAATCGAGCAGCTTTCTTCTTTTTCAACTAACTGGGAATTTTTGTTCAAAAACGAATTATTTAAAAAATGTTAACCCTTCCCTATTACTGGTATTATTCTTTTGCACCGACAGTCGAGATATCTTCAAATGAAAAACACAGACTTAAAATTTCTCTTAAATAGAACTTTAAATAATATATGGTACAATATATCATACCCCAGACGAGTATACTTTAATGTATAAGAAGGAGAGAGTTTATGCATAATTCTGAAGAAGAAAAGTTGACCCATAGGTCAACAAAAGAAAAGGATAAGTTAGTCACTCGATTAAAAAGGATTGAAGGGCAAGTACGCGGCATTCAAAATATGATTGAAAATGACCGGTATTGTGTAGATATCCTAACTCAAATATCTGCAATTAATTCAGCCATGAATAATGTTGGGCTTCATCTGCTGGAAAATCATACAAGACATTGTGTTTCAGATGCTGTAAAAGATGGTAATGGAGAAGAAGCGATTCAGGAATTAATGGATGTATTTAAACGATTTTCTAAGTCACAATAACAAAAGCCAGCACTCGATTGCTGGCTTTATTTTTTATATATTGACATACCCATCATGGGTATGGTAAATTTAAAGCGTAATAAAAATTAATCACAAATAAACAAAAAAATGAAAGGGGTGGAATGATTGGCATATTTGCTTTCTAAGGAATCCTGTTGTTTTTACAGGAAAAGCTCATTAAAAGGATGAACAGAATAGAAGGGCAAATTAAAGGAATAAAAAATATGACGATTAAGCAAACTTTTTGTGATAATATTTTGCATCAAATCACAGCTGCTCAGGCTGCATTAGATTCCGTTTCCAGAGTTTTGTTAGAGAGTCATATAAACACGTGTGTCATTACAAGGTTGAAGAAGAAGATCCAGACATTGTGAAGGAGTTTTTAACGACCATTTCTAAAATTACTAAATAAAATTTTTTGTTTATTTTATACCCAGCGGTGGTATAGTATATATACCGATGATTAAGGAGGAATTTTTTATGGAACAAGTAACACTTAACGTTCAAGGAATGTCTTGTGTGCATTGTGTCAATTCAATTGAAGGTAATGTAGGGAAGTTAAAGGGTGTTGAGTCTGTCAAGGTTCATCTTTCAGAGGGTAAGGTGGATGTGACATTTGATTCAAATACAGTAAGCTTGAACGAAATTACAGATGTTATTGAAGAACAAGGATATGATATCGAACAACCAGCCTAAGTTTATGTAGTTGTTAAATAAAAATGAAGCAGATCGTGCCCTTTTCAGCGCGATCTGTTTTCGGAAAAAAACATACCCCACTGGAGTATGAGGACGATAGGAGTGAAAAATATGAGCCAGAAGGAAGCAACCCTTCAAATTGCTGGAATGACTTGTGCTGCTTGTGCAACAAGAATTGAAAAAGGATTGAAGAAAATCGAGGGAGTCGAAGACGCCAACGTGAACTTTGCCCTTGAGAAAACAAACATCAAATATGATCCAGATAAAACTGGCACAGCAAAATTTAAGGAGAAAGTCGAATCTTTAGGGTATAACGTTGTAAGTGAGAAAGTAGAGTTTGATATTACAGGAATGACCTGTGCAGCCTGTGCCAATAAAATTGAAAAACGCTTAAATAAGCTGGATGGAGTTGAAAAAGCAGGGGTTAACTATGCAATAGAAACTGTTCTGGTTGAATATAATCCTGAGCAAGTTTCTATCCCTGAAATGAAAGAGGCAATTAAAAAGTTAGGCTATAACCTTGAACAAAAGAAAGAAAATGCAGGGGAACAGGTTGACCATCGACAAAAAGAGATAGAAAAGCAGCAAGGAAAGTTTCTTTTCTCTGCCATTTTATCATTCCCGCTATTGTGGGCAATGGTTAGTCATTTTGAATTTACGTCATTCGTTTGGCTGCCCGACATGTTTATGAATCCTTGGGTACAGCTAGCCCTGGCGACACCAGTTCAATTTGTGGTTGGTAAACAGTTTTATGTTGGGGCCTATAAGGCGTTAAGAAACAAGAGTGCAAATATGGATGTGCTAGTTGCTCTTGGTACATCAGCTGCATATTTCTATAGTTTGTATCTAAGCTTTGCATCGATAGGCTCCGATGGCCACATGGTTGAGCTCTATTATGAAACGAGTGCTGTTCTTATTACCTTAATTCTATTAGGTAAACTGTTTGAAGCGAAGGCGAAAGGCCGCTCATCTGAGGCGATTAAGAAGTTAATGGGACTTCAGGCGAAAAATGCAACAGTCGTTCGTGATGGCCAAGAAATGATTATCCCAATCCAAGAAGTTTTAGAAGGGGATATTGTTTATGTGAAACCTGGTGAAAAGGTACCGGTAGATGGTGAGATTGTGGAAGGAAGATCAGCCCTTGATGAATCAATGTTAACGGGTGAAAGTATTCCAATTGATAAAACGATTGGAGATAGCGTTATTGGTTCAACAATTAATAAAAATGGATTCTTGAAAATTAAAGCAACAAAGGTTGGAAAAGATACAGCTTTAGCTCAAATCATTAAGGTAGTTGAAGAAGCCCAAGGCTCTAAAGCACCAATCCAGCGATTGGCAGACGTAATTTCAGGTATTTTTGTACCGATTGTAGTTGGTATAGCGATTATTGCTTTCCTTGTGTGGTTTTTCTATATCAATCCTGGAGATTTTGCAGATGCTCTTGAAAAATTCATTGCGGTTCTAGTTATTGCTTGCCCTTGTGCCCTTGGTCTTGCAACACCAACTTCGATTATGGCCGGTTCAGGCCGTGCAGCTGAATTTGGGATTTTATTTAAAGGTGGGGAACACCTTGAAACAACACATCGTTTAGATACGATTATCCTGGATAAAACAGGGACAGTTACAAACGGTAAGCCGTCCTTAACGGATGTCATTTTAGCAGAAGGAATAGATGAAATCGAATTTCTTACGCTGGTTGGCACAGCTGAAAGAAACTCCGAACATCCACTTGCAGAAGCCATTGTGGAAGGTATCAAAGAAAAAGGAATTAATCTTGGGTCATCGGAGGCATTTGAAGCTATCCCTGGTTTCGGTATCCAGTCAACGGTGAAAGGTAAGCAGTTATTAATCGGGACACGAAGACTCATGGCTAAATATAGTGTCAATGTTCATGAAGTATTGTCCAAAATGGAGAACTTGGAGAAGCAAGGGAAGACAGCTATGTTAGTAGCAATTGATGGCAGCTATGCAGGTATGGTTGCCGTTGCTGATACCATTAAGGATACATCTAAAGAAGCCATTGCCCGCTTAAACAAAATGGGCTTAGAAGTAGTAATGATCACAGGGGATAATACCCAAACAGCAAAAGCTATTGCGGACCAAGTTGGAATTAAGAAAGTCATTGCGGAGGTTTTACCAGAAGGCAAGGCTGAAGAAGTAAAAAAGCTTCAGCAAGCTGGTAAAAAAGTGGCCATGGTTGGGGATGGAATCAACGATGCCCCTGCACTTGCGACAGCTGATATCGGTATGGCGATTGGTACAGGTACCGATGTGGCAATGGAAGCAGCCGACATCACCCTCATCCGAGGCGATTTATCGAGTATTGCAGATGCGATTTTCATGAGTAAGAAAACAATCACGAATATTAAACAAAATCTATTCTGGGCACTTGCCTATAACGTCATAGGAATTCCAATCGCAGCAGCTGGTTTCTTAGCTCCTTGGTTAGCGGGGGCAGCGATGGCATTTAGTTCTGTATCGGTTGTTCTTAACGCACTAAGGCTTCAAAGGATTAAGTTAAAAGCTTAAATGTAGAAAGGAGGGACCTATTTTGAAAAAAGGTATTTTGATTTGGACGCTTTCGGCTATCGTGTACCTTGGGGCAGTTATCGCAGGCTACAATGTGTATGCAAGTATAAATCCAAAAACTGAGGAACACGCTAATCAAAAAACTACTAATCAGGAGGGAGAAAATATGAACCACGACCACGGGGACCATAGTACAAATACTATTAGCGAAGTTACACCAAAAGTATCCTACGCTAACGGAGAAATCACCATTGAGTTAAAAGATAAAAATAACCATGTTCCGGAACTGGAAGTTTCCCATGAAACTTTATTGTCGTAGGTTTAGACTTACAAGAGTACCATCATTTACATCCAGAGAAAATGGGAGATGGAATCTACAAACAGAAAGTAAGTTTAGAGGGTAATTCATATAAAGCGTTCGTTGATATAAAACCAAAAGGTCTTCAATATTCAGTAATGCCTATTGAATTCCATGCTGGTGAAGCGCATCATGAACACGGTAATAACGATCTCGCTGCCGATACGGATTTTACAAAGACAATCAATGGTAAAACGGTTGAATTAACTGCTGAATCCTTTGAGATCAGCAAAGAGGTAACTCTTAATTTTGATTTGAAGGATGCAAAACCTGAGCCTCATTTAGGCGCCTTAGGCCATGTTGTTGTCTTGGATGAAGATGGAGAAAAATATATCCATGTTCACCCTGTGGCAGATGATAAAACAGTATTTGACACGAAATTTGATAAGCCGGGCATTTATAAGATTTGGGCTGAATTCAAATTTGAAGGACAAGTGAATGTCTACCCATTCGTTATAGAAGTTAAATAAACAAAAAAGGAGAAGTGATTATTATGACAAAAGTTCAGCTTGAGCTTTATACAAGACCTACATGAACAGACTGCCAGGCGGGGAAAGAGTTTCTTTCCCAAAATAAAATATCCTATATTGAATACAATTTAACAAAACAACCGCATAAAGAGGAAGATCTAATTAAAATTACGGGTACTAGAATTGTTCCAGCTTTTGTGTTTAAAAATAAATCCTTATTAGGTTGGATGAGTAAGCCTAAGGTCCTTATTGGGTTTGAACAAAATATAGGTGAAATAAAGAAGATACTAAAAATATAAAATTAGATATTTCCTGCAGCTAGATACTGAGGAGGTTATACTTTTAACCATTTATTATACCCTCCGTTGGTAGGGTAAATAAAGGAGTGTAAAGGGGAGAAAAAAATGGAGAATGATTCAAAAAAAATAAAGCTAGCTATAAACGGAGGAATTGGATTTGGTGCAAAACTCTCCTCTAAACAACTATTGATGATTTCAAAGTATATGGATGAAGATGAAGAACTTGAGCTAACAACTTTTCAACAACTCTATATAGAGATACCAGAAAATAAAAAGGAAGAGATTATAGCGGAATTCCAGCATGTCGGGTTAGCATGTTATCCAGTTGGATCCTTTGTTAAAAGCTTGAGGACCTGTAATTTTTGCAAAGGGGAAGAGGAAGAGGGAATGCCAGTAGCAAAAGAGATAAATCGCCGTATAGCCGGCAAGCCTGTTCCCTTTACATTAAAGGTTGCGTATACTGGCTGCCCTATTGGCTGCGGTGAGCCCCTGTTAAGCGATATAGGTATTATGAAAATTAGAGAGCATTACAATTTATATGTTGGAGGCAAAGCAAAAGGCAAAGACGCTGAGGTTGGTTCCTTGTTGGTGGAGAATCTTACGCCAGAAGAACTGTACGCTGTTGTAGAAAAGATTATATCTGTCTACTCACAAATGGGGAAAAAGCGGGAGTCATTCTATAAATTTTTGAAACGGATTGGCAGAGGTCAATTAATCAGTTAATAACAACTGAAATATAGCTGCCAATTAACCTAACGGGAATTTTCATTCAATCTCTATAGTGATGAAAGATTAAAAGTATCCTGCTTTTGCTCAAGGTGGAATTTTTTTTTGAGAAGAGTACCCCTTTGTATTTCAATTAAGTTCTGATGAAAAGGCCCATTTCAACATTGCAGATAGTGGCAGTTTCTATTTTTCTATAATCAAGAAAAACATGACTGGATTGTGTACTGTGATTTTTATTAGACCTTTTTTAGTTAAAAAGAAAGCCGTCTGTACTAAATACAGGCGGCTTTCTGTCAGCTATTAATCTCTATTTTATCTTCATTATGAATATCTTCCGTTCCGGCTTCCAGTGCAGTCTTGTAGTATAGGCATTTATGCTCGATGACTTCCATTGTTTTTCTTAGTTCTTCCATTTGTGCTTCAACATTTGCTCTTCGCTCCAGAAACATGTCATATCTTTGCTGCAGTGTGGCATCCCCTTCAGAACACCAATCAATGAAATTTTTAATCTCCTTTATAGGCATCCCGGTGGCTTTCAGGCATTCTATTACTTTTAGAGCGCTAAGGTCGGATTCTTTAAACAAGCGGTTTCCGCTGGGGGTCCGTTCTACAAAAGGCATCAGACCTTCCTTATCGTAGTAGCGGAGGGTATATACTGTCAGATTCAATTCCTTTGCCACTTCACTGATCGTGTATGTCTTCATTATTTATCTCCTATTCTTATAGATATAGACCTAGAGTTAACTATAAGGTTTGACGTGAGATTACCATGGTATTTTGTAAATGTCAAAGTCACTTTAATGAGCATGAAAAAAATTTTAAATTTATCGCTTGACCTAGAGTTAACTATAAGCCTTAACATGGTTGTGAAAAGAGATAAATGATGGGACATAATTGAGTACTATTTTAAATCTATCATTCTCTTAAAAAATACAGGAGGTCTTATTTATGATAACTGCTAAAGCGCGGGCTGTTGATGGTCCCGACAAGCCGTTTAGAGCGGCTGAAATTAAAAGGCGTGATCTGGATTTGCATGATGTTCTGATTGAAATTAAATATGCCGGCATTTGCCACTCCGATATTCATACTGCTCACGGGGAGTGGGGGCCTGTGAACTATCCACTCGTACCCGGGCATGAGATTGCAGGAATTGTTGCGGAAGTAGGAGCTGAGGTGACAAAGTACAAGGCAGGAGACCGGGTAGGAGTCGGATGTATGGTTGACTCCTGCGGTGAGTGTGAAAACTGCCGTAAAGGAGAAGAACAATACTGCCTCAAAGGAAATATCCAAACCTATGCGGGTGTGGACAAATACGGCGAGCCTACTCAAGGCGGCTATTCTACGCACATTGTAGTACAGGAAGAGTTCGTACTCAGAATTCCTGATAGCATTGAGCTTGATGCGGCAGCCCCGCTGCTTTGTGCGGGTATTACTACTTATTCGCCGTTAAATCATTGGGAAGCTGGGCCGGGCAAGAAAGTAGCGGTTGTCGGTATGGGCGGCCTTGGCCATATGGCTGTCAAAATTGCACATGCCATGGGTGCAGAAGTGACAGTCCTTTCGCAAACATTGAATAAAAAAGAAGACGGCCTGAAATTCGGAGCAGATCATTACTTTGCCACAAGCGACCCGGAAACTTTCAAAAAACTTGCCGGAACGTTTGACTTAATTATTAACACGGTAAGTGCGAAAATCGACATAGATGCTTACTTCTCACTGCTCACGCTTGACGGAACATTGGTTAACGTGGGTGCTCCTGCAGAGCCATTGTCAGTCAATGTGTTCTCACTCATCGGCCATCGCCGTTCCTTTGCGGGTTCAATGATTGGAGGCATCCGTGAGACTCAGGAAATGCTGAATTTCTGTGCAAAACATAACATCGTTCCAAAGATTGAAGTCATTACAGCTGATCAAATAGATGATGCTTACGAACGAGTATTAGCTTCAGATGTGAAGTATCGATTTGTAATTGATATTAGTACAATGTGATGTGTCCAATGATAAGTTAATCATTGTAAGGTGTCTTGAAAGGCTGGCTTTCAAGACACTTTTTTTTTCGAATGATCGTACAAAAAGTAGCTTATAGTTTTGAAGCCATTCTCCAATAATCCCCCAAACTACAGATAGATCCCATATGAATAAAGTGCTGACAAAAGCAGGTCAAAGTTTCGCTGTCCTTTTTTATTTATAAGTCTTTTAAATTAGATCCTAAATCTATGAAAATGAGAATCTTTTTAACGCCTATTTCAAGATCCTAACCAGTTCATCAATGAAAAATTAATCGATATTTTTAATAGGTTTTTACTAAAGCCTTACATATATTTAATATTCATTTAAGAATAGTCTGATAACTTATGATAGTGGACACGGAAGCAAAGGATCATAAGTCATCAAATTATTTATCAGGAGGCGGATGAGATTGAACAATAGCGGCATGAACAGACGGGACTTTTTAAAAGCTGGAGGAGCAGGTACGTTAGCAGTTGCTTTAGGAGCGTCGGGTGTCTATTCTTTAGGCGGCATCACAAAGACATTAGCTGCAGCACCAGGCAACAATCCAACTAGTGGTTTTGGCGGATATGGCCCATTAGTAAAAGATCCAAACGGAATATTAGATCTTCCTAGAGGGTTCCATTACAAAATTATATCCAAAACGGGCGATAAAATGTCAAACGGGGACCTCGTGCCTGCCATGCTAGATGGAATGGCTGCTTATAGAGGAGAGAAAAACACGACCATTCTTGTACGGAATCATGAAAACAGCACAAATTCTCAATACCCTGTAAACGGAAAAAATCCTTGGAGCAAAGGTGCTGCAGGAGGTACAACCGCAATAGTCGTTGGTTCGAACCGAGAGGTTATTCAGGAGTATGTGACAAGTTCTGGTACAATCCGCAACTGTGCCGGTGGCTCCACAACCTGGGGGACTTGGTTAACATGTGAAGAGACACGGGAATTGGGACATGGCTTTGTTTTTGAAGTCAACCCGCTTGATCCGGAAAACGAAATGTCGAAAACCCCAATCCGTGATATGGGTTACTTCTCTCATGAAGCCTGTGCAGTCGACCCTGCAACAGGGATATGGTATCTGACAGAAGATGCGAGCCCAAGCTTCCTTTATCGGTTTACTCCAAATGACCGTACCCGGACTCTCGGCTCCCTTCAAAAAGGAGGGAAATTGGAGGCATTGGCAATCGATGAACTTCCGGCATCTAAAGCAAGTTCGTTTGAAAAAGGACAAAAATTTGGCGTCGTGTGGAAGGAAATCAATCCAGAACGCGCACAGCAGGATGCCAAAGACAAAGGCTGTATTCAGTTTAGCCGCTTAGAAGGTGCGTTCTTTTCTGCTGGTGTGTTCTGGTTTGACGATACGAGTGCCGGGGATGGCAGCCTTGGCCGTGTTTACCGCTACATTCCTGCTACAAATACATTAGAACTTTTTTATGAATCCACTGATAAAAATGATTTGGAAATGCCAGACAATATTTGTATGAGTCCCTGGGGTGACCTTTGGATTGCTGAAGATGGCGGCGGGAATGACAGAATCATTGGCCTGACACCTGAGGGAAAGGTTTATACCTTTGCTGAGAACACATTGAATGGCTCTGAATTTGCCGGACCGGCATTCTCCCCTGATGGAAATACGTTCTTTGTAAATATTCAAACCCCAGGTATCACATTTGCGATTTGGGGACCATTTGCGAGGCGAAACTCTGCCCGCCAAAGGGCCATGGGACATGCTGCTCCGCCTGCCGGCCTCGGCCCGATTGTGTCCGGCAAAGTCGCATCACTTGCCGAAGAGCAAGGAATGAGCATACTGGAAGCAGCTGCATTAGAGCGTCATGGAATGCCAATTCTATAAGTGCTAAATTTATATGAGTTTTAATGGGAATTCTCTGGAGGATAATAGCCATCCAGATTACGGAGGTGCAGGATGCTGCAGAATATCGGGATACCCGGGCTCATTTTAATCCTGGTGATTGCGTTAATTATATTTGGACCTTCAAAGCTTCCGGAAATTGGACGAGCTTTTGGCAATACGTTGAAGGAATTCAAGAAAGCGACCCGTGACTTAGCAAATGGTGCTGAAGAGAATGAAGAAACGAAAAATGTGAAAGAGAAAGCCCATCTAAAGGCAATAGAGACAAAGGAAAGTAAGACTGTGAATTAAAGCCTGCTTTTTACCGGAATTCTCGCTTTTTTTAAAGAACAGGGAGGGGGATAGAGACAATTTCTCTCCCTGTTTATCAAATGAATTGAAAAATTTCAACCTGTGTCCAATAGAAAGGGTGTTCTTTTAATGACTGCCACTAGTCCACTCAAATTAAAAGAAGAAAGCAAGGAGACTTCCGTAAAAGAGATTCATTGCAATAAGTGCTTCACCTGCCGTCTTTGTTCCAAAACAGGAAAGAATATAGCAAAAGTGATGGAGGCTGTCCCTGAAGATCGTTAAGTTACGGTCTTTTATGGACAGCCTTTAATTTTTTTTAAAACCTATACGATATAGAACCAAAATCATTTGAATATTCGATGGAGAACCAATAGTTGTTTTCGGGCCTGTACGAAAGATAGAAAAGGCAGGACTTATTCAACTTCCCTTAGTCCCTTCCCTTCAAGTATCATTTGACCTGCCTTCTTCACAAATCCATATACGCCAGGAACAACTTTTACATTGGCAATCAGAGAGTTCGACATACTCTTGAAGGTGCGATTTAATGTCCATAACAGAATGGCCATTGCGGCCTCTTTCCTTTGTTCGAACCAGAATGAGAAACAAGTACTAAGAGGGGATTATGCGGGTGTAATATTATCTTAAATAGTTCTTATATTGGGCGCTGCCGTGAAGGCGGCTTTTCTTTTGGACTAATGAATATAAAAATTGAAAAATATGGAACCCTCGACAATGAAATTCGTAATAGTAATAAAGAAATGTATAAGGGGGGATTACATGGTCTGGTTACTCATGCTTCCAGTGGTTATCTGGTTTATTTTATTTTTGCGAAAAAAGGTCTCATTTAAATTTGGTTTATCTCCAAAATCATTAGATATAAAGCCGATTAAAGGGTTAAAAAAGCTAAGTGATCACCTGGAGAGATCTCTTAGTAAAACTTATATGGGGAACGTAGAAGAGAGGGTAATGAAAGAAATTAAACTAAAAGAAAATGAGTACAGCTGGCGTTTGCTGGATTTAAAACGCTACTTTATTTTGACTTCTCTTTTAAAAGAGTCCCCTATGTTCAGCGAAAAGGTTGATGATTTGTGGCATCAGATGCTCATGTTTACCCGTGAATATGATGATTTTTCAAAAGAATATTTAGGAAGCACTCTTCATCATAGTCCGAATCTAAAAAAGTCGCCTGAACCTGATTTACGCGGATTTTTTGATTGGGTGTATGGTGAGCTCTTTTTCATAAGAAATGAAAATATCCATCTTTATAAGGGATTTTACAGATTCCCTGTACCTCCAAATATAATTGATGAGTTTAAACGTTTGCCGGAAAATGAACTAATAGAGCTCTATTTTAAGAGTGATAGCAAGTATATGGCTACTGTGATCTCACTTATTTCTGCCATGAAAAAAACAGCAAAGAAAGTAAAAAAGTACGAAAAAAGCGCTATACAAGAAATGATGAGAAAAAGAAAAAATCAGCAAAATTATAACGCAATGCTTGTTCCTTTTTTATCTGTGTCCTATTTTCATTATGATGATTTTTCCAGTTACATGAAAATCAGCAGCAAGCTTTTATCAAGCAGTACAAGCTGCGGGTCGGGCAGCTCCTGCAGTTCCTGCTCATCCTGCAGTTCCTGTTCAAGCTGCGGCGGGGGCGGAGATTAATAAAAAGAGAGCCGAGCTGGTCGAAAGGTCAAGCACGGCTCAGCTGCCGGTAAAACATTGACTGGGGGAACATCGCTCACACAAATGAGGGGGAAAACTTATTTATCCTGAGCAAGCTCTTTTCTATTGGGAGCAAGTGGCGGCTGTTCAAACCACTTGTTTTTCGCCATGATACCGAACCATTTTCTGGTGATTCCCAATGTCTTTAGATTGGCTTCTTCATAAGCTAAGGCCAAGTCTGTTCGCTTGGATTCGGCTAGGCCTGTTCCGTAATATCCTTGAGCCGTTTGAGCCAGAAAACCCATATGGTACAACATTGGTGCTTACCGTCGAGTTTGATACGGCACCACCATTACGCAACCCTTAAGTTGCTTGTGTTGACAAGTAACCACAAGGTTGCTTATAATCGAAATATGAATTGGGACAAAGACGCTATATTCAAAGCACTTGGTGATTCGACTCGGCGGCTTATATTGGACGAACTGTCCGAACGTAAAGAGATGACGCTGTATGAATTAACTGCTCGTCTCATTATGAAGCACGATCTTTCCATTTCGCGGCAGGCAATAGCTAAACATCTTTCTGTATTGGAAGATGCAGAGCTTATAAAATCCGAACGAAAGGGAAAATATCGCGTAATTATTTTCAATAACCAGCCACTTAAAAATTTGCTGAAAGGATGGCTAGAGTAATTTACTAAAGGCGGAATAGGTATTCTAACTAATGTGCGGGCTTGTTTTGCTGGGGCTCAGATTGTTAGTACAGTATCATCCGTCACAAATATCAAAGGAGGCAAAAACATGATGAAAGTAATTGTTACCAGTATTTTCGTCCAGGATCAGGATAAGGCATTAAAATTTTATACAGAAACGCTGGGGTTTGTAAAAAAGCATGACATTCCAGTCGGGGAACACAGGTGGATCGCCCTTGTTTCTCCAGAAGATCAAGAAGGTACGGAACTATTGCTGGAACCGAATGCACATCCGGCCGCCAAAGAATACCAAAAGAAGATATTTGCAGAAGGAATTCCGGCAACAATGTTTGGCGTAGCTGATGTTCACGAAGAATATAACCGATTAATAAAACTGGGAGTGAAGTTTACGATTGAGCCGACAGTAATGGGCGATGTCACATTGGCTGTCTTCGATGATACATGCGGCAATCTTATTCAAATAGCGCAGAATTAGCTTGAAAAAAAGGCACTTTTTGTGATCTTTTTTCTCATTATGTCGCGTAATTTTACTCAGACAAAATAGAACACATTATTTCAAATTAATGGATTATACAGGGCCGAACGTTGTGATTCTGCTTTCTATACACGAATAATGTCATTTCCTCCCGAATTCTTTTATGTAAAAAGAAATTGGGGAGGATTTTTTATGTTAAAGAGATTTAGAAACATGCTAATGGTTTTTGCGGCTGGAGTTCTCATGCTTGCCGCTCCTTCATTTACAGAAGCGGCGCTTGGAGATCGGACACTTGCCAATGGATCATCAGGGTCAGATGTGGCCGAATTGCAGGATTACCTGATGACAAAAGGGGTTTTCCCGTACCATACATCGACAGGATACTATGGATCTATCACAGTGGAAGCCGTCAAGGATTTTCAGCGTAAGCGCCATCTGAAGGTTGATGGAATTGCAGGATCGCAAACAAGCCATGCGTTAAAAGTGCTGAGATATGGAGACATTGGGAAGCAGGTCATCCAAATTCAATATCAATTGAAACAAACAGGTCACTATGAATCTAATTTAGATGGAATCTATGGTAATGGCACAGTGAGTGCCGTCAAGAGCTTTCAAAAACAGCAAGGTCTAACTGCAGACGGAATTGCCGGTCCGAGAACAAGAGCAGAGCTGGACCGAAAGGCCAAGCACGGTTCAGCAGCCGGTAAAACATTGACTGTGGAAAGCACAGCGTACACGGCAGATTGTGAGGGCTGTTCAGGTGTGACACGGATGGGTCTGGATTTAAATAAGTACCCTGATGCGAAAGTGATTGCTGTCGATCCCAGTGTCATTCCGCTTGGATCTATCGTAAAAGTTGAAGGCTATGGAGTTGCGATAGCAGCGGACATAGGCGGCGGCATAAATGGAAGTTCAATAGATGTGTTTATTCCTAATCGCAGCGATGCCCTCCAATGGGGGCGAAAAAGCGTGCGTGTGGAAGTAATCGAATAGGTATGGGCTGTCCCGCACAATCATGCGGGGCAGCTTTTTTGTTTTGGAAAGTCCTTAAGAGGTCAATACGTTTAAAGCAGTAGAAAATATCATCCATATTGTGTACGAAATATGGATCCGTTACTGGTATATTAATGCTAAGAAAATGAAGGACAGGAGTGAAAAAATGATTAAAGGACTGTACGAAGCACATTTACCGGTAAGTAATATCAGCAAGTCAATTGAGTTTTACAGGGGCTTGGGAATGGAATTAGCCATAAAATATGAGAAAACTGCATTTTTTTGGATCGTTAAGAATGAAAGCTGGCTTGGGTTATGGGAATGTGAACAAGTACAATTTTCTTATCATCCATCCATCAGACATATTGCATTTAGAGTAGATTTAGAAGATCTAAAGAATGCCAAAACGTGGCTGGAAAAGCGCGGCATTGAAATGCGTGAAGAATTCGGCTTTAAACCTCTTGAACCCATTGTAATGCCAGACCAGACACATGCAATGGTTTATTTTCATGACCCAGATGGAAACTCATTGGAGTTTATCTGTAAATTACCATCTAAGCCTGAAGATAAACCTATGATGTATTTAAGTGATTGGGAAAGGTATTTGAAGAATAAAAACTAAAATTTTTCTTTTTTCAATGATATGGGCAGTGGAGTGGAACAAGGGTTATAATTGGAGAAACAGCTCATTGAAAACTTGTACAAAAAAGGGTGCGTACCATGCCGACTAATTCTTTTGAAAACTATCCTATGACCTGGAAGCCATCCATTGATAAAACAGAAAAGCCCATTTATCAAGCGCTGGCAGGGCAATTGGAACAGGATATTTTAAACGGAGTGTTATTGCCCGGAACCAAGCTCCCTCCACAGCGGGAATTGGCTGATTATTTAGATTTAAATTTGAGCACTATTTCAAAAGCATTTAAAGTTTGTGAGTTAAAGGGCTTATTAAGTGCAACGGTCGGAAGCGGCACTTTTGTATCGTATGGTGCGTTATCGAATGCGTATTTACTAGAAGATACAAAGCCGAAGCACTTAATTGAAATGGGGGCAACACTTCCGGATAATGCTTCTTTCGAGCCGCTGATGCTCCAGCTGAAAAGTATGCTGCAGGAGACAGATTATGAAAAATGGTTTGGTTATGGCAGGGGAGGAGAAAGCCATTGGCAAAAGGATGCAGCGGTAAAGCTAATCCGCAGAGGCGGGTTAGAAACTACCGCTGATCACATTTTATTTGCGAATGGGGGTCAAAATGCCATTGCTGCTGCACTGGCAAGTCTATGTATGCCCGGAGACCGCATTGGAGTAGACCAGCATACATACCCTGGCTTAAAAACGGCTGCAGCAATGCTTAGTGTGCAGCTGGTGCCAATAAAAACAGAGAACTATGAAATGTGTCCAGCGTCTTTTGAATATGCGTGTAAAACTGAAAATATTAAAGGCATTTACTTGATTCCGGATTATCATAATCCAACAGCTTCCTTTATGTCGGTTGAGACTCGAAAAATGATCGCAGCCATTGCCAAAAAGTATAATCAGTTCATTATCGAAGATGCTTCATACCATCTTCTCAGCAAAGAACCACTGCCGGCAGTCGCATCATTTGCACCAGAACAGGTCATCTATATTGCAAGTTTATCCAAATCGTTTGCACCGGGTCTGCGGCTGGCCTATGCTGCAGTGCCGAGTCAATTCAAGGAGCCAATTTCAAGGGCACTTTATAATTTTAATGTTTCCGTTTCGCCATTATTGGCAGAACTGGCAGCACGTACAATTGTATCAAATCAATTTGAAGCCTTGATTGAGGGCCATCAGGAGCAGACGATTCGCAGAAATCAACTTGTAAACAGGTACCTGGCAGACTTTACGTGCTTAGGTGCTGAAACAGGCATCTTTCGCTGGCTGCTATTGCCAGGCAAGATTACAGGGGCTGAATTTGAAGCGTTAGCTAAACAGCAAGGAATTCAGGTATTTGCAGCAGAACGGTTTGTAGTAGGAAACAGTTGTCCGGAGAGGGCAGTAAGAGTTTCTGTTTGTGCCCCGGAAACGCTTGAAGAGCTTGAGAGAGGATTGATTATCCTTAAACGACTGTTAGACAGTCTTATCTAATATTGTTTGCCATACAATTATAATATTGTATGGCTTTTTTGCACGTGTTAAGATGATTGAAATCTAGTTGGAATATTATGAAAATAAGGGAGGTTAGATTTTGCCGGTTAAAAATAGTGAAAAAGTTTTAGCCCCCCAATCTGCTTGGCTGCAGAGCTGCATAAATTCTTCAGAAAAACAGCAGCAACTATACAAAAGAACATTAATTGTCATTGTCATATCCCAGATTTTTGGTGGAGCAGGACTTGCAGCCGGGATAACAGTAGGGGCACTTTTGGCGCAAAACATGATGGGGACAGATAGTGTAACTGGAATTCCAACGGCGTTATTTACTTTAGGGTCAGCAGGGACTGCGCTGCTGGTAGGACGGCTTTCTCAGCGGTTTGGCCGCCGTCCTGGACTTGCCGCCGGATTTTTGGCTGGAGGCATCGGTGCCATTGGGGTAGTGGTTTCATCATTAACAAATAGCATTCTGCTATTATTTATTTCACTGCTCATCTACGGGGCTGGAACGGCTACAAACTTACAAGCACGCTACGCTGGAACTGACATGGCAAACCCGGCACAAAGGGCAAAGGCTATTAGCCTGGCCATGGTCTCCACCACATTCGGAGCTGTTGCCGGGCCAAACCTGGTGGATGTAATGGGGGATTTTGCTATATCCATAGGAGTTCCTGCTTTAGCCGGTCCCTTTATATTAGCGGCTGCAGCGTATATACTTGCTGGTTTCGTTCTATTTATGTTCCTCCGTCCTGATCCCTTTATTGTGGCAAAAGCAATATCAGATGCACGAAATAAAACGAATCATTTAGAGAAAAGTTCTAATTTGGCATCGATAAAAAGGCGAGGCATTTTTGCAGGAGCTGGCGTAATGGTTTTAACTCAATTTGTGATGATGGCCATTATGACGATGACACCCATTCATATGGGACACCATGGCCATGCTTTGAATGAAGTTGGGCTTGTCATTGGATTTCATATAGGTGCGATGTTTTTGCCTTCGTTACTTACTGGTTTCCTTGTTGATAAAATTGGCCGTGCTCCTATGGCTATTGCTTCTGCTATTACGCTGCTTGCTTCTGGCATTCTGGCTGCAGCGGGACCTGCTGATTCAATGGCCGCACTCAATTTAGCCCTTGTTTTACTCGGACTTGGCTGGAATTTTGGCTTAATTAGCGGAACGGCCATTCTTGTAGATTCAACTCACGCTTCTACTCGGGCTAAGACGCAGGGTTCTATCGATGTATGGATTGCTTTATCAGGAGCATTAGGAGGAGGTGTGTCGGGAATAGTTGTAGCATATTCCAGCTTTGCAGCCCTTTCAATTTCTGGTGCTATTCTTTCATTACTGTTGATTCCCATTGTTTTTTGGGCAGGTATCCATCAAAAAGAGAAAAGTATAAGTGTAAGTGACTGAATTTTCAGTATGATCATTAACTCCAAAAAATATAAAAGGAATGTTTATAAATGGAACATAAATTTGCTGAGAGAGCTCGATTTGTAACATCTTCTGAGACACGTGAAATATTAAAAGTAACAGAAAGACCAGAAGTAATCTCTTTTGCGGGAGGACTGCCAGCTCCAGAGCTGTTTCCTGTAGACCCTTTAAAGGATGCTTGCAGTGCTGTATTGAACGAAGAAGGTGCGGCTGCCCTTCAATATAGTACGACTGAAGGATATATTCCTTTGAGAGATGCTATTTGTCAGAGAATGAAAATGGCTGGGATTGACTCTAGCCTTGAAAATGTTCTTATTACATCAGGATCCCAGCAGGCAATCGACCTTACTGGAAGATTATTTATCAATGAGGGAGATACTATTATTTGCGAAAGTCCGACTTATCTAGCTGCCATTAATGTATTCAAGTCATATAAGGCCCAATTTATTGAAGTGGCAATGGATGATGATGGAATGCTAATGGAAGAGCTGGAGAAAAGGCTGCAGGAGCATCCCAATGCAAAATTTATTTATACGATTCCTGATTTCCAAAACCCTACTGGCCGGACCTTAAAACTCGAAAGGCGAAAAAGAATGATTGAGCTTGCTAATCAATATGATGTGCTGATTGTTGAGGATAATCCCTACGGTGCTGTAAGATTTGCTGGAAAGGAACTCCCTCCAGTAAAACATTTTGACACAGAAGGCAGAGTCATTTATTTAAGCACTTTCTCGAAGATTTTCACTCCCGGTCTTCGGCTTGGATGGATTTGTGCACACCCATTTTTCATTGATAAGTATGTTGCTTTCAAGCAAACAGCTGACTTGCACACTGATAGTTTTGCTCAAAGAATTACGGCAAAGTATATGGAGCTTTACGATATCGAAGAGCACATTCATAAAATAAAAGCTGTTTATAAAGAAAGATGCACAGCTATGTTATCTTGCATTGAAGAATTTTTCCCCAATAATATATCTTACAGTAAGCCGGAAGGCGGATTATTTATTTGGGTTGAGCTTCCAGAGGGCATTGATTCAGCACATATATTTACAGAGTGCCTGAAAAACAATGTTGCTTGTGTACCTGGTGCTCCCTTTTTCCCAAATGGCACACAAACAAATACATTGCGTTTAAATTACTCTAATATGCCTAAAGAGAAAATCATTGAAGGGATGAAGCGCATGGGAGATGTATTGCATCGGGAATTAGCAAATGATTCAATGCTGACAGTCTGACGGAAACAAGATGCTGTGTCACAATCCTGTATAGTTTATTGTATGTAAGCCTCAATAACTACTCCATTCCTGCATTCAATCTGAACCTCAACAATATCGACAAAATCGGGGGTACATTCATGGAGTTTGAAATTTGGATGAGCGGGAATACTCAATCAGAAAGAGGCCCATCTTTCACACGTGCATTCATACAGCATAGACACTGCAAGATAGAGGAATGTAAAAAAAATCCTGGAAGACCCATAAGTTTCCTCACCCAATAACTGGCCATCATTAAAGGTAAGGTGCCGTGTATATTGTTAAATAATGATAAGAAAAGAAGAGCCCAATTTTTTCATAAAAGCGGGCTTTTCTTAATTAAATTAAAAAGCGGCAGTTGGAAATGATAGTGAAATTCCGATATCCATTATTTCCTTATCTGCAAAAAATACTTCAAACATTATTTATAGTGCTCCCAATAAAATCACTTTTGAAAGTATTGAAGGAGACAGGAGGGTTTTAAGCCGTGTGAAATCAGGATTTTAAACCGCTGAAAACTGTTCTCTCTTGAAATATGGACTCTATTAGAGGATTCGGGAGTTATATTAAGATTATGTCCTATAGAATCTTTCTGAGCAGGGAATGAAAGTCTAGAATCCCAAATAAGCCTCTTTTTTGTATGTGATTGGTTTAGCGCATTTTGTTAAAATTTAAATATTCCCCAACAAGCCTGTAAAATAATTCACAACCAAAATACCTCTGCCGTATTTATCTATCTATTTTTCCAATACCCAAAAGATGGACAATGGTGATTTTATGTTAGTAAGAATGACGAAGATAATAATAAATGAATTTTCGCAAATTTTTTAAGGGTGCGTTTCGTAATACTTCACAAAAAATATTTTTGTTTGTTTTGCATTTTTATTTGTTCACCATTCGAAGTAACCCACTGCGAATATATCAAAGATGGGAGATAAAACTTTATATGAAAAATGCTTCAACTGTTTTTTATGTATCATTAGCAATAATGGCTGGTCTTGTTCTTATGGGAATTACAATGCCAGCGTCGTTAGAAAAGGTCACGAGCAGTACACAAGGCGTGATTACGGATTCGTTTGGGTGGTATTACCTAGTGATTGTTTCGCTATTTGTGTTCGTCTGCTTCTATTTATTAGTAAGTCCAGTTGGCCGGATAAAGCTCGGGAAGCAGGAGGATAAGCCTGAGTTTTCCCGTCCAACTTGGCTTGCGATGCTTTTTAGTGCAGGTATCGGGATTGGGTTAATTTTTTATGGAACATTTGAACCCATTAGTCATTACATGATAAGTTCTCCTACAGGCCAAGAGGGTACTGATCAGGGAATTAAGGATGCAATGAGATTTACCTTCTTTCATTATGGGGTCCATGCATGGGCTATCTATGGTTCGATTGCGATGGCTCTGGCTTATTTTACCTTCAGAAAAGGGGAGCTGAGTTTAATAAGCCGAACCTTACGGCCGCTGATTGGAAAACATGCGGATGGGGCAGTCGGGAAGGCAATTGATGTCATTGCGGTCATTGCTACG
The DNA here is from genome assembly GCF_024519925.1 of Cytobacillus sp. Bac17. Lineage (NCBI taxonomy): Bacteria > Bacillati > Bacillota > Bacilli > Caryophanales > Bacillaceae > Cytobacillus > Cytobacillus sp. Bac17. The sequence goes on along the minus strand of NZ_JALJRC010000003.1, from coordinate 23,935 downwards.
GTTTTAGGGGTATCTACCTCTTTGGGATTCGGTGCCATGCAAATCAACGGGGGACTGTCCTACCTTTTTGATGTACCTAGTACGATAACAAACCAAACCATTATTATCCTCATTGTGACAGTCTTATTTATGATTTCGGCTTTAACAGGTCTAAGTAAGGGAATTAAAGTGCTAAGCAATTTGAATATGGGGCTTGCGGCTGTCCTTTTCTTGATTGTCTTTAGCTTTGGACCGACACTTTTTATCCTTAATTTATTCACCGATACGATCGGGACTTATATGCAAAACTTCATTGACATGAGTTTTAGGATAGCACCCCTGAATGAAGAGGGACGCAGCTGGATTAATGGATGGACGATTTTTTATTGGGCTTGGTGGATTGCCTGGTCTCCATTTGTTGGTGTGTTTATTGCCAGAGTCTCAAAGGGCCGAACAATTCGTGAGTTTGTTGTAGGTGTCCTTCTCGTTCCGTCACTAATAGGATTCCTTTGGTTTACAACTTTTGGGGGGACAGCCATTTTCACTGAATCTACAGGGCTGCTTTCGATTTCGTCATTATCTCCCGAGGAATCTCTTTTTGGCGTGTTAGAAGGGTTTCCGCTCAGCATGGCAATATCTCTGTTAGCCATTTTGATCATTGTTACGTTCTTTGTGACATCAGCTGACTCAGGTACATTTGTCCTAGGGATGATGACAACGAATGGATCGCAAAATCCAAGTACACCCATAAAAGTAACTTGGGGAGTTCTTCTCTCGATTATTGCGATTGCTCTCCTTTATTCTGGGGGCCTGCAGGCTCTTCAAAACACCATGATCATCGCAGCTCTTCCATTCTCAGTCATTTTAGTGTTAATGACAGTCAGCTTGCTAAAATCTTTAAAACAGGAAGCAAAACAGCTCGGACTAGGTCAGATTAGAATGAATCGGAAGGAAAAGCAAAGCAAAGAGGATGTTCAGGAAGCTGGATAAACAATATTTATTAAACTGGCAACATGTCAACTTCGGTTGGGATGTTGCTTTTTTTTAGTAAATCAATAATTTGATCGTATATCGTAATCTGTTTCCAAATGGCCTTCTCTTTTGTACAACCGGGACAGGTTGGTTAATATAATATGTGAGTCTATTAATTTCCAATATTAACAAATTATGAAAAACAGAACGAGAGGTGTATTATTGAATGATTTTAGATTTAAAAGGCGAGCTAACAATGGAACCTATTGTAGGGCTGCTCTATTCTATGGTGGATGGGAATTATCGACGGCTGAAGTCTATCGTGGGAGGTATGTCCCAAAGGGAGTTGGATTATAAAGGCCCTAAACAGAATTATAACAGCACAGCAATTGCTTAGACATCTAGCTTTGGTCGACCTGAACTGGGTGTTTAGAATAAAGGGTGAGATAATGCCGTTAAATCTGGAGAATAAATATGGACCAATATTGGATAAAGACAACCGATTACCACAGTTTGATGGAATCCCCCTGGATGTGCTGCTTAAAGAATACGATGATGTTATGGATATGATTAAGACGTTATGTCAGCAGTTAACAGATTTGCAATTAACTCGAATAATTGAATATGAAAATGGAAACCAAGCAACAATCCAATGGGGTATATGGCATATAGCAGACCATAGCAGGTATCATCAGGCTCATATAAATCAATTACGCAAATGGTTTAATGAAAGTTGAAATTTTCACTTTGATCAACATAAGGGGTGAGTCTTCTATAATGGAGGAATCACCTGTATTATTATCCTAATGGGCTGCATTCCTTTAATAAATGAAGTATGGAAAATAATTAGAACATTCTCTTGTAATCATTAATCAGAAATCGGAACTATACAGTAAATGAACAATCAGGGAAAGGGGATAATTTACATGATTTTAGAAGCAGTAATGCTACAAGTAAAAGAAGGGATGGAGGAAGAATATGAACAAGCATTCCGTGAGGCATCAAAAATTATTGCTTCCATGAAAGGGTACATATCTCACGAGCTGCAGAGATGTATGGAAATTAAGGGGAAATATCTATTACTTGTGAAGTGGGAATCATTAGAGGCCCATACAGTTGGGTTTAGACAATCGAAAGAGTATCAGGAATGGAAAAGACAGCTGCATCATTTTTATGATCCGTTTCCTGCAGTTGAGCATTTTGAAAACGTTCCTCTTTAATTGGTTTTTAATTAAACAGCCTCCATACAGACATAAGGAGGCTATCATTTTAATATTTAGCTAACCCCATTGGCGGATTATCCAGTTTCTCTCGTATGAAGGAAACCTCATCATTGTCTGAGATCATATAGGAGGTCCTGCTATTCTGGTTTATTATTTTGGGTCAGGTGTAAAACTTGGGTAAAATTCATCGTCTCCATGATTGGAGATTTCTCTACTGGTTTTCCAGTCTTGCTTACGACCCGAAGAAGTGGCCGTAAAGGTACAAAGGTTATCCTTCATTTTCTTGGCCAGATTTGTTGAAAAGTGCCATTCATAGTTTTTGTCGAGTTTATATATCTAATATACAATTAATAATATATGATACTGGATCAGAAACTGTTTGGAGGAATTATTTTGACAGCAGATAAAAGTTTAAGGGTTTGTGAAAAGGGACATAAGTTTTACAAAAGCAGTGAGTGTAAAAGCTGTCCTATCTGTGATAAAGAGAATAAGCCTAAAAGTGGCTTCCTTTCGAAGCTCAGCGCTCCTGCAAGGAATGCATTGGTTCACGAAGGAATAGACACTTTGAAAAAACTGTCAAAGTTCACTGAAAAAGAAATATTAAAAATTCATGGTATTGGACCATCTTCCTTACCTATTATGAGAACTTCCTTAAAAGAGGAAGGGCTTTCATTTAAAGAATAAAAGCTTCACTGGCAGGTTTTTCAAGAACTGCTGCTGATCAGGCAGTTTTGTTCTTTTTATACTAAAGGGCAAGATTGTTGAACACTTTATGATTATTGTTTTTTTAGTTAAAAAAATGTTTTGTAAAAGAAACAATTCTGAATATAGTGATGTTTTTTCTGAACCTATACAAATTTTTAATTTTATTTGTTTTAGCAACACCTGAAGGATTAGAAGAAGGAGGATGAAGGGATGAATGAAATTGGTGCATTACATGAGTCAAATGGCAGTTATGCTTTAAGATTTGAGCGATTTTTTTCCCATAATCCAGAAGATGTTTTCCTTGTCATTACAAATCCCAATTCCTTCTCTCAATGGTACCCTTTTGCAAAAGGGGAGATGGATCTCAGACTGGGTGGAAAAATTGCCTTCGATGATGGGGAAGGAACGACATATGAGGGTATCATTACAGAATTAGAAAAGCCATATTTATTGGGTTTCCGTGAAGTTGATGATCGGATAAACATTTCATTGCAGGAAGAGGGGAAAGGATGTCGAATGATCTTTACCCATACTTTTAAAGATGATTCATGGGCAGTTAATACAGCGGCAGGATGGCATAGGTGTCTGGATGTATTGGTCCAAATCGTCAATGGTGAACCAATTAAGTGGGACGATAACTCAGCTAAGCTGCGTAAAATCTATAGTGAAGCATTTAATATGGGAAATTAATATAGTGCGCCTTTCTTATAAAGAAGGCGTATTTCGGTGTCCCCTATACATTAAGAATTTAGTTATTATTACGGGAGAGCAATATAGTGAATATCTCACTTAATCAAACAGTGGCGTTTCTGCAAGAGTGGAGACACCATTAAGCTTCAGGGCAGATAAGATCAACAAGGGTGAGCGGTATTCATAGATGAATCATAAAAAGGTCTTAAGGTGTTTTCCTGTTAAAAGGGGCAGGTTTATTAGGGTACTTAAGCTGTCTTTGTTGAATGAAGGGCTGAAACAATAATTAATTCTTGAGCCAGTATTATATATAGATATTAACTACTACATTATTGCAATGACTATAAAAAACAGATCCAGCTGCCATCTTAGGCCGATTTTCTATTGTGCTGACATTAAGCAGCTTAACTGTATTATTGACATTACGGTCACGTTTCCACAGGACGTGTCTTTTTTATTTGGGCCAAATTATTGAAGATGAATGGGGAATGATAATGAAAATACATAGTTAAGGAAACGATATTTAAGGAGAAGGTAACAGAAGGATCATTGGAATTTGCCTTTTTAGGGGGTGGATGGATGGACCTGCTAACTTTTACAGAGGAATTTTTTAATTATATAAGGGAGTTTTTACTTTTAAGATTTACTCTATTTGCTTTGGTTCTCATCACCTTTTCATTTGCCATAAACCGTATGATTGATTGGTTCTTTAGGAAGTCTAATTTCTTTGATGAAGAGGTAGAACAGACGATACAAGGTGTGACCCGATCCATTTTTAGGTATGGAATTGCGATTAGCCTTGTTATTTATCTAATAAGTCAATTTGTTGATATAAAAGGTATTCTTGCAGGTGCAGGGATTGCCGGTGTGGTCATCGGTTTTGCAGCACAGCAGATGCTAAAAGACGTTATTTTGGGGTTCGCAAGATTAACGGATAAAGAGTTTCGGGTCGGCGATTTTGTTACTTTCAACGGGACAAGTTCAGGTACCATTGAGGAGATAAGTATTCGCTTTATGCAAATTCGTGAATGGTCGGGAAAGCTCCTTACGATCCCGCATGGAGAGATTAGAGCGATACAAAATTTTAATAAAGGCTGGATGCGGGTTATTGAACGGATTACGGTAAGTTATCAGGAAGATCCAGCAAAAATAAAGGAATTGTTAGAGAAAGTAAGTGTGATCTGCAATGAAAAATTAGTTCATAGCCTGTATAGGCTAGGGGACGAGGCTGTTGAACCCTTTCAATATATCGGGATTACAGACTTAAATCCAAACCATAAACATGTCGGGTACGAATTTTGTATTGTTGGCCTGGTTAAGCCTGAAGAGTATTTTGAAACGTCCAGGCAGGTAAGATTTGAACTAATGTCTTTATTTCATAAGAGTCAAGTACAAATGCCAACCGCGAACATGTTCGTTCAAACTGAGAATTCACAGGACACTTTTGAGCAGCCTTCACCCAGCACGTAAAAGAACCAGCTGATTTGGGAGCCCAGCCGTTTATGAGGAGCGGCAGCAAATTATTTAAAGTGTGGATTTCTGCAGTGATCTTGGTCTATTCACAGTTTTAGAAAGCACTTTTGAACATAATTTATGGTGATAAAATTTTGTGAATCAGAAAAAATAGGTTTAGGAAAGGAGGGATTGCGAATGTCTGTGAAAAAGCGGGTAACAGGATTGGCCTTTGTGTTTGCAATGCTTGTGGTTTTGTCAACTCCAGGCTCATTCGGCGTATTTGCCGAATCCGATGTTTCAACTAAGGGGAAATCGATTGAGGTCGAGTTGAACGATGATTACTTTAATCCGAAGGTCATCACTATTCCGAATGGAACATCCACAACATTAATATTGAAAAATAAAGGTAAGAAGGAGCACACCTTTACAGTAGAAAAGCTCGGAATTGACGCCGAGATTCAGCCAGGAAAAGAAACGAGTATTTCCGTGAAGCCAAAACAGCCCGGTACATATGAACTGATATGCCGGTACCATTTCCAGGAAGGAATGGTTGGAAACGTAATAGTCAAATAATAACCGGGGCCAATAAGGCCCTTGTTTTTTTATGGTTGCAGGTATTTGCATAGTATTATCCAGATAGCACCATAACAGCTAACTTTCCTCTGCAAATGGATCATAAAAAGTTGTTCCGCCTCTATAAAATGCAAATATAATGTAGGGTAACATATAACCATTATAGAAGAGGTGAACAGGTGTATTTTTTAAAGCCTATCACGGATGAGGTTTATCTATTTCAAAAAATATTGAATAAATATAAAAAAACAATGAAGCTCATTCTAGTGTCTATTTTTACCTGTATTGCTGCTATTCTGCAGGCTGCTGGCGGCCTCTTGCCAGGTATAGGATATTTTTTAAGTCCGCTTGCCACTGCACCTATTCTGTTATGTTCCATGTTTTCCATTCCATTTGGAGTAATGTCCTATTCTCTGACAATTATGTTGTTATTAATCCTGCAGCCATCTGAACTAATTATTTTTCCTTTTACTACAGGATTGTTAGGGCTTGGCATCGGGGCATCTTTTTCCTTTTTCAGGATGAGAATAAGTATTATTGCTGCTGGTGCAATCCTTTTAATGCTAGGAATTATGGGTTTACTATTTATTTTTCACTTTCCAGTTTTAGGTCCAGCCGTCTCTGATTCCTTTTCATTTCTTTCAGCGGGAGGTATCTTTTTATTTGTTTTCCTTTATAGCTGGTTATGGGTTGAGATTGCTTTAATCATTATTAAAAGATTAAAAATGATGATCATGTAGTGGTTTTCATTTAGATGGCAATCCATATAAGATATTTATCAGATTAAGCAGAATTCTATCATTATACTTATGGAACTATTTCAAAAACAGTGCCTTGATGTAAATCAGTCACTTTCATAGAGCCATAAACCCCTAAATATAATCTGGTCTGTTTCAGATTCGTCCCCAAATTAACATAATAGGCTGATTGCGACCCAAAATCATAATCGGTTTGTATCACACTAAAGTCATTTTGTTTACCATTAGGTCTAATGATGGTATAAGCTAAAGCCCCTCTAACCTGAGGCTGTGATTCTTTCCGGGCAAGATCGGTAAACACAACGCTTCCTGTTAAAGCAGGGATTCTTTTCCCCATATAGACTTGCACTCCTGTCAGTGCAGTTCCTCCAAACTTATCGGGTCTGGGATCTTTATGAAAATAACTAGTTAAAGGCTGAAGACGACTCGCTGAAAGTGCTGCTGCTTCATTGTAAAAAGCCATTGTCTTCTCATCCAAATTCTGATTATTAGTGCAGTCTCTTATAATCGAAGCAGGAAAATCACCTTCCCAGCCCCGCCAGCCAAAGTTTATAAATCCTTCCTTGTCAGGTTCAGAATTCACCAAAGATGCTTGAATAAGCTGAGTAACCGGTATGGGTTTATAATGAACAAATGAATAAATCGACTCGACCAAATCCTGGCCGACATTTCCTGCATATTTAATATACTGAATATAAAACCTTTGAAATGAAATACCTGGAATATTGCGAACCCCTTTGGCCATTACCGTGAGGGTTTCCTGAATCGCTGCGGGAAGTTCATTAAAGCGTGTGACAATAGGGGGATCTATGATATAAGTATTCTTATCTACATCAATTTCAATTATTTTACCGGCAATCTCCAGATCATCCTGGCTTAAGTTAAATGGATCATAGCCTGATCCGCCATCTCCGGTTGTTAAAACAAGTCTGCCTGTTTCTGGTGAAAAATTTAAACTATTGACCCCATTATGATTTGAAAATGGCCTTCTTAAGTTAAGTAAAGTCCTTCGTTTTTGGGGCCCGCCATTGGATTGTATAATCCATTCTTCGATTGTATCAATATGGTCATATTGTGTTTCCCTATTCATCCACCTTAGGTTTAAAGTTTTAGGATCACAAGGGTCAGGATTAAACGATTCAGAAAGTGCACCCGGTCCTTGTGCTCCGGCTGCTGAATAATGAAGATAAAACAGACCGTTATAATAAAATTCGGGATGAAAGGCTAGTCCCAGCAATCCCCGTTCATCATATCCGCCACCAGAAGCACCTAGTTTTAGGATTCGGGGGCGAATATCTAAAAAAGTCCTGATGCTTGTGTCTCTTATGTAAAAGATCTCTCCTACCTGGGTTGCAATAAATAGCCTTTCCTTGGAATCATCAGGAAGTATAGCTGTTTTCAAAACAGTAGGTAAATTTATCTTACTGGCAATGGGCCGTAAACCAACCTTAACTTTTATCAATTGACTTTGCACCCCTTCATTTTTTTTCTTTTATAAGAATATGATTAGAACTGGCTATTAGTACCAAATTAGGCAGGGAACAAATCGGAACAAGATAACGGATGTAAGTTCTCGTGTTAAAATGAAATAAAAAAATCAAGGAGCAGCAATGTTTATGAAAAAGGATTACATAAGTTTAAAAGAACAGTTCATTGCATGGCCACGCTGCGTTTTAGTGACAGAAGGCAAGCATCGGATTGTCATTTTAAGTGAGGATGAGCCTGCAGGCTTCTTCTATTTACCTTCAACAGAACGAGTAAGGAAGTATTAGATAATCCGAACACTATAATTGCACTGCACTATCTGTTAATCATGGGAAAGTCTTTAACTATTTAGCGTGAAAAATAATGTCTAATGACTTAAAATCGCAGGGGGCAAATATCATAGAGGGTGGGGGAAGTCGAATGAACATACATAATATATTGGTTGCAGGAAGCTATGAAAAGGAATTCCAGGAACAGCTGCCAGCTAATACATCTCAGAGCTTTCGTTTTAAGCAGGTTGCTGATATTACAGAAGAGGATTTATCATGGGCAGATGCCTATGTCGGTTCCAAGCCGTGTCGTGGCTTCCGCTTGGCCGATATGAAATGGGTACATTCCTTTAATGCGGGTGTAAATAATTACTTGGAAATTGATGGATGGAAGGGACATGAGATTCTTCTAACCAGAACTGTTTGCTCGTTTGGACAAAGAATAAGCGAGTATTGTTTAAGCTATATTTTAAGAGATCTTCAAGCTCACCACTACTTTGAAGGAAAACAAAGGGAGAAGGAATGGGCTCCAAAAACTCCGCAAATGATGAAGGATCAAACGATTGTTATCTATGGTACAGGGGAGATTGGGAAGGAGGCGGCCAGAGTATTCTCAAGTTTTGGATCCGCCGTCTATGGCGTCTCGCAAAGCGGGCAACCAAAGGAGTATTTCGAAAAGGTGGCAAAAACCAGCACTGGAAGCACGCTGGCTGCAGAGGCAGATTGGATTATTAGCACATTGCCTTTGACAAAAGAAACAAGTAAGCTATTTAATCGTGAGTTTTTCAGTCATTTAAACGGAGCGGTCTTTATCAATGTCGGCAGAGGCCATACAGTGGACGAGCAATCCCTTATTGAAGCGCTCAATTCCAAAAAAGTCCGTTATGCTGTGTTAGATGTTCTTGAAACAGAACCGCTGCCAGAGACTTCCGAGTTATGGGGAAGAGACGATATCATCATCACTCCTCATATATCGGCTGTGACAGAGCTGAATGAAGCGATCTCATGCTTTTGGGATACATTAAAGAGAATCGAAAATAATGATGCCATACCTAATAGGGTGGATTTTTTGAAGGGGTACTAATAAAAGGCAAGTATGCCGATTGGAAACTGAAAAAACGAAGCAGATAATAAAGGTAAGGTGAATTAATAACTGTTATAAAAATAAAAGGAGGAAGCCCTTCTCATTTGAGAAGGGCTTTTTATGTCTAAAAAAACGAAATGGATATTAGTAAGTATATGAATTTAAAGGGAGGAAATATTAGATAAAAAAGGAGGTGTTCACATGAAAAAGATTAAACCCATTAAATTAAGTTCTTACAAAACAAACACCTCCGAAAAACTAACATCAGCAGAAATGGGAAAGCTTTGGGCTACTTATATGGGAAATAGCATGGCATCATTTATTTTAAAATACTTTCTGCAGCATGTTGATGATAAACATATTAAGACCTTATTAGAAAATGCCTTACAACTATCAGAAGAATTCATGAAAACCATTAAAGGTATTTTCGAGAAAGATGGATTTCCCATCCCTAAGGGTTTTACGGAAGAGGATGTGAATTTAGGTGCTCCCAGACTGTTTTTGGATGAATTCTATGTCCACTACTTGAAGTATGCATCAAAAGCTGGATTGAGTATTTACAGTATTGCAATACCTCTTGTGTTTAGAGAGGACGTAAAAGAATTTTTTAGGCATTGTATGGATTCCACCATGGATTTGATGGAGCAAATCAAAGAAATATTAATGCATAAAGGGCTAATAAGTAAACCCCCATTGATTCCAGTTCCAGAAAAAGTGGAATTTGTTCATAAGGATTTTTTAAACGGCTATCTTGGAAATAAACGCCCTTTGCATGCTATGGAAATCACCCATCTTTACGATAACATAGAAAATAATGTAACAAGTAAAGCACTCATTATGGCATTCGCACAAGTAGCAAAGGATGAAAAGATACGCAAATTGTTCGAACGAGGAAAAGATCTTACCACAAATAATATTGAGAATTATAAGCAAAAACTGCATGATGAAGATTTGCCTTCCCCACCTTATCTGGATGACTTAATAACTAATACCATTTTTTCACCTTTTTCTGATAAGTTAATGCTCTTTCATAAGATGGATATGTTTTCAATAAAAGTTAGATCCTTCGGAAATTCTGTGGCTGTAAATGGCCGGCATGATATCGGGATGGTTTATTTGAAGGCCATTATGAAAAATTCATATTTTGTTGAGAATGCTGCAAGAATTATGATTGAGAAAGGATGGTTTGAACAACCTCCAGCTGCAGCTGATAGAGACAAGTTATCCTAATTACTGCTATGATTTTGAGAGCCCCCTCGCCGGAGAGGGGCTTTCTTCGCATTAAATGGTGCAGTATAGTTAAAAAGGTCTTCTCCTAATAAAGTCCGTCAGAAATCCTTTCTCTCCACGACCCCTATTCGCTTCGTATATTACGAACGGGTGCATTAATATAGAGTTCCAGCTGCCAATTGGCGGCTTTTTTTATTGTACAAATGGTGCAGGCAGTTCAAGAAGGTAATGGTTTCATTAAACAAGAATATATATAATAACCCGAGACTAAGATGAGGTGGATAAAAATGGATAAAAGAGTGATATTCGACTTTGAAATCGAATTTACTAATGGCGGTGGATTACAAGGACAGGATTTTCGTCTTGATATTGATGGTAACGACATTACTGATGAAGAGTTAGCGAATTATATTGTAGAGGATATGAGGTTGCTTATGGTTGGAGAAGTTAGAATAATTAACAAAAAAATAATTATTGAAAAACACAAACGTAAATCATAACAACTTACAAGACATGGAATTAAACTTTTACATCAAGCTGCCAATAGGCGGCTATTTTTCTTGTCTAATTAAAGGGGCAGGCTAGTAAAGGAGGGAATAGAGTGTATCGCTCTTGTTTTTTTATATTTGTAAATGTTGGTATGGCTTTTGGGAATAATACATGTATCTGACAGCTATTTAAAGGATGATCACTATGTCAATCGCTGTTTTAGCAATGTTTGCCTGGTTAGTAATGATTGTATTCGCTATTGTTCCCAAAGGATTTACTCTTACTGAGATGGTTTTTTTGTACTTCATCATCGGAATATTAACTATTACCCAATTCACCATACTTGATGTCAATCTGCACTGGGTTCCAGTCACCCGAAGTGTGGAAGGGTCTTTCGCGATTTATATTTGCCGCTTTATTGTGATACCTTTTCAAATTCTTTTGTCAGTATGCATACTAAATTCGCACATGAAAGCAAAATGGCGATGGGTTTTATCAGCCACAATCGTAATCTCCCTATGCTTGGGAGACCGGATATATTTGTGGGCTGGCCTCATTACTTTCCAAAGGTGGAATCAATTGTACTCTGCTCTTATGTATGTGGTATCTATAGCCTTAGTATGGTTGATAGCCCGCAGGTTTGTTTGCCTGGAAAAAGGAGAATTTAAAAAAACATGAATGGAATTCGTTATTATGATCATAATTTTAATGCTAATGAGTGGTTTATCGTCATTTCGCTCATTGTTGGAACTTTAGTGGTGTTAAAACTGCCAAAACGTTTTACAAATAAGACAACCTGTGTGTACCTTTTATGTGGCGTGTTTACTGGTTTCTTTTTCGATCACATTTTAAGTGTGCTGCCAGTTAGTTATTATGATATTAATGATAATTCTTCCTTTCAATTGATGGATTTTTTATCTCATGTGATGTATGCACCATTCAGCTATCTATTCTTTTATATATATGACTTCTTTAATATAAAGCTAAATTTATCTCTGTTATTCATTTTGGGATGGGCGTTTATAAGTGTTGGGATAGAGCTATTTTCTGAGTACATAGGGATCTTTCACTATCAGAATGGATATAACAGCTATTATTCTTTTGTTATTTATTTGGTGGTCCAAAGTTTATGGGTGAGATTTTACAGGATTATTAAAGCATATGGAGAAAAACAATTTTAAAATGAAATGGAGATGTCTGGGGATTTTCAGGAATTATTGATCCAAAAGGTATTCCTAAGTTAATCATATATTGAAGTAGAACACCTTCGTTCATAGTTACGTTAAACTCTGCCTCAACCTCCTCCAAAGTTCTTTTAGTTTTGACATATCTATATTGTTCCAAATCTTTATTAGCAATTTGCTTTGATAGCTTTTTCACTCTCTGCTGCATCCATGAAAATACCGAAAAATAAATCAAATTCATTATGATCTGCATCTAGAGCCGATATGATAAGGCTGCTTTTATCTTCCTTAGTAGTAGGAGCATTTTCATTATTAATAATTAAATACAAAGAGTGCAGCAATAGAGACAAACATCTTCATTCCTATTTATAAATGGGCAGGTAACTTCCAAAGCAATTATGGGTTTCTATGGTGAAGTGAGTTGAAAAATAGTATTCGCTCTGGATATAGAAGGTAAAGTTGGAAAACCTATAATGAATGAATTCTAAAAGGAGGGATTCGAATGAAAGACAATGAGCAGGAAACTAGCGAAGGACTGAATCAGATATTTGAAATAATAAATGCCAAAGGCGATGTTGGCGAAATCAATGAAATTCTGAAAAATGGAAGTTCTGACTCTATAGCGGAAAACTCCTCTCCTAATTCCTAAGACAAAGAAAACCCGTTAAAAAAGAACCGGCCACTGCAGCAATGGTTTTTGAGAATATAGATAGATGCAGAGAAGCTGCCTTGTACTTAAGTTAAGGGTGCTTATGCTCAAGATTAGCTGCCAAGTAAGGCAGCTTTTTCTTATTTAACCAAATCTTTTACATAACGGTTCCTTTTACTGAACAAGAAAAATTTTAATAAATTTGTTTATAGTATAATAACCATTTCGCTGAACAATAATAGTAGCCCAACGAAATGATTAAGGTTTCCTATTTCAAGTATTTTAAATCTATTGCTGCTTGATAGGGTTTAATAGGGTGTCCTTCTTTTATCTTATGAACAAAATCAGGATTAGCTAGTAGAGGGCGTCCAAAGGCAGCAAGGTCAATTGTACCATCCTTAATCGCCTTAGAAGCAATCTCTGTATTTAGATTTCCCACCCCAATAATAATACCATCCCAATGTTTCCTCACTAGTTGATGAAAAGTCATGCCACTAGCCATTTTTTCAGTAAAATTATTTGTTGAGGGGTGTATAATTTGAATTCCCACTTCTTTAAACACTTGAACTAAAGCCTTTATATTCACTTCAGGATTGGTCCACTTATAACCGGGGATATCATCTTTTATTTCAGAAAATCTAATAATAGTTCTATCTTGGCCGACCTCTTGAATAACCGCATGTAATACTTCCTTCATAAATAATAACCTGTTCAATATATCCCCACCATACTCATCAGTCCGTTTATTGGTAACTTCAGAATTAAATTGATCAATTAAGTAACCATGAGCTCCATGTATTTCAACTCCATCAAATCCAGCCTTAATTGCGTTTCTAGCAGCCATAGCATATTCTTGGATGACATTTTTTATATCATTCAAAGACATTTCTTCAGGTGTCTCATAAGGTTTTCTCAATCGGTGAACTAAACCATCAGCCTTTATAACGGAAGGTGCTTGTGGTGGGAGTCCTCCAGTCAGTTCGTGATGTGTTAATCTTCCTACATGCCAAAGCTGTGCCACAATATTTCCTCCTTCTTCATGAACAGCTTCAGTTACTTTCCTCCAAGCATCTACTTGGCTTGTTGTGTATAGGCCAGGAACACCAAAAGTTCCTTTGCCTCTAGGGGAAGGGTTAATACCTTCTGTAATAATGAGACCAATACCATCTTTAGCTCTTTTGCGATAGTAGGTGACAATATCATTACCAACAGTACCTGTATTGTTATTTGCAAAACTTCGTGTCATTGGAGCCATCACAATTTTTGTTTTCAAGTACCAGTTACCGATATTAATTGATTTTAATAACTCAGTGTTTTCCACTTTGCCTTAACTCCTTTATAGAAGTATTAACTTCGTAAATAATCTTATATAATTTTAAAAAGAAGTTATATAGAAAATTTCAGTTAAAATGTCTTAATTAGTTTTAAATTAATTTTATTTTAAATATTTTACTTAGAAATTAAAGGTGGGGATCATTATGGATAAACTGGATAAAGAAATTCTTTTGGTATTACAGGAGAAAGGAAGAATATCCATGACGGAACTGGGGAAAGAGGTAGCTCTCTCTCAGCCGGCAGTTACCGAGAAAGTACGAAGAATGGAGGAAAAGGGAATTATTGATCACTATCGTGCTATTGTAAGGCCAGAAAAAATAAACAAACCTATAACAACCTTTCTGTTATTCCATACTAAGAGCTGTGAAAACTTTGTGGACTTCTGTAATAATTCAAATGAAGTAGTAGAATTACATAGAATAAGCGGTGAATATAACTTTTTGGTAAAAGTAGTTACTGAAACACTTCAGTCGCTAGAGGTTGCAATTAACGAGATGGGTACCTACGGAGATTCAACCACATTAATAGTACTATCTTCACCAATAGAAAATAAGAAATTGATTCCAATAATAAACAACTAAATCACAATAAATACTGAGTGAACAGATATAGTGGCGGATAAAAATTACTATTTTCTAACGAGTCAAGGTTGAATAGATTGTGAAAAATGCACTTAAACAAAACGGTGCATTACCTTAAGATCCAACTGCCACTTAGTGTTTCTATTCAAAAAGTGATTAGCTTAGCAGGAGTTACAGACTTAGTAAAGATGTGGAATATACATGAACAAAGGAAAATAAAGAGTCACATAGCTGCACTACTAGAGGGTCCCCTGAAGAAGTCCCTAAGCGTTATAAATTATCTTCTCCAGCTGAATTATTGCCAATGAATGTTGAACAAGTATTAATACATGGTGAAATGGATCGACATGTTCCAGTAGAATTAAGTAAGGATTATTACAAAAGTGCTGTTGAAAAGGGGGAAAATGTAAAGATAGTTATTCTCCCAGATATAGACCACTTTAAAATTATTGAACCAACTTCTTCAGCATGGACTTCGGTTATTAACTCGATATAGTTGCTTTATTGAACTAAAGAAGCAGGTTAGTGAAAGAAAGCAAAACAGGTAAAGAGATCACTGTAACTATAAAAGGGAAATGGGGAGAATCAAATGTCGCAAGATGGAATTGTTCTAGTAGCAAGTGTGTCAATTTTTAATGACGATAAAGTCTTGATTATAAAAGAGAATAAACCTACTGCTATTGATAAGTGGAACTTTCCAGGTGGTCATATCGAAAACGGTGAGGACATTATTTATTCAGCTCAGAGGGAAGTTAAAGAGGAAACAGGGTTTGAAGTAAAACTGATTGGAACTACTGGAGTATATAATTTTGTCAGTAGTACAAACGATCAAGTTATTTTATTTCATTTTGTTGGTGAGGTTACAGGGGGCTCCCTAAATCTCGAAGAAAATGTAATTTCTGAAAGCAAGTGGATAAAAGTAAATGAACTTGTAACATTTCAAAACAAAGACCTGCGAGAACCCAGTGTAATAAAGCAAATAATTAATAACTTATTACAAGAGAAAATACACCCAATTAGCGTGTATAATGAGCAAATAATTTGAATCGCCCTTGGTCAACTAAAGGGTGCAAGAGTTGAAGATCAATTTGGATCGGCAGCTCTTTTTTCTTATTCGACTAACCGGGCAGGTTAGTGGAATAAAAAGTGAATTAATCCATTATTATTATGTTAACTGCATAAATCATTTGTACAGAGATAATAAAGTTGTTTAATTTGCAATTATTTTGCGGTAATGAAATTAAATATCAAAAATAAAGGACATATCTTTTTGACAGTCGAATATTAGCCTAGAACCATAAATAACTATTCCGATGGGGAGGATTCTTGTGCGTCCACGACCATTATTTATTGAAAATCCAGAGCATGATAGGTATGTTAGTCTTGTTCCAGATGGAGATATTGAAGAAATACTTAGTAAGCAACGAACTAAGACCATTACCCTCTTAAGCAGCGTATCAGAGGAGTCAGCAAGGAAGGCGTACGCACCAGGGAAATGGACTTTAAAAGAAGTGATTGGGCATATGACCGACTCGGAACGTGTGATGTCGTATCGATTGCTTGCCATTGCACGAAATGAAAGTGCACCACTCCCAGCAATGGATCAGGATCAATACGTTTCTGCGGCAAACTTCAACAAATTATCCTGGGAGCAGTTACTAGCTGGTTTAGACACGATACGCTCCAACACCTTAAGCCTAATTTCAACCATTGATGATGCAGCGTGGGTTCGTAATGGAACTGTAATGAACAGCCCAGTTTCGGTAGGTACCATTGCATATGGCATTGCCGGGCACGAGTTACACCATATGAAAGTGGTTCGTGATAAATACTTATAAGTCTTTTTCTATTAATGAAAAAACCTAATTTCTCATTTAAAGCTGAAAAATTAGGTTTTTTAATATTGAAAATTCCTTAACGTTGTTTTCCTGACGCTACCCTTTATAGCGAACTTATTATACTTTCAATTAGAACTAAAGAGATAATTTATGATGGATTTAGAATACAAAAGAAAAAATCATTGCCTTAGATGAGTCAGAAGTTAAATAGCATTAAAATGATGACCGCCGCTTATTTGGAAATGGCAAAAGACGGAGAAGGTGGTGATTCAACTTAAGGATGCTTATATTCGAGATTAGCTGCCGAATTGGGCAGCTTTTTTTATTCAACAAAACGGACAGTTTAGCACAAGAAGGATAATGTTATATCCAGTAAAAGTAGGAATAGATACCTCAATATTACGGAGAGCGAATTATGGGAATTTTAGCACTCGAGAAGAATATAGAATAATATTTATATTTAGAAAACGTCTAATGATATGGTTATAACAAATTAAATGAGCATCTCTAGGGGAAAATTGCGTTAGGAGGTACGCTGCGAAACCATTATAAAGGCATTGAAAGAATCCATACGAGGCCTTTTTTTAGGTAAAGGGTTAGTAAAAGTAAACGCTCCGAACTTTGCCGTGAACTTTGAAAGCTCATATAAATTCGGAAGTTTACTTCAAAGGTAAGTACTGCACGAGAGTTATAACAAATTAAATAGGCCACTCGTAACCTATGTTATAATATTAAAATTCTCCTCCTGGCCGCTTTTTAAATTAAAAAATGGTCGGGACCATTCCTCCATCCATACGGATTGGTGAGCCTTTAAATGCAGATGCATAGGGACTGCATAAGAATGCAACTAGTCTTCCTATTTCAAACGGTCTGATAAATCGCTGTATTTCAGATTGTGGCAGATTATTGACCATGAATTGTTTTTCTTTTTCTGAAAAGGTTATGTTTTCATTTCTGTAAATACCCTCAATTATATCCTGGACATTTTCAGAAAGTGTTGGTCCCGGCATAATCGTATTGACGGTAACTTCTGTTCCTTTTGTTAGTATAGACAAGCTTTTTGCCAATGATAGCAGCATTGATTTTGTCATACAATACTGAGGCATTTGTCCGGAGGGCATTACTGCTTCTTCACTTGCAATAAAGATGATGCGGCCATCATTATTGTCCAGCATTTTTGGCAGATAATGTTTACATAATCCATTTGCGGCTAATACGTTAGTTTCGAAGTATTTTTGCCATAGTTCATCCGTAACATCCTCGTATTGCATGATTTCGTAAATACCCATATTGTTAACTAAAATGTCTACATTCGGGAATTTTTTAAATAATTCCTCTCTTTGTTGAACATCCACAATATCGGCTGCAGCATTTTGAGGAGAAGTTAGCGGGAATTCTGATTTGATTTCCTGTACAGTTCGTTCTACCTCCTCATAATTGCATCCATTTATGAGAATATTAACTCCTTCTTTAGCCAATTCTTTCGCTATTGCTTTACCTATGCCTTTTGTTGAGCCTGTAACTAAAGCGGTTTTTTTCAATAATTCCATTTCCAAGATACATTCTCCTTTAAGCTGGTTATCAACTTAGTTCGTTTATAAGTGCATATTCAGCGCGCCAATTTAAAGGGGTCATACCTTCCCAGCTACGGAAGGCTCGATAAAACGAGCTCTGATCTTTATATCCAACAAGAAATGCCACTTCTTTAATATCTAGATTAGGATTAGCCAAGTACTGTCTTGACTGTTCATGACGGGCTTCCTTAAGCAGCTCCTTAAAACTGGTCTCTTCATTAGTAAGCTGGCGCTGTAAGGTTCGTTCGCTCATGCCGAGCTCACTTGCTACATCTTGTATGTCGAGTCGTTCTCCTGTTAAATTGCGTTTCAATATCCACTTAACTATCTCCGTTATGGAGTGACTGTGTCGCTGTTCCTCTAATGTTTGCTCCAATACTGGTGTTAAGATCTCCAGTAAGTCAGCGTTGTAGGAAGTAAAAGGGCGATTAAGGTCATCACTTTGCAATGTAAGACTATTACGTTCTGCTCCAATGTGGATAGGGCAGCCAAAGTATTCTTCAAGCGCCTGTACTTGATCAGATGAATGTGTAAATTCCACTAATTCCGCTTTTATAGAATAACCGGTGCCTCGTCGTCCAAGTTCCAATAAAAACGCGAGAGTGGTCCCAACAAGTAGGGGTGGTCCCGCATGCTCCGTATCAAACCATTCCAGTTCAATTACACAATTTGTGTCTTCCTCCATAATGCGTAATTTTTCAGGTGGACACATTTCTTTGTACCGAGCGATTCTTTCAAGAGCATCCCGATAATCGCGGGCATGGTAAGCTGCCAGTACAGACGGGGGATACTGCGTTGTTTCAAATACTGTCGGAAGTTGCAGCATTCCAACTTCCATGTCACCGATGATATCGGAATATGCTTGCCATAATGCGTAATATTGGTCAACAGTGACAACTTGTTCAGTTATTACAGTAAGAGGCAATTTTGATTTCCGAACCAAATCATGAGCATTAATTCCAAGTTTTTTTAGCCCCCTCCAAAGTCCATCCGGTATTCTAATACGAGAATTTATAGTCATTCCTATTACACCTCTCTATCTATCAGCACATTACAGCCAGCTCTGTTAACGGGATAGTTATTTCATTTTACTTATATATTGTCTTTCTGTAATTAGCAAGGAACGACAATCCATTTGCAAAAGACGCCAAGAATGAGGAATTCTATTGTAATTATAACAACTTTAATAATTGCTTAAAGCTACTCACTGAAGATATAGATGTCATTTCACTTAATAGTTCAGTAACCAGTAAATTAGAGGAATACTTAATTTGATTTTGTTATGTTACGGTAGATATTACTGTTTATTCGATGAATTAGAAGTTTTCGAGTGACACGATATATTTTTTATTGAATTTCCTTCTGATTAGAACATAATATACTGTTAGAAAGTAAAGTTAGCGAGGTTTCTTCATTATCTAGTTACTTATTTGGCAAAGTGGCAATCAATTAGTATTCCTTTAATAACTGAAAATATTTTTGAGTTTGTGAATTAATGTACTTAACAAACGGTTGCCTTACTTTTAAGATTCAGCTGCCAATTGGCGGCTTTTTTTAATTGAACAAACGGGGCAGGTTTTTTGAATAAGAGTTTTTAATAATGTTAAATTTTAACTAAGGATAGTTGGCAAAACGAGAGGAATGAACCAATGGATAAGGAGATGTTTATACATATAAGTAAATGTAAACTATATGCTAAATTGGTGGGAGAAAATAAAGGAAAGCCAACAGTCATAATGGATGCTGGATATGGAGACTTTTCTAAGGCCTGGAATTCAGTATTAAGGGAGATTTCAATGCTCTCTAGTGTACTAATTTATGATAGAGCTGGACTTGGGAAAAGTGAATCAAGTTCTAATCCCAGAACCAGCCGTGAAATGGTAAAAGAATTAAAGGAACTGCTTAGTGAAGCCAAGATTAAACCTCCCTACATATTAGCAGGTCATTCATTTGGTGGAGTAAATATGCGGATGTTTGCTACAGAATATCCAAATGAAGTTTGTGGACTAGTCTTGATTGACTCTACTCCCGAAGATTACAGAGAACGATTTCTCCCTACTATGTCACAAGATTTTCAACAAGCATATAACAAGCAATTCGTTTACGAAGGAAATTATGATGAATTTATGGAAAGCCTAAAGCAGTTGAAAGACACTAGACAAAAATTAAATGTACCATTAATTGTTCTTTCAGCGGGTAAGAAAGCTCATTATTCTGTGGAATCGCAAAATTTATGGAATGAAATGCAGAAAGAAATTCTTGAAATATCCTCTGATGGAGAATTGGTAATTGCTGAAAACAGTGCTCACTATATACAAAATGATGAACCGGAAGTGGTAGTCTGTGCGATAAAAAAGTTAATTGAGAATAATTAGTTCAGCTGCTGATCAGGCGGCTTTTTTCTTAATTAACAAAAGGGGAGGTTAGTACAATAAGGTAAAAGAGTAACGCTCTTGATAAAACTTAGTTAATTGGAGTAATAAATAGAGTGAGGAGTTTTGATAAGTGCTCAAAAATAGAAAAATAATCGTAACAGGTGCGGCCTCTGGGATAGGAAAAGAAGTTGTCAAGCAATGCCTACATGAGGGTGCTTCAGTTATTGCATGTGATATTAATGAACATTCCTTATATGACATGAAACGGTCAATGGATGATCGCTCTGATCTACATACATATCAATTAGATGTAAGTAACTATGAAGAGGTCGCTAAATTTTTTGTATATGTTGAAGCAGAACATTCTGATGTAGATGGTTTAGTTAATAATGCGGGGATTTATTTGGCGAAAAATATATTGGATTATCAAGTAGATGAAATTGATAAAGTCTTAGATATAAACGTTAAGGGATTTATTTATTTCTCACAAATGTTCGGCAAAAAATTGTTCCAAAGCCATCGTAAGGGAGTCATCATAAATATGTCTTCAGTGTCAGGCATGGAGGGCAGCTCAGATGCAATTTATGGGTCATCAAAAGCTGCTATACTAGGTTTAACTAAAAGCTGTGCCATGAATTTCTCACCATACATCCGGGTTAATGCTGTTGCTCCTACGATGGTTAATACGCCAATGATGGGTATGATACCTAATTGGAGAAAAGAGGAGTATTTAGGTCATCAACTCATCGACACGCCTGCCCTGCTGAAGATGTGGCTGATACTGTTATCTTCTTATTATCAGATAATGCCAAACATTATACAGGCGCAACGTTCGATATTAATAATGGAGGTTATCTACGGTAGTTCTGGTTCTTGTTATACTAACGGGGCAGGTCTGGTTAATTAGAATTAAGATAAGTATTTAGATGTAAGAGAAGGGACTTTTATGGAGAATAACACGTTTAAAATAGAACAAATAATGAATGCTTTGTCTAAATCTTGGTCTTTAGAATCAAGTTCAAAATGGAGTAAGTATAATCCTGCAAAGGGGCAATGTGGTGTAACCACATTAGTAGTAAATGATCTATTAGGTGGAGAAATAAAGAAAACTAAATTACCTGATGGATGGCATTTTTATAATATGATTAATGGAAGACGACACGACTTTACAGCTTCTCAATTTATAGAAGACATCTTATATATGGATATTCCTTCAAATAGAGAAGAAGCATATAAAGATACTAATGATAAACAGTATAATTATCTAAAACAGAATGTTTTAATCAATTTAGATACTTTATTCATCTCATGGTGAGTTTTATTTCAAGAACAGCTGCCAAGTAAGGTGGCTTTTTCTTATTCAAGTAAAGGGGCAGGTTAATTCAATAAGCGGAAGGAAAAAGGTATATAGAAAGGGAACTATTTGATTTACCGGATTAAATAAAGGAGAGAAGGCTATGGGTAAATCATTTATTGATCAAGTACATTATATTAGAATTCCCGTAAAAGATTTAGAACTGTCTGCACAATGGTATAGAGATATATTAGGGCTCCAGTTACTAAACAATACTGAGGAACTTGCAATTTTAAAAGTAAATGAAGGACCTTTCTTACTTATCTTAGTTCCTACCGAAGATGAAACATTTGCACATTTTACAATTGATAATGAACAAGAATTTAGCATTGGCTTTACAAGTCCAGAATTATCTAAATTTCATCAACACTTAATTGATAATCAAGTTAAGGTCGAGGATATAAAAGAAGATAATGGTCATGCCTTTTTCCACTTTTATGACCCAAATGGTAATAAACTTCAAGTACATTGGTAAGATTACAATAAATTACCTTATTTCATTAACGGGTCCTTTAACGGAATATGAACGGGAACGTCCAAATCAGACGTTCCCATATTTTTTGCCTGAAAAACAACAATACTATTTAACAAAGCCTTTCTTTTTAAACAAACGGGGCATTTAGTTGAAAAAGGATTACTTCAACTAATATAGAATTTTTAACCTCAGAATTATACTTTGGGGAAAATAAATGACAATTCGAATGGACGTATAAATTTGTAATGCATGGGGAAATTTTCTCACCTGCATTATTAGAAAAGAAAACAGGTTGGATACTATCTTGAAAAGATTTTGAGTGTGCAATTTTTTGTCCACCGAAAAGTTTGTCTAGTAGTGATGACGGAGAAGCAGGCTTGAAGTGGATTGTGAAAAAAGTTGGTGCGGGTATAAGTACCATAATACAATGTGGTGCAGAAGACAATTATTTAGACATTGCCGTATATTTCGAAGGACAATGCAACGTGGCTTTTGAACCAATTTCAGAACTGAAGGTCCCCTTTATAATAAGTTGTTATGAAAATAATGAAGATGAAGTATTAAAATAAAGGGGCTGTTTAGTAAAAGAGGAATCTAAGGATAGGAGTTGAAATACTCATATAATTGAAATCAAGGGAGTGAATAAATGGGTTAGCTATGAAAAAACTAGTGATACTTTTGGTAATTCTATTTGCAATTATTATCCTTGGTGACCTCGTTAATAAAATCGGTGCAAATGAAAAAATGACAGTAGAAGGATATATCTTAAATAAAGAAGGAGTATGGTATTTGATTACAGATGAGGATTTTGATGTTAAAACTGCTAAGGAACAATCAAATCAAGAATTCATCCGAAGCTATGGAGGAATTTATAAATTAGATAGTGTTCCATTTTCTTTTTCCCCGTATATAGACGGTCAAAAAATGAAGGTTTGGTTCGGTGAAGTTTTGGAATCACATCCTGCCAAAATAAAGGTTCTTAAAGTCGAGAAGAAATAATAGGGAAAGTGGTTAAAGAATGATTTCTTGTTCAACTAAAGGGACAAGTTTGTTGAAGAAGCTAATCCAAAGGTAAGTTCAAATGCTTAGGAACTTATGATAAGTGATAAGCGTCTTGTTAGAAAGGAGGTAATGAATTGAAAAAGGGTGGAATGATTTTAGGTTTATTTATAGCCGTTATTGCAGTGTTCGTATTTGTAAATAAATTGCATTACCCTTCTCTTCCGATAGCTGATACGTCTGCAAAAGAAGCGATTGATATACTGAAAGAATCGGAAAGTAAAATAGCAGAAATTGCAGTAGAAGGCGATTCTATTTGGTATATCACAAGTAGTGAGAACCAAGGTGTTTCGATTGCTGATGAAAATATAAAACAAATGATTAGTTCAAATGGATGGGAATTTAAAGAAAGAGATGGTGCTGGTCTGTTCTTTGAAAAAGACGGAAGGATATTAATTGCTACCACTCAAATGTGGACTGGAAATTATGTTCTCGTTAAAATCCCAGGTAATTTCAAACAATCTTGAGAGGCTTTTTATTAACCTATCGGGTGCGTTGATCTAGGGGAGGATTAACGCCTTTTTTGTTGAATTCCTTTTTGAATTAAAGACCTGCGGTAATATGTCAACTCCAAAAGTTTAAAGATGTTTAGTTTTCAA
>NZ_JALJRC010000039.1:0-37996 GCF_024519925.1 Cytobacillus sp. Bac17 | reverse complement strand
CGTTCGTCCTGAGCCAGGATCAAACTCTCCATATAAGAGTTGATTAAGCTCATAAGTTGTCTTTTCAAAAAAGACTAAAGAATTAACGTTGACGTTTTTGTTCGTTCAGTTTTCAAAGATCAATCTGCCGCTTGAGGCGACTTAATTAATATATCATTTCTGATAATCAATGTCAACAAGTTTTTTTATCTCATCAAATGATGATGTTCATCTCTTGCTGACTTGAATTAGTATACCAGCTCTTATCTATTAATTGCAAGCACTTTTTAATAGAATCTATATCTTTTTTCAAAAGTAAGGTCTGTTTAATTTGTCTGTTGTATTCAGCATCGAGTCTTAGCAGAGCCAAATAAAAAAGACCGCGGTATGCAGTCATTTTAATACTTCATCAATATATAACTGGCGGTTTTTCTCTAATTGAATTATTTCGCCGGTTTCTACCAGTTTCACAAGCGGTCTCGTAGGTGATTTACCTTCTATAAAAAGTATTTCTGCCGTCTGGCCATCTGAGAGCTTCACCATACTGCCAATGGAAAAGTTCATGATGCCGGAACCCAGAGCTTGAATGGATGGGATGTCATATTTGCCGAAGCTATCCTGAATCAGCATTTCAAGCACTTTAAATGGAGATTGTTTCCGTCTGTAGAGTCTTTGAGAGGTCATGGCATGAAATGCATCCGCTGCGGCAATGATTCTCCCAGCCTGATTGATTTTGCTGCTTTGTTCTCCAAACGGATAGCCGCTGCCATCCAGCCGCTCATGGTGCTGGATAATGCCGATTTTAGTGCTTTCTCTTAATAGAGATATATTCTGAACCATTTTAAAGCTAAGGGTTGAATGCCTTTTTATTTCTTCAAATTCTTCGGAGTTTAATGAAGTGCTTTTATGCAGGATGGATGGGTTTATCTTCGCCATGCCTGCATCTGCCAGGCAGCCTCCCAGGGCAAGCTGGACAATTTCCCCCTTATTCAAACTCAGTTTTTTCCCTATAAAGGCACTGATCATTCCCACGGCTACAGAATGCTGATATAAATAATCTTCATTCGTAGAAAGGTGATGCAGGGAGAAGATTCCGGAGGGGCTTTTCTCCATTTTTTCAATCAGCGGAATCATAATATTTCTTATTTTTGCAATATCCACCGGAAGACCTGATTGCCAGGACACAAATTCTCTTTTGAAGTTTTGAACACCTGTTAAGAATGTATTTAAAAAACCTAATTCATTTGATTCTGTCAGTTCCTCAGCTTCTTCCAAGCTTCCTGCAGAAGCAAAAGGCTTTCCGTTAACCATGGTGGTTTCAACTTCCGCTTCATCAATCAGGAATATTTTCATAATATCCAGCAGTTCCTTCGTCAGCACTGTTTTTTGGCTGATAATAGGGCGATTCGTCAAACTGAAAACATCCTGTGTTAAAATACAGCCCTCTCTTAATTCCTGTATTGGTACTCGCACCATTTCCACACCCCATATGTAATGAGTCTTTTATACTATTTTACATTATTTGGACAAAAAAAAGGAACACAAATCTGTGTTCCTTAAAATTTATTCTTCGCTATTATCTCCATTTACTTCTTCTTCAGGAAGTGAATTGGCATCTTCAAGAGGCTTTGTTAATTCTTCTTCATCTTTTTCCTCTTCTTTTTCAACTTTTGCTACAGTGGATACCGCTTCGTCAGCATCTTCATTTATACGGATGAGTCTGACACCTTGCGTGTTTCTTCCCATAGTGGAAATATCGTTCACTGCCATTCGGATTAGTACGCCGCCTGTTGTAATAAGCATAACGTCTTCTTCTCCTGTGACAGCTTTCATGGAAACGAGGCTTCCGTTCTTATCTGTGATGTTGCAGGTCTTGATTCCTTTACCGCCTCTTCCCTGAACACGGTATTCTCCGGCAGGAGTGCGTTTTCCATAACCGTTTTTGGTTACGATCAGGATCTGGCTGTCATCCTCAAGGACTTCCATCCCAACAACTTCATCACCGGCACTTAAGCTGATTCCTTTAACACCAGTAGCTGTTCTTCCCATTGAACGAACATCTTCTTCTGGGAATCGGATCAGCATGCCATGGCTGGTTCCAATAATGATCTCCTTGCTGCCATCTGTCAGACGCACCGAAATTAATTCATCATCTTCGCGAAGATTCAGGGCAATTAAGCCATTATTACGGATATTGGCAAAGGATGATAATGGTGAACGCTTGGAAATCCCTTGTTTAGTGGTGAAGAACAGGAACCAATCATCGGCAAATTCTTCAACAGGAATAATTGCATTTACCCACTCATCTTTGTCCACTCCAAGAAGGTTAATGATTGGTATTCCTTTCGCAGTACGGCTGAATTCAGGAATTTCATACCCTTTAGCGCGATACACCTTCCCTTTGTTCGTGAAGAAAAGGATGGTATCGTGTGTGGAAGTGGTAATGAGGTGTTCAACAAAGTCATCCTCATTGGTTCCCATTCCCTGGATTCCCCGCCCTCCGCGTTTTTGGGCACGGTAAGTGGAGACAGGAAGACGCTTGATGTATCCCTTATGAGTTAAAGTAAGAACAATATTCTCACGCGGAATTAGATCTTCGTCTTCAATTTGTTCGATGCCGCCGGCAACTATTTCTGTACGGCGTTTATCGTTGAATCTATCTTTTACTTCGGTTAACTCTTCTCGGATAATTTCCAATACTTTTTCTTCATCAGCCAAAATAGCTTTTAATTCGGCAATCAATGCGACAAGGCTTGAATATTCGTCTTCAATCTTTTCGCGCTCTAAGCCAGTCAAACGCTGGAGACGCATATCTAGGATCGCCTGGGCCTGCTTTTCAGAAAGATTGAACTTGGTCATTAAGCCTTCACGTGCGATATCGGTTGTTTGAGAACTGCGGATAAGGTTGATTACTTCATCCAGATGATCAAGGGCAATCCTTAAACCTTCCAAAATGTGTGCACGGGCTTCTGCCTTTTTCAATTCGAATTCTGTTCTGCGGCGGATTACAACCTTTTGGTGATCCAGATAATGCTGCAGACACTGTTTGAGATTCAGAACCTTAGGCTGGCCATCTACAAGCGCAAGCAGGTTTATCCCGAAGCTTGTCTGCAGAGCCGTCTGTTTATAAAGGTTGTTCAGCAGAACATTGGCATTCGCATCTTTACGGACCTCGATCACAATGCGCATACCGTTTCGATCTGATTCATCACGCAGGTCGGTAATGCCATCAATTCGTTTATCCCGAACCAGTTCGGCAATTTTTTCAATCAGTTTAGCTTTATTCACTTGGTAAGGAATTTCATTAACAATGATAACTTCTTTTCCGTTGGACTTCTGCTCAATTTCCACTTTGGCCCTTAATGTAATGGAACCGCGGCCTGTTTCGTAAGCTTTGCGGATGCCGCTCCGTCCAAGAATGAGACCGGCAGTCGGGAAGTCTGGACCTGGAATGATTTCCATGAGTTCCTGAACAGTGAGATCCGGCTCCTGGCTGATGGCAAGGACTCCATCAATTACTTCGCCAAGCTGATGTGGCGGAATATTGGTCGCCATACCAACTGCAATTCCAGACGTTCCGTTTACGAGAAGGTTTGGGAAACGCGCAGGCATAACAACTGGTTCTTTCTCAGCACCATCATAGTTATCCTGGTAATCAATCGTGTCTTTATTAATATCGCGCAAAAGCTCCATAGAGATTTTGGACATGCGTGCCTCAGTATAACGCATCGCAGCTGCAGCGTCACCATCGACAGACCCGAAGTTTCCGTGTCCATCAACAAGCATATAGCGATAGTTGAAATCCTGAGCCATACGCACCATCGTGTCATATACTGCGGAGTCACCGTGCGGGTGATATTTACCGATTACTTCCCCAACGATACGGGCTGATTTTTTAAATGGTTTATCAGAATGCATTCCTAAATCATGCATTGCATATAAGATTCTTCGGTGAACCGGCTTTAAACCATCCCGTACGTCCGGAAGGGCACGTGAAACAATTACACTCATGGCATAGTCCAGGAATGATGAACGCATTTCCTGGCTAATATTAATTTCTTTTACTTGAGAATTCGGTGTATCGGCCATTTAAAGGAACCTCCTTTAAAGAGACGCAGGATGAACTGTCATCCGTTTGTCACTTCGTTTAGCTGAAACCTGTATGGTCTTTCCATACAGCTTCTGCTTTTTTCATAAATTAGACGCACTTGGGGCATTAAATAAAAAGAATAAACGAATTATGTAAAAGCAGGATAGAGAACCTCTATCCTGAAAGAAAGCGAAGGCGCGCTGCCGTGCTTTAGGTTTGCTTTTACAATTAAATATCCAAATTCTTTACATAAACCGCATTTTCTTCGATAAAGTTCCGGCGAGGCTCTACTTTGTCACCCATTAGGATTTCAAACGTTTCGTCAGCTTCGATGGCATCCTCAAGATTTACCTGGAGAAGGGTTCTTGATTCCGGATTCATTGTCGTTTCCCAAAGCTGGCCCGGGTTCATTTCCCCAAGTCCCTTATAACGCTGAATTCCCGGCTTAGGCTGGCTCGGAAGTTCACCAAGAATCTTATCCAGCTCGCGGTCATTATAGGCATATTCAATCTTTTTGCCCTGCTGGATCTTGTAAAGAGGCGGCTGGGCAATATAGATATAGCCAGCTTCAATAATCTGCCTCATATAACGGTAAAAGAACGTTAATAATAACGTGCGGATATGTGCACCATCGACATCTGCATCCGTCATGATGACAATTTTATGATAGCGGGCCCTGGAGATATCAAAATCTTCGCCTATACCGGTTCCGATTGCGGTAATAATCGCACGGACCTCATTATTGGACAGGATTTTATCCAGGCGGGCTTTTTCTACGTTCAGGATCTTTCCTCTTAGGGGAAGGATCGCCTGGAAATGACGGTCACGACCCTGCTTGGCAGATCCGCCCGCAGAGTCACCCTCAACCACATAAAGTTCGCTTATAGAAGGATCTTTAGATGAACAGTCAGCGAGCTTACCAGGCAGGCTGGATACTTCAAGAGCACTCTTTCTTCTTGTAAGCTCCCTTGCTTTTTTGGCGGCCAGTCTTGCTCGTGCTGCCATAAGCCCTTTTTCGACGATTTTTCTGGCTACCGTCGGATTTTCGAGCATGAATTTTTCAAGAGCTTCAGAGAAAATTGTATCGGTTGCTGCACGCACCTCTGAGTTTCCAAGCTTCGTTTTCGTCTGCCCTTCAAACTGAGGATCAGGATGTTTAACGGATACAATAGCCGTTAAGCCTTCACGGACATCTTCACCGGAAAGGTTTGCGTCACTCTCTTTAAAGACGCCGTTCTTGCGTGCATAGTCGTTGATAACCCTTGTTAAGGCTGTCTTAAAGCCGGATTCATGCGTACCGCCTTCATAGGTGTGAATATTATTGGCAAAAGAATAGATATTGCTTGTAAATCCATCATTATACTGGATGGATACTTCAACAGTGATGCCTTCGCGTTCACCATCAATGTAAATAGGCTCTTCATGAAGAACTTCCTTCGTTCTGTTCAAATGCTCAACGTACGATTTAATTCCGCCCTCGTACATATATTCACTTTTCTTGTTTTCTTCACGCTTGTCCTCAATCGTGATCTTTAATCCTCTGTTTAGGAATGCCAATTCACGGATTCGATTTGCAAGTGTTTCATAATCATATTCAAGCGTTTCAGTGAAGATTTCACTGTCCGGCTTAAAATGGATGGTTGTTCCAGTATGATCTGTTTCCCCAATCACTTCCAGATCGGCACTAGGGACTCCGCGCTCAAACTTCTGATAATATTTCTGTCCATCACGATGAACAAATACTTCGAGCACAGTTGAGAGAGCATTAACTACAGAAGCACCAACACCATGCAGACCACCGGAAACCTTATATCCTCCGCCTCCGAATTTACCGCCTGCATGCAGAACCGTCATAATGACTTCTACTGCCGGTCGTCCCATTTTTTCGTGGATTCCGACTGGAATACCGCGTCCGTTATCCACTACCGTAATACTATTATCCTTTTCGATAATCACATTGATTTCAGAACAGTAGCCTGCCAGTGCTTCATCAATACTATTATCGACTATTTCCCAAACAAGATGGTGAAGCCCTTTGGCACTTGTTGAACCGATATACATTCCCGGACGCTTCCGAACTGCTTCCAGACCTTCCAGTACCTGTATCTGATTCTCATCATAGGATTGTTCCTGCACTGCCTTTTGCTCCATTGCCACATCGGTCACCTACACTTTCCATTTCACTAATCTATAAAAAAGCCTGGCTTTAAGATGAGCCAAACTGTAGTTTTCACTGACTTGCCTTTCGTTCCATCAGGGAAGTTCTTCCGGCAGTCCTGCATTTCTTTAAAATTCGTGAACACTTAATTTATGGGATCGTTTTTTTAATGTACCTGAGGATAGCGGAGAAAAATAGATCTTTTCTGTTGTGACAACCACAGATTTATAGGAACCTTTTGCGAGGTTCACTACTGACTCCTCCAGGTCCTCCTTACGTTCTTCCGCATACTCGGAAGCAAGGGCTGTTTCTTTATCAATAATGGCGACAATATCCCTTGCCCGGACCAACACATCTTCACCTATATGGATGTACATGCGATCACCTCACTGAATCTTCTTGATTCTCCCTGCCTCAACACTGAACGCTGCTGCTTCTTTAAGCGTCTGGTGGTCTATTCCATCAACGCTAGTAGTAGTGACAAACGTCTGTACTTTCCCTTGAATGGTATTTAATAAATGAGATTGGCGATAATCATCCAATTCCGAGAGGACGTCATCCAGCAGCAGAATGGGATATTCTCCAATTTCAGAATGGATCAGTTCGATTTCGGCAAGCTTAACCGACAGAGCTGTCGTTCTTTGCTGCCCCTGTGAACCGAATGTTTGCACATCTCGCCCGTTCACATGGAAAATCAGGTCATCGCGATGCGGTCCAAACATGGTGACACCGCGGTCTATTTCCCTGTTTTTCACTTTCGCAAATTTATCCTGGTATACTTTAACCATTTTCGACAAATCTTGTTCTTCTGATACCTCGGCAGAAGGCTTGTACTCAATTTTCAAGGTTTCAAGCCCTCTTGAAATTCCTTCATGAATCGGCTGTGCCCAATTCTCGAGGAGTCTGAGGAACTCGTAACGCTTTGAAACAATCTTTGCAGCCATTTCAATAAATTGCTCTGTTAAAATCTCAAGCATGGTATGGTCGGTCTGCTTTTTGATCTGGAGCATTTTCAGGTAGTGGTTGCGCTGCTGGAGGATTTTCTGATACTGGCTGATATCATGCAAATAGACAGGTGAAACCTGCCCAATCTCCATATCAATAAAACGACGCCTTATTTGAGGGCTCCCTTTCACAAGGTGGAGATCTTC
This sequence comes from Cytobacillus sp. Bac17, assembly GCF_024519925.1. Classification (NCBI taxonomy): domain Bacteria; kingdom Bacillati; phylum Bacillota; class Bacilli; order Caryophanales; family Bacillaceae; genus Cytobacillus; species Cytobacillus sp. Bac17. The sequence goes on along the minus strand of NZ_JALJRC010000039.1, from coordinate 30,618 downwards.
AGGCGCGAACATCACAACATTCATATTGCCGACATACTGGCTTAATTTCTGCTGCTCTATATGATTGCATTTGGCTTTTTTGCCTTTTTTGCTGATGACTAATTGCATGGGCAGGGATCCTTGCCTTTTTTGGACCCTTCCTTCTATTTTAGCATATTCCTGATCCCAGCGAATAAGATCTTTGTCATTTGATGTCCGATGGGACTTTGCCATGGCCAGGACATAGATCGATTCCATGACATTTGTTTTTCCCTGGGCATTCTCTCCCAAAATTACATTCACTTTATTTTCGAAATTAACTTCAAGCTCTTCGTAATTCCGGTAATTTTTTAATAGCAACTGCTCTATATGCATAGACGCTACATCCTTTTAGATAATAAGAAAAGCGGAGGCGCCTTGCCCACCCACGACAAGCACAAGACGAGCCTCCCAAAAAGGCGTTCTTTGCCTTTTTGGGAGGATTGGCTTGTGACCTCGAGGGGGTAGGCGCCGGAGCTAGACAGTTATCGAAGTTCAAAATTATAAACTTTTTAATTAATTTACTTAGCGGGCTAGACGATCGTAAATTCACCCACATCCGGAATTTCGATTTTATCCCCGGTTCTTAGCTTTCTTCCCCGTCTTTGATCCTGTTCCCCATTGACGAAGACTTCGTATTCACTCAGGAACCATTTGGCCATCCCGCCTGTTTGAATAACATCAGCGGCTTTTAAAAATTGGCCCAGCGTAATATATTCTGTATCAATTTGAATTTCCGTCATATTTTCACTCTTTTCCATTGTCCGACTTAAAGTGCTGCAGTGATTTCTGCACTTTGGCAAAACAATTTCAGAATGGTATCTAATATTCTATTTTACTAAATAAATCACAGATACACAAAGAAAACTCGCCTGCAGCTGGTTATTTTCATTATTCCCCTGCAATTGGCCAATATTCTTGCAGACAGGGGGACAGTTTTAGATATCTGCTTCACCAAAAAAAGTAAGCCGCCGGCACAACCGGCAGCTTTTTTTCTTAATACGTCCTTACTGGCAGGATCAATTGCAGTATTGATTCATCGTTTAAAGGTTTGATGATAAATGGTCTCATAGCGCCGGTGAAGCTGATTGTAATTTCAGAGCCTTCAAGTGCTTTTAGGGCATCCATCATGAATTTCGCGCTAAAGGAGATTTTTAATTCTTCGCCTTCTATGGATTTGCTCTGTACTTCTTCGACAACTTTTCCAATTTCAGGAGTGTTGGATGAAATTTCGATTACACCGCCATCAATTGTTGATAGTTTGACCACATTGTTTCGGCCTTCTTTCGCCAATAAAGATGCACGGTCAATAGCCTGCAGGAACTCCTTTGTATTGACGATAACATCTGTTTTGCTGTCTGAAGGGATCAATCTGGATGTATCCGGGTAATTTCCTTCCAGCAGCCTTGAGAAGAACAGCAGATGTTCGGCCTTAAAGAGAACCTGGTTTTCGGTAATAACGATATCGATTAAATCATTGTTGTCATCAAGAATTTTGCTTAACTCACTTAAGCTTTTTCCTGGAATGACTACATTGTAGCTTTCGCTGGCATTTGTTTCGATTTGAGCTTTTCTTAGGGCTAGCCTGTGACTATCTGTTGCAATACAGGTTAATGTCCCGTTTTCCACCTTCCAGTTTACACCTGTCAAGATAGGGCGTGTTTCTGAGGTGGACACTGCGAATACCGTTTGGCGAACCATTGCTTTTAATAAGTCTGTAGGAATTTTAAACACATTCTCTTCCTCGATTTGAGGCAGATGAGGATATTCCTCAGCATCCAGACCATTAAGATTGAATTCGGATTTACCTGAACGGATGACTGTCTGCAAATGGTTTTCAACGCTGATCTCTACAGTGTCAGTCGGTAGCTTCTTAACGATTTCGCTGAAGAACTTCGCTTGGAGCACAATAGCACCAGCCTGTTTGATCTCGACGATTTCATCTCCGGCTTCTTCTTTAGGTATAAAAGATTCGATTGAAATATCAGAGTCGCTTCCCGTTAATGTGACCCCTTCTTCAGATGCAACGATTTTAATTCCCGTTAAGATGGGAATAGTCGTTCTGCTTGTTACAGCTTTCATAACATCCTGGACGCTTTGGACCAAACGGTCGCGCTGGATAATAAATCTCATTTTTTAAATCCTCCAAGCATATTTTAATGGCGTATTGAATATATATATATTTTTTATAAAAAAATAGTAGAAGTACTAGTAGGGCCTGTTAGTATGTGGATAACTGCATTTTTTGAAAGGAAACACAGCCTATCCACATGTGGACAGACTGTGTGTAAGTTTGGTCAAGTTATACACATTATACCTTGAGCATTTCATTGATTTCTTTCAGCTGCTTCTCAAATTGTGAATCTGCCTGAAGCATCTTTGAAATTTTTTCATGGGCATGAATGACGGTCGTGTGGTCCCTTCCGCCAAATTCCTCCCCTATTTTTGGAAGAGAAAAGTCGGTTAATTCCCTTGAGAGATACATGGCAATCTGACGGGGGAATGCAACAGACTTTGTTCGTTTCTTCGCCTTAAAGTCCTCAAGCTTTACGTTAAAGTGTTCCCCAACTACCCTTTGAATTTCATGGATCGTAATGACCTTCGGTTTGGAGCTTGGAATAATATCCTTTAATGCTTCTGCCGCAAGATCTGCATTAATATCTTTATTTATTAAAGAGGAATAAGCTACTACACGAATCAGAGCGCCCTCAAGCTCACGGATGTTGGAATCAATCTGATTGGCAATGTACAGCATAACCTCATTAGGAATATCAAGTCCCTCCGCTTTGGCCTTTTTGCGGAGAATCGCGATTCGCGTTTCCAGGTCCGGCGGAGTTATATCTGTAATAAGGCCCCATTCAAATCTGGAGCGAAGCCTGTCTTCCAATGTCGGAATTTCTTTTGGAGGACGGTCACTTGAGATGATGATCTGCTTGCTTTCTTCATGCAATGTATTAAAAGTATGGAAAAATTCTTCCTGCGTCTGTTCTTTTCCAGCCAAAAACTGAATATCATCGATAAGAAGAACATCCACATTTCGATATTTATCGCGGAAATCACCCGCTTTGTTATCTCGGATCGAGTTAATGAATTCATTTGTAAATTTCTCGGAAGATAAGTATACGACTTTAGCTGATGGATTATGATCTAATACATAATGGCCGATTGCATGCATAAGGTGAGTTTTTCCGAGTCCAACTCCCCCGTAAATAAATAAAGGATTGTATGCCTTGGCCGGTGCCTCGGCTACAGCAAGTGAAGCTGCGTGGGCGAAGCGGTTTCCGGACCCGATGACAAACGTGTCGAATGTATACTTCGGATTCAGCATCGTTAATGGCAGTTCAGGCTGTTCTTCCTCCGGCTTTTTCTTTTTTGGCGGAAGAGGAAGATCGACTTCTTCTTCACTTTGATTTTGCGGAATGATGAATTTTACTCCTAATTCTTCACCGGTAATGTCATAAAGAATTCCGGAGATCAGCTGGGAATAACGCTCTTCAAGCCAGTCACGGGCAAACTCATTCGGGGCCTTAACGATTAAAGTGTCTCCCTGCAGAGAATGCGCTTTTGTCGATTTTAGCCATGTATCAAAACTTGGTTTGCTGATTTTCTTCTCAATATTGGCCAGAGCATTATTCCAAAGATCCGCAATGTTTTCCAATGATATCCCTCCTTTTCCATCTATATTTGGGAATTTAGATTACTGTCCAGCTCCGGTGCCTTTTGAAGGCCCCCCTCGCTTTTCTTTGTTTCGAGCCACAAAAACGATAGGTTATACACGCTGTATAACCCTGAAGTTTATAAATATACGAAACTGTTTATGTGGAAAAATATATAATAAGGAAGTAAAGTGGAATTTCGACAGTATCCACTGTCTGTGGACAAACTTTTACAAACCCCTTGGATAACCTGTCCACATGTTATCCACAATCTGTGGATAATGAAGATATGCACAATGATTTATTAAGTGTTAAAACACAATTATGATAACAGATAATGCTTTTGTCTGCAATGCTTTTTAAACCTTTATCCACAACATGCCATCCCTGTTCATAAAAATTGTCCACAGCCTCTGGTTGTGTGAAAAACTTGTCAATATGTGATGTGGATAATAAAAATGCTGTCGAAATTTTATCCACAGACCTGTTTTTAGAGAAGATCCAATTCAAAGGGACTTCGGAATATCAGATGGAGAGATGCCATTTTTTCATGGCCAGATCGTCTGGCGACCGGAGGAACTTGCAGTCTCAAAAAGTAACTTTTACTATGAACTAATGAGAAAAACGTGGAAAAATGAAATTTAAGGATGACATTCATGCGAAAAGAAGGTAAACTTTCTGAGTGGGTTCTTTCAGATTTGTAAAAAAGAAAAAGAGCAGCTAAGAGAGAAGCCAGGTTCATACTCCAATTTTTTTGCCATTGAAGGCAGATTGACTTATATGCATAGTTGACAATTTTCTAGTTACATCTATATAATTAGAAAGACTGTCTTTAACAGCAATTCCTCAGGGAGGTGTCATATATGAAAAGAACTTATCAACCAAACAAGCGTAAAAGAAGCAAGGTTCATGGTTTCCGCAGCCGCATGAGCTCTCCGAACGGACGTAACGTTCTAGCTCGCCGCCGCCGCAAAGGAAGAAAAGTATTATCTGCTTAGGCCACTGAAACGTCAGTGGTCTTTTTTTCCATGTAAAGATAAATGTTCAAGGCGCTCTGCGCTTTTTTGAAAAGGTGATGACATGAAAAAAGAGTTCCGTGTAAAAAAAAATAAAGAATTTCAAGAGGCCTTTAAAAAGGGAAAGTCATTCGCCAACCGTCAATTTGTCGTTTACATCTTGAGAAAAGAGGAGCAGAATCATTTCCGCATCGGCCTTTCTGTCAGTAAAAAAATCGGCAATGCCGTTATGAGGAACCAGATCAAAAGGTATATCCGCCAGGCATTCTTAGAACTGGAGGAGGAAATAAAGCCGCAATATGATCTGATTGTCATTGCGAGGAAACCGGTGGCAGAAATGGATTTCCATGAAGTGAAAAAGAGTCTGATCCATGTATTGAAGGTTTCGCGGGTTTTGAATAAACCGAGACTTGGAAATACTAAAAATCAATAATCTTTATCTATCTTTATTTTGAAGCACTTCATTTTAAAAGATGTTAAAATAAGATACATATGAGCTTGTGCCCTATGACCGGGGACAAGCAAATGAAATCCATACTATTATCAGGAGCAATTAAGGAGGAAAAAACGGTTGAAGAAACGAATATTCCTATTAATCGGTTTAGTGTTTGTGATGGCCCTTTTATCGGGCTGTACAGAAATCAACCAGCCGATTACGTCTGAAAGCGAAGGCTTTTGGAACGAGTATATTGTCTACCCGCTTTCGCTGTTTATTATTAAGGTAGCAGAATTTGCAGGCGGCAGCTATGGACTATCGATCATTATTGTGACGATCATTATCCGTCTGGTCATCCTGCCATTAATGATTAAACAAACGAGAAGTTCAAAAGCGATGCAGGCGATTCAGCCAGAAATGCAGAAGCTTCGTGAAAAATACAGCTCTAAAGACCAGAAAACCCAGCAGAAGCTGCAGCAGGAAACAATGGCTTTATTCCAAAAACACGGCGTTAATCCGCTTGCCGGATGTTTCCCGTTAGTGATTCAAATGCCGATCCTGATCGGTTTCTACCATGCCATTACACGTACGCGCGAAATTGCAAACCATAATTTCCTTTGGTTTGACCTTGGTTCTCCAGATCCAATTTACTTATTGCCTTTAATTGCAGGTGTGACAACGTTCATTCAGCAGAAAATGATGATGGCCGGCACTCAGCAAACTGGGCAAATGGCTGCACAAATGAAAATGATGCTTTACCTTATGCCGATTATGATCGTTATTTTTGCCATTAACTTCCCGGCAGCTCTTTCTTTATACTGGGTAGTGGGTAATATCTTCATGATCGTTCAAACGTATTTCATTAAAGGTCCGGACCTGAAAGCCGCAGCGGCCGGAAATGCAGGAGGAGCCAAAAAGTGAAACAAGTAACTGCTACAGGACATACCGTCAAGGAAGCAGTAGAGTCAGCTTTAGCTCAATTAAACACAACAGAAGACCGCATAGAGATTACTATTGTTGATGAAGGTAAAAAAGGCATTTTCGGGATTTTCGGATCCCGGCCGGCAGTGGTGAAAGCTGTGAAAAAGCCTGATCCGATTGAGGAAGCCGAAAAATTCCTCAAAGACGTCAGCGGGAAAATGGGCGTGTCCATTGAAATTGAAACATTAAGGGACGGAAAAAATGTTCAATTTATCCTATCCGGTGAGAAGATTGCCCTTTTAATCGGAAAAAGAGGACAAACGCTTAATTCCCTCCAGTATTTGACACAGCTGGTCATTAACCGATATGCCGAGCAATACTTAAATGTGGTGCTCGATGCAGAGGATTACCGAAAAAGACGCCAGGATACCCTGATTCAACTGGCTGAAAGGCTTGCTCAAAAAGCTTTGAAGACGGGAAAAGAAATTGCGCTGGAACCTATGCCTTCATATGAACGCAAAGTGATCCATACCGCCCTCGTAAATAATAAGCGAATCAAGACATATTCTGATGGCAATGACCCGCATCGGCATATCGTCATTGCACCAGCCAGAACAAGATAGCAGGAAAAGCGGAAACGCAGTTATCGACGTTCAAAATATAAAAAATTTCTTATTTTGCAAAATCCCAATCCATTTACGGATTGGGATTTTTTTGTCGCACTTTGTCATCTCCCTGCAAATTATTAAATCTCAATTGGTTTTATTGTTATTCACATGTGGATAAGTTAAAATAGAGCATATTAATTATGAGACGTGTGGATAATTTTTTTCACTGGCTGTATTCAAGCGGGCTGTTGATAAGTATCATGCTGACTGATGGACAAGCCGGAACTGCGGGCTGATATGCTTTTCTAAAAAAAAGCCATGTGATATTCTATTAATTTGGGGAATCGATATTATTATTCATTTTGTATATAGATCAATGAAGTATGAAAAGAGAGGTGAACAAATTGGAATTCGATACAATAGCCGCGATATCTACTCCGATGGGGGAAGGAGCCATTGCCATTGTCCGCCTGAGCGGTGACCAGGCTTTTGAAATTGCGGACCGGCTGTTCAGAGGGGTGGGAGGCAAGCGTCTAAAGGATGTTGCTTCCCATACCATTCATTATGGGCATATTATGGACCCCAAAACCGGACAGATTGCTGAGGAAGTAATGGTATCGGCCATGAAGGGGCCGAAGACATTTACTAAAGAAGATGTCATTGAAATCAACTGCCATGGCGGACTGGTTTCCGTAAACCGCGTGCTGCAGCTTTTGCTGAATAATGGCGCACGCCTGGCAGAGCCGGGTGAATTTACAAAGCGCGCCTTTTTGAACGGGCGGATTGATTTATCCCAGGCAGAAGCGGTTATGGATTTAATCCGCGCCAAGACGGACCGGGCTATGAACATGGCACTTGGCCAGATGGAAGGAAGGCTGTCAAAGCTTATTCAGAAGCTTCGGCAGGAAATTCTGGAGATCCTTGCTCACGTAGAAGTCAATATCGACTATCCGGAATACGATGATGTCGAAGAAATGACCCATCAAATGCTGATGGAGAAGGCTTCTTATGTAAAGCAGGAAATCGAAAAGCTTCTTCAGACTTCACAGCAGGGGAAAATACTGCGTGAAGGACTTTCAACGGTCATCGTCGGGCGGCCAAACGTTGGAAAATCTTCCTTATTGAATAGCCTTGTCCATGAGAATAAGGCGATTGTGACAGATATTCCGGGCACCACCCGTGATGTCATCGAAGAATACGTGAATGTAAGAGGAGTGCCTCTCCGCCTGGTTGATACAGCCGGCATTCGTGAAACGGAAGATATTGTGGAACGGATCGGTGTAGAAAAATCAAGGCAGGTATTAAAGGAAGCAGATTTGATTTTGCTTGTGCTCAATTACTCGGATGAATTGACCTCTGAGGATGAAAATATATTTAAAGCCGTTGAAGGCATGGATGTCATTGTAATTGTCAATAAAACCGATCTTGACCAAAAAATCGACATGAATCGCGTCCGTGAGCTTTCCAAACATCATAAACTGGTTACAACTTCTTTATTGGAGGATCAGGGAGTCGACGATCTTGAGGAAGCTATTGCTTCTCTATTTTTTGCAGGCTCCATCGAAGCCGGGGATATGACATATGTATCCAATACCCGCCATATTGCCCTATTGAACCAGGCGCAAAATGCCATTGACGAAGCGATGCAGGGTGTTGAGATGGGAACCCCAATTGACATTGTGCAAATTGATTTGACGAGAACATGGGAGCTGCTTGGTGAAATTATTGGCGATAGCGTCCATGAAAGCTTGATCGACCAGTTATTCTCGCAGTTCTGTTTAGGAAAATAGATGATTTAAGCAGGCTGTGTCAGCTGACGCAGCGGAAATAGATTTTTTAACTTTTGCAATCGGCCGGCTCAGCCTCTGTTTAGCTTGTGCCTGCCTGATTGCTGCAAAGGAGGCCGCATCATGACATATGAAGCTGGAAGTTATGATGTCATAGTAGTCGGAGCCGGACACGCGGGTGTGGAAGCAGGCCTTGCTTCGGCCCGTCTCGGCGCAAAGACATTAATGATTACAATCAACCTGGATATGGTAGCCTTTATGCCCTGCAACCCCTCAGTAGGAGGCCCTGCAAAAGGGATTGTGGTAAGGGAAATCGATGCACTTGGCGGAGAAATGGGCAAGAACATTGATAAAACCCATATTCAGATGCGCATGCTCAATACAGGAAAAGGCCCTGCAGTCCGTGCCTTAAGAGCTCAGGCCGATAAGTTCACGTATCAGCATGAAATGAAAAAAACGCTGGAAAATGAACCAAATCTGACATTAATTCAGGGAATGGTTGAACGGCTGATTGTCGAAGATGGAGAATGCAGGGGCGTCGTCACCCAGACAGGTGCCGTTTATCATTCAAAAGCAGTAGTCATTACGACAGGAACCTTCTTAAGAGGGGAAATCATCCTCGGTGAGCTGAAGTACTCAAGCGGTCCTAATAACCAGCAGCCATCCATTAAGCTCTCAGAGCATTTGCAGGAGCTTGGCTTTGATCTGGTCCGTTTTAAAACAGGAACACCGCCGCGCGTTAATAGCCACTCCATTGATTACAGCAAAACGGAAATTCAGCCAGGCGATGACGTGCCAAGAGCTTTTTCCTATGAAACCACAAAGTATATTACAGATCAGCTTCCTTGCTGGCTTACGTATACCAATGAAGAAACGCATACATTGATCGACAATAATCTTCATCGCTCGCCAATGTATTCCGGTATGATCAAAGGGACAGGACCTCGCTATTGCCCGTCGATTGAGGATAAAGTTGTCCGTTTTAATGATAAGCCGCGCCATCAGATCTTCCTGGAGCCTGAAGGCCGCAATACACAGGAAGTGTATGTGCAGGGGCTTTCAACAAGCTTGCCGGAGGATGTACAGCAGAAGATTCTCAGAACCATTCCTGGACTTGAAAATGTACAGATGATGCGTGCCGGCTATGCGATTGAGTATGATTCCATCGTACCAACGCAATTATGGCCGACACTTGAAACCAAAAAGGTTAAAAACCTCTATACTGCCGGCCAGATTAACGGGACATCCGGCTATGAAGAAGCTGCCGGCCAGGGGCTAATGGCAGGCATGAATGCCGGATTAAAATCACTGGATAAGGAAGAAGTCATTTTAAGCCGTTCAGATGCTTATATTGGCGTCCTGATTGATGACCTTGTGACCAAAGGCACGAACGAGCCTTACCGTCTATTGACTTCTAGAGCGGAATACCGTCTGCTGCTTCGCCATGATAATGCCGACCTGCGCTTAACAGAGCTTGGCCGCAAAGTAGGGCTGATCAGTGAAGAACGCTATGAAAAATTCCTGATGAAAAAGCAGGCGATTGAAGAAGAGAAAGCACGTCTGCAAGGCATCATCATCAAACCGACTTCTGATGTGCAGGAGCTGATCAAAAGCCAGGGCGGAAGCGAGCTGAAGGATGGCATCCGCGCATCTGATTTGCTGAAGCGTCCGGAAATGACATATGAGCATATCCAGCAGGTAGTTCCGGCTGAGAGCACGCTTGATCCGGATGTAACCGAACAGGTAGAAATCCAGATCAAGTATGAAGGCTATATTGAAAAGTCACTTCAGCAGGTAGAGCGCCTGAAGAAGATGGAAAACAAAAAGATCCCTGAAAACATCGATTATGATGATATTAACGGACTGGCTTCCGAAGCAAGGCAAAAGCTTAAGGAAGTAAGGCCGCTATCTCTCGCGCAGGCTTCACGGATTTCCGGTGTAAACCCTGCCGATATCTCTATTTTGCTTGTTTATTTAGAGCAGGGCAGAATTGCACGAGTTTCAGCGGAGTAAAAGGGAAAATCCGATCATGTCTGAGAACCGAAAGGATTTATAAATGAATACCGAACAATTTACAGAAATGCTGGCGGCGAAGGGGATTGCCCTTTCGCCACAGCAATTGCAGCAATATGACACCTACTATTCCACACTGGTGGAATGGAATGAAAAAATGAATTTAACAGCCATCACGGAAAAGGAAGATGTTTATCTTAAGCATTTTTATGACTCGATAAGCGCTGCTTTTTACTTTGATTTCAACCAGCCGTTAAAGGTTTGTGATGTCGGTGCCGGTGCCGGTTTTCCAAGCATACCGATTAAAATTGCTTTTCCAGGTTTACATATTACGATCGTTGACTCTCTTAATAAGCGCATTGGATTTCTGGAACATTTGGCAAAGAAGCTGGAGCTTGATAATGTGCGCTTTATCCATGACCGTGCGGAAACCTTTGGCCAGAACAAAGAATACCGTGAGTCTTTTGATGTTGTGACAGCACGGGCTGTTGCCAGATTGTCCGTTCTAAGCGAGCTGTGTCTGCCTCTGGCAAAAACAGGCGGCACATTTGTGGCCATGAAGGGTGCCAGTGCAAAAGAGGAACTGGATGCCGGCAAAAAGGCTATCTCGGTTCTTGGCGGAACACTCGTTGATTCCCACACGTTCACCTTGCCTGAAGAAGAGAGTGAGCGGAATATTTTAATCATTAAAAAAGAAAAGAGCACTCCTAAAAAGTACCCGCGGAAGCCGGGGACACCCAATAAAACACCAATTGAATAGGGTGCGCAATCTGCCATTGTATGACATAATGGTTTAAACTAATCGATTTTTCCAGATATTTATATTGCTCCTGTCCAGCAGGATTTGTCATGATGATAGAGAATATGTAATAGGGAGTTTCGTAAAGGTGGTGCAGGGTGATGAAGCATTCTTTCTCACGCTTTTTTGGCCTAGGCGAAAAGGGAGAACAAGTTACAGCGGAAAAACCAGCAGAAGAACAATTGGATATTGAAGACTTAAGCGACAGAGAAGAAGTTAAGAAGATACCTATTGATCAAATCGTCCCCAACCGTTTTCAGCCAAGAACGGTGTTTGATGATGAGAAGATAGAAGAGCTTTCTCGGACCATCCATACACATGGTATCATCCAGCCGATTGTCGTACGGGAATTTGAGGATGGCCAGTTTGAAATCATAGCAGGTGAACGCAGATACCGGGCCATGAAAAAGCTGGGCTGGGAAGAAGCTCCGGCTATCGTAAAAAATTTAAGTGATACAGAAACAGCTTCAGTGGCTTTAATTGAAAACCTTCAAAGGGAAGAACTGTCTCCAATTGAAGAAGCTGTTGCCTACGGAAAGCTTTTAGAACTGCATAATCTGACACAGGAAGCGTTGGCACAGCGCCTTGGAAAAGGCCAGTCAACCGTTGCAAACAAGCTTCGGCTGCTGAAATTGCCGCAGCCTGTCCAGGATGCGTTATTAAACAAATCAATCACAGAGCGGCATGCCCGTTCGCTCATTCCGCTGAAGGACCCAGAGAAGCAGGTCGCCCTGCTTCAGGAGATAGTGGAGAAGAATCTGAATGTGAAGCAGACAGAAGACAGGGTTGTCAAAATTCTCGAACAGAAAAATCCAAAGCCGAAGCCGAAGCGAAAGGCGTTCAGCAAGGATATGAGAATTGCGGTCAATACGATCCGCCAATCATTATCCATGGTTTCTGACAGCGGCATTAATCTTGATTCGGAAGAAGAAGAATTTGATGAATTTTATCAAATTACGATTAAGATTCCTAAAAAGAAATAATTTTTTAACGCGAGAGATGAAGCAGGGCCTCCCTGTTTTGTTTTTCGCGTTTTTTTTGAAGGACGATAAAAAGACTATTAGAATCTTCTTATTTTTTACAAAAAAATTATTCTGTCCTGTTTTTCGTGATAAAATAGACTACGTGATTTAACCATTCTAATAAATTCGCAGATAGATAGATCGTAATACTGATAGATGAAAGCAGGTGACACCGTGGGCAAGATTATAGCCGTTGCGAACCAGAAAGGCGGAGTTGGCAAAACGACCACTTCCGTCAATCTTGGCGCATGCCTGGCATACATAGGCAAGAAAGTGCTGCTGGTCGACATTGATCCGCAGGGGAACGCCACAAGCGGAATTGGCATTGAAAAAGCTGATGTCGATCATTGCATCTATGACGTTCTCGTTGATGATGTGGAAGCATCAAAGGTTATAAAATCAACTTCGGTAGAGAATTTATATGCAATCCCGGCAACCATTCAGCTGGCAGGTGCAGAAATTGAATTGGTGCCGACCATCTCGCGGGAAGTAAGATTAAAGAGGGCTCTTGAAGAAGTAAGAGCAAACTTTGACTATGTTATTATCGACTGTCCCCCTTCTCTCGGATTACTGACAATTAACTCGCTGACCGCTTCGGATGCCGTCATCATACCAGTGCAATGCGAGTACTATGCGCTTGAGGGTCTGAGTCAGCTTCTGAATACGGTCCGCCTTGTGCAGAAGCATCTGAATCATGATTTGAAAATCGAAGGCGTACTGCTGACGATGCTTGATGCCCGTACAAATCTTGGCATTCAGGTCATTGAAGAAGTGAAAAAGTATTTTCAGGATAAAGTATATAAAACAATCATTCCCCGCAATGTGCGGCTGGGAGAGGCTCCAAGCCATGGAGAACCTATCATTACTTATGATCCGAAGTCACGCGGAGCTGAAGTATATTTAGAACTGGCAAAGGAAGTGGTTTCAAATGGCTAAAGGTTTAGGAAAAGGTCTGAATGCTTTTTTCAATAATATTGAAACCGAAAAAGAAGAAACCGTACAAGAAGTCAAAATAAAGGACATCCGTCCAAACCCTTATCAGCCGCGCAAAGTGTTTGAAAAGGAAGCCATCGAGGAATTGAAGCAGTCCATCCTTGAACACGGAATTCTGCAGCCGATCATCGTCCGCAAAAGCATCAAAGGCTATGAAATTGTAGTTGGGGAGCGCCGCTACCGGGCAGCAAAAGAAGCAAATCTTGAAAGAGTTCCTGTTGTCATACGGGAATTGAATGAACAGCAGATGATGGAGCTCGCTGTTCTTGAGAATCTGCAGCGTGAAGACTTAACTCCGATTGAAGAAGCGGCTGCATACCAGCTGTTAATGGAGAAGCTCAAGGTGACACAAGAGGAGCTGGCCAAGCGCCTGGGAAAAAGCAGGCCGCATATTGCCAACCATATTCGCCTGCTTTCCCTTCCTCCGAAAATTCAAGGTTTGATTTCTGACGGGAAAATCTCCATGGGTCATGGCAGAGCCCTATTGGGCCTGCGGAAAAAAGAGAAACTGCAGGCGCTCGTTGAAAAAACAGTTAAAGACGGCTTAAATGTCCGTCAGCTTGAACAGCTGATTCAGCAGCTGAATGATGTTTCACGTGAAACGAAAAAGCCAAATGCTCCAAAAGACATTTTTATTAAGGAACGCGAATCCTCCCTCCGAGAAAGATTCGGAACCACGGTCCATATTAAACAGTCCAAAAACAAAGGGAAAATAGAGATTGAATTTTTCTCAAAAGAAGATTTGGAACGCATTATGGAACTTTTAGAAACCAATTCGTAAGCCATCTTAATGATGGTTTATTTTTTTACAGGTATTCAAAAAAAGATTGTAGGTCAGTACCTTTCGTGGTAATTTTAATAGAAAATAATTCGCATTGCGAAATAATTAGGTGAAGAATATGTTTTTGCTAGGAACGCTTGTGAATGGATTATTGATAATTATAGGAACACTGCTGGGGAAATTGCTTCATCGCATTCCTGAGAGTATGAAGGGGACGGTTATGCATGCGATCGGCCTTGCTGTCATGGTGCTCGGCCTGCAAATGGGTCTTAAAAGCGAGAACTTCCTGGTTGTGATTTTAAGTCTTGTTTTCGGAGCAGTTATTGGAGAATACTTTGCTCTCGAAGATAAGCTGAACAAACTTGGCGATTGGCTCGAAAGCAAAATCGGCTCAAAAGGCCAAGGCAGCATTTCGCAGGGCTTCGTAACGGCTACGCTTATCTTTGTCATTGGTGCTATGGCCATTATCGGCGCGCTCGACAGCGGTATCCGGGGCGACCACTCGGTTCTTTATACCAAATCGATTATTGACGGCTTCACCTCCCTTATCTTAACGACTACATTAGGGATTGGTGTGCTCTTTTCAGCTTTTCCGGTCATGCTTTATGAAGGACTCATTGCCCTTTTTGCCACCCAAATCGACCGGTTTGTCCCCCAGCTTCTTATGGACAGCTTTATCAAGGAAATGACCGCGACAGGCGGAATCATGATCTTTGCGATTGGTCTGAATCTGACAGGGATAACAAAGATCAGGGTTGCGAACCTGCTTCCTGGAATTGTGGTTACGGGGATTATTGTGTCGGTTGTTTATTTTTATGGAATTTATTTTTAGGTGATTTAGTTGTTGGTGCGGTGATGTGACGCATGTGCACTGGAATTTATTGTGCTTGCGGTGGCTTAACAATTTGGTTGCAGTGCATAAACTAGTGAAATTGCGCATGTACCTGATACGAGCGCGAAAATCTGCTATGAGCGCACGAAAAGAAGAGAGAACGGCGCATAAACAGGGTGAGAGCGCAAAAGTAATTTCCAGATAGCGCTTTAAACTTACCGAATCGGCGCGAAAAACTATAAAAAGAGCGCGAAAAGATGGTAGAACGGCGCATAAACCGGGTGAGAGCGCAAAAGCATCTTCAGATAGCGCATAAAAAAACTGAATCAGCGCGAAAACCTGTAAAAAGAGCGCGAAAAGATGGTAGAACGGCGCATAAACCGGGTGAGAGCGCAAAAGTATCTTCAGATAGCGCATAAAAAAAACCGAACCAGCGCGAAAATCTGTAATAAGAGCGCGAAAAGAAGAGAAAACGGCGCATAAACCAGATTGGGAGTGCTAATGCATCTACATACAGCGCATAAACTCATCGAACGAAACCCTGTCAGAACAGCGCAATGCCAAACCTCCCATCCCCAGCTAACCAAAAAAGCCGCAGGCCCAATTCCCCTGCGGCTTTCCTATTCATTAAGGTGTTTGTTCACGGTTTAGTTCCCACTTGAATGCAGGCCAAGCTGGTGCAGTCTGGTGGGTCAGGCTTGCTTCATAGATGCCGCCTGCGATGGTTTTGGCCATTTTCAGGACGAGGTTGAGTCTTGTGTTCTGGAGGACGAAGAATTCCATAAATCCGCTGACGTTGACGATGCCGGTTATGTGCATGTCCCCTACTTCCGGCAGGTCTTTATTGACTCCGGCGCCAGGCTTGACGGGCCCTTCTCCGATTTGGATGACACCGACGCTTTTTAAGCGGCCCAGGCAGGCGTCGATCCCGATGATAAAGGGATTAAAATGCTTCTTTTTGATTTCGTTCAGTTTTTCTTCCAGGTTTACGGCATGGATCGGGTCCTCCAGTGTTCCGTATACATGGAAAGATGAAATGGATTTTTCCTCGAGGAGTGTGCCGACCAGCGGACCTAATGAATCGCCTGTAGAGCGGTCTGTGCCAATGCAGACAAAAACGATGGGACGGCAGCTGATGCCCGCAGGCAGAATATTCTTCAGTTCAGCAGCCAATTTTTCAGCAGAGTTTGTTTCTTCATGCGAGATTCTGGCAGAAGCCCCGCCTTTCTTGTCAAACAAGTTTGGTTTGAAGTTCATATAGGTCCACTCCCTCTTTATTCCTTGCCATGCCCGAAATACAAGTATTTATACGTTTTTAACAGTATACGGAAATTTTGTGTAATCTATACATACCTGTATTATTTAATCGTTAAACAATCGAGTTTTAAACTGTAAAGTCATGAGAAAAATTGATAAAATTATTTTGTTTTACAGAGGGATTCGCACTGAGAGGCAAGATGCAGTATAATTTCATACAAAGTAAAGGATTGAAATTTTGAACACGATAACTGTCTAGCTCCAGGCGCCATCGGCTCTCGGGTCTAAGCTTGTCTAGTTTCGGCTCCTAGGGACTCGAGGTCATAAGCCGATAAGCGGGCCCTTCCGCTTTTCTATATTTTCACTAAAGTAAAGCAGGTGAAATCATGAGTCCTATTGAAAAAATGATTAACAGTATGATAGATAAGCTTTCTAATGAACAGACATGGATAAATATCGGAGAAGGCATCTTTAAAATTTTTGCGATTCTGATCGTTACGAGCATCCTGATCAGGATTGGCAAGCTGGCGATCCGCAATATTTTTAAAGTGAGGGCACCGTCAAGGCTCCGAATCTCAGAGCGCAGGGAAGCTACCCTTCTGAAGCTGCTTGAGAATATGCTTACGTATGTGGTGTTTTTCGTTGCGGCGATCATGATATTATCGGTGCTGACGATTGATGTAAAAGCCCTTTTGGCCGGTGCCGGAATCGTCGGGCTGGCTGTTGGGTTTGGGGCACAAAGTCTTGTAAAGGATATCATCACCGGGTTTTTCATCATTTTTGAAGACCAGTTCTCGGTGGGGGATTATATCCGGATTGATCAATTTGAAGGAACGGTAGAAGAAATCGGATTGCGGACAACAAAGATTAAAAACTGGACAGGTGAAGTTCATATCCTTCCGAACGGAAGCATTATGCAGGTCACTAATTTTTCCATAAATAACAGCGTTGCCTTTGTGGATGTCAGCATTGCTTATGAAGGCGATATTGTGAAAGCTGAAAGAGTTCTTCAGGAATTATTCGAAAAGCTGCCGGGCAAATATGAGGATATGGTCAAGCCGCCGGAAATTCTCGGCATCCAAAATCTGGCTGCTTCTGATGTGGTGCTGCGCGTGGTTTCAGAAACGCTGCCAATGAGGCACTTTTATATTGCACGGCAGCTGCGGAAAGAAATTAAGCTTTGTTTAGATGAGCATGGCATTGAAATTCCGTTCCCGCGACTTGTTATGTATACACGGAATGATCAGGCAAAGGAAAATCCTAAACTGAATGCGGAGGGATAAATATGGAGCAAAAGGAATTTGATCTACACGATGTGGTGGAAATGAAAAAGCCTCATCCATGCGGGGTTAACAAATGGAAAATCATCCGAATGGGAGCAGATATCCGCATTAAGTGCGAAGGCTGCGGCCACAGCGTGATGATTCCAAGAAGGGAATTCGCCCGCAAAATGAAGAAAATTCTTGTTAAGCATGAGGGGTAAATAGATAAATACGGGGAGATGAGGGTTTTGGCGGATACATTCAAGTCAGCCTGTCCCCTTAACTGCTGGGACAGCTGCGGCTTTCATGTAACAGTTGAAGACGGTAAGGTGACAAAGGTAGATGGCGATCAGGACCATCCAATAACAAAGGGGAAAATTTGCGGCCGCGGCAGAATGCTTGAAAGCAGGACCAATTCTCCGGAGCGCCTGCTTCATCCGATAAAGAAGGTGGATGGAGAATTTGTGCGAGTTTCATGGGAGCAGGCTTTGCACGATATTTCCCTGAAAATGAAAGAGCTAAAAGAAACAGCTGGGACCACTTCGGTCCTGCACAGCCATGATTATGCCAATGGAGGCTTGCTGACGAACCTGGGTCAGCGCTTTTTTAACTGCTATGGCGGAGTGACTGAGCTGACGGGATCCATCTGCTGGGGAGCCGGCATCGAGGCTCAGAGCTGGGATTTCGGAGATGCGTATAGCCACGGGCCTGAAGATATTTTAAACAGCAAACATATTGTTGTCTGGGGCAGAAATGTCGCGCGCACCAATATGCACCTGTATCAAAAGCTGCAGGAAGCAAAGAAGCAAGGTGCCAAGCTGTATGTAATTGATCCGATTTTTAATGCGACGGCTAAAATAGCGGACCGTTATTTTTCCATCAAGCCGGGAATGGATGGATGGCTTGCGGCCGGCATCATGAAGGAAATGCTCCGTCTGGGCGCAGAAGATAGAAGTTTCATAGATAAGTATTCTATTGGCTTTGAAGACCTGAATGAACTGCTGAGCAGTGTGACACTTGAGGAAGTGGCAGAAAAAACGGAAGTGCCTGCAGAGGTGATGACCGAGCTTGCGATGGTCTATGGGGACCGCCCCGTTTCCACTTTCTTTGGCCTGGGCATGCAGCGCTACGAAAACGGCGGAAACACGATCCGGCTGATGGATGCTTTAATTGCTGTGAGCGGAAATATTGGCATCCCGGGCGGAGGCGCAAACTATGCCAACAGGCAGGTTGGGCAAAGCTTTGATGGGGCAGCCCTCACCCTCCCTGAACGGAAAACGGCTTTCAGGCAATTTACGATGATGCGGCAGGCAGAGGGAATATTAACAGCAAAGGACCCTGAGATTAACATGATTTTCGTTACGTGTGGAAACCCTTTAACTCAGGTCCCTGACTCATCAAGGGTACGCGAGGCTTTTGCATCTGTTGAGACAGTCGTCGTGATGGATCAGTTTATGACAGATACGGCCAAAATGGCTGATTATGTGCTTCCGGTTGCCACAGTTTTTGAACAGGAAGATGTCTATTACTCTTCCATGTACCATCACTTTGTCAATCATGGTCCGAAGCTGGTTGAACCGCCAGGGGAAGCGAAGACTGATTTATGGGTTTGGACTGAGCTTTCTAAGCGTCTTGGATTCGGAGCCGATTTCGATTTTACAAGAGAAGAGTTTATCAGCATGGGCCTCGGTTCACTAAGTGAGCATGGGATCACATTGGATAGCTTAAGGAATTCCCACCATAAGGAACTCCCGGTTGATACGGTGCCCTGGGCAGACCGGCAGTTCAAAACGCCAAGCGGCAAGTATGAATTCACCTCTGCTGCGGCGTTCCGAAAGGGTTCCGAAAGCAGGCTGACACTCGCTCTTCCCCGGGAAACCAAGTGGACGGACAAGGAGCGTGCCAATCAGTTTCCTTATACACTGCTGACGATTCATCCGCTTCGCTCCAATCATTCGCAGCATTATCACCTTTTGAAGCCTGAGCCAAAGGCAAAGGTGGAAATTGCCGACAATATTGCTGAGAAGCTTGGCCTGCAGGAGAACGATTATGTCAAAGTGTGGAATGACCGAGGGGAAATGAAGGGCTTTGTCCATATAATGAAAAAAGCCCATCCGGATACCATCAATATTGATGAGGGCATTTGGTCAAAATTTGGCGGTCCCGTCAATAATCTTACTTCCAGCCGCGAATCGGACAATGGCCTTGGAAGCACTTTGTACGACTGCCTTGTTAATATTGAGAAGATATAAAATTGGGTGACAGGCACCTATACCAGTTCAGCAAAGTGGTATAGGTGCCTGTCACCTTTTCTTTACATTTCAACGGCAACTATCTATAATTGTTAGAGGCTTGTTTAAATGAGAAACAATCGTATTTTTTTAAACATAAGAATCATAACTTTGAATTTCGATAACTGTCTAGCTCCAGCGCCTACCCCCTCGAGGTCACAAGCCAAACCTCCCAGAAAGGTAAAGAACACCTTTCCGTTAGGTTCGTCTTGTGCTTGGGGCCCACAGGATGTGGGTCATGCAGACGTTGCCACAGGACGTGGCGTTCTTAGTCTGCGTTCCTTTGGAACCAAGGCGCTTGCGCTTTTCTTATGATGAATAAAGTTGAGGAGTGACTTGGATGGCTTTAACAGCTGGTATTGTAGGTTTGCCGAACGTCGGAAAGTCTACGTTGTTTAATGCAATTACCCAGGCAGGAGCGGAGTCTGCGAACTATCCGTTCTGTACAATTGATCCGAATGTGGGAATTGTTGAAGTGCCTGATCACCGTTTGAATAAATTAACTGAATTGGTTCAGCCGAAAAAGACTGTGCCAACGGCTTTCGAATTTACGGATATTGCCGGCATCGTAAAGGGTGCGAGCAAAGGGGAAGGTCTTGGGAATAAGTTCCTGTCTCATATTCGTGAAGTAGATGCCATCTGCCAGGTTGTCCGCTGTTTTGCGGATGACAATATTACACACGTTGCAGGGAAAGTTGATCCAATCGACGATATTGAAGTCATCAACCTGGAATTGATTCTGGCTGACCTGGAATCGGTTGAAAAGCGAATTGGCCGCGTGAGCAAGCTGGCAAAGCAGAAAGATAAAGATTCTGTGTTTGAGCTTGAAATTCTGGAAAAATTAAAAGAAGCGTTTGAAGCAGACAAACCGGCGCGTACAGTTGAGTTTACAGAGGAACAAATGAAGCTTGTAAAAGGTCTTCATCTGCTGACAATTAAACCTGTGCTTTACGTGGCGAATGTTAGCGAAGATGATGTAGCTGATCCTTCTTCAAACGAATATGTGCAGCAGGTTAAAGAATTTGCTGCAAAGGATAATGCGGAAGTAATTGTCATCTGTGCAAAAATTGAATCTGAAATTGCGGAGCTTGATGGGGAAGAAAAAGAAATGTTCCTTCAGGAGCTTGGCATCGAAGAATCGGGCCTTGATCAGCTGATTAGAGCAGCCTACAATCTTCTTGGACTTGCAACTTACTTCACAGCCGGTGTACAGGAAGTCCGCGCCTGGACATTCCGCAAAGGCATGAAGGCTCCCCAGTGTGCGGGAGTTATTCACTCAGACTTTGAAAAAGGCTTCATCCGTGCAGAAACGGTTTCCTATGAAGACCTTGTCGCTGCAGGCAACATGACAGCTGCCAAAGAAGCAGGAAAAGTCCGCCTTGAAGGAAAAGAATATATTGTTAAAGACGGAGATGTCATGCACTTCCGCTTTAACGTTTAATTTACTGAGAACCTCTATTTAGGGGTTCTTTTTTTTCTATGCAACAGTATGATGTTGGTTTCAAGCGCGGTGACCGATAAAGCAGCCGGTCATCTCTGCTGCAGCGAAATCGATCTTCAGAATTAAAGCTCGAAAAGAAATCCTCTCTCAAATAAACTTCCATCTAGCAATTAACTCCAGTGATATTGCTTTTGCATAATTAATGTGCTATAATTTCAACTTGTGAGTAATGAATATATTGCTCCTTGCCCTTTTGAAGGGCCGTTAGACCAAAAGGAGGTGAAAGTGATGAGAAAGTACGAAGTTATGTACATCATCCGCCCAAACATTGAAGATGAGGCTAAAAAAGCCCTAGTTGAGCGTTTCAACACAATCTTAACTGACAATGGTGCGGAGGTTTCTGAATCAAAGGATTGGGGTAAGCGTCGCCTTGCATACGAAATCAATGATTTCCGCGATGGCTACTACCAGCTAATGAACGTTAATGCTGAAGCAAAAGCAGTTGACGAGTTCACTCGTCTAGCTAAAATCAGCGAAGACATCATCCGTTACATCGTTGTTAAAGACGAAAAATAATAGATAAAGCCATTTTTACCGAGAGGAGTTGATTCTGATGATGAACCGTGTTGTTCTTGTCGGACGTTTGACAAAGGATCCTGATTTGCGGTATACCCCGAACGGAGTTCCTGTCGCTTCATTCACTCTTGCCGTGAATCGTACTTTTACGAATCAGCAAGGTGAACGGGAGGCAGACTTTATCAACTGTGTGGTATGGAGAAAGCCAGCTGAAAACGTAGCGAACTTCCTTAAAAAAGGAAGTCTTGCAGGTGTAGATGGCCGGATTCAGTCCCGCAGCTATGAAGGCCAGGATGGAAAGCGTGTTTACGTGACAGAAGTCCAGGCTGAGAGTGTGCAATTCCTTGAGCCTAAGAATAGTTCTGGCGGCCAGGGAGGCAATCCGAACTACGGCGGTCCAAGAGATCAGGATTTCCCATTTGGAAATAACAGCAATCAGAATCAACGCCAGGATAATCGTAATCAGGGCGGCTATACTCGCGTGGATCAGGATCCATTCGCAAATGACGGCCAAATCGACATTTCCGATGACGACCTGCCATTCTAATAGTGCCCGATTATGAACGGAAATATATAATCAAAAAGCTAAAGGAGGTAACTGACCATGGCTGGAGGACGCAGAGGAGGACGTGCTAAACGTCGTAAGGTTTGCTTTTTCACTGCAAACGGAATCACTCACATTGACTACAAAGATGTGGATCTTCTAAAAAAATTCATCTCTGAGCGCGGTAAGATTTTACCACGTCGTGTAACTGGCACTAACGCTAAATACCAACGTAAATTAACGATTGCTATTAAGCGTGCGCGCCAAATGGCATTACTGCCATACGTTTCAGGTGAATAATAAATATGAAAAGACGCTGGTATCCGGCGTCTTTTTTTATTATGCTTTCTTCTTTAATGCAGGATTGTATTAAAGTGCAAACCTGATGAAAAAGCCGGCATTCCCTCTTCTGAAATCACGAAGGTTGAACCTGCATTTAATACTAGCTACAATAGACTTTATGAGTTGTTTTATTTGGAATGGTTCAAAAAGCAGGGAAAATGATTTCCCCCTTTTTGGATACACAGTTTGAGGGGTGTATCAATGAATAATGTACATAAATTAACAGAGGGTGCAGTGCTTCTGGCTGTTTTTGCAGTGCTTCTTCTGATTTCGCTCTATGTGCCGTTTCTCGGTACCATTTCGGTTTTCTTCCTGGCTCTTCCGTTTATTATGTTTGCAGCAAAAAATAACCGGATGTATGCAATCGTATTTCTAACGGGAGGCATCCTGCTTTCTCTGATTATCGGTTCGTTTATGGCTCTGCCGCTTGTGCTGACATTTGGACTGACCGGGACGGTAATTGGCATTTTTATAAGTGAAAAGAAAGGACGGATGCCTTCCTTTATTGCGGGCACCCTTGTATTCCTTGCAGCCCTGCTGATCCTGTATGCGGCGGCAGTTGCTCTTTTTAATATAAATATTATTCAAGAAGGCATCGATATGATGGAGGAGTCCATCCAAATTTCAGAAGGAGTGCTTGAAGGCTTTGGCCAGAATGCGGATAAAGCAGTCGAGCAATTTACAGAAGGCCTGAAAATGATTGAGACGCTGACGCCAAGCTTATTCGTCATGACATCGGTTATTTCCGTTTTTGTCATCCAGCTTGTCTCCTTTCCGATTGCCAAAAGATTCGGCATTAAGGTTGAAAGCTGGAAGCCGTTCAGGGAAATGAGCCTGCCGAAAAGCATATTATGGTACTATCTCATTACAATTATAGCTTCTTTCCTTTTTAATCCGTCAGAAGGAAGCTACTGGTTTATGGCGCTTGTAAATATTGCATTCATTCTGCAGATTTTCATGGTCATTCAAGGCCTGTCCCTGATTTTCTTTTTCAGCCATTTAAAGGGGTGGCCGAAAGCTGTGCCGGTTCTGGCCGCTGTATTTACATTTCTTATGCCATTTCTCCTTTATATTGTGAGGATATTAGGTATAATTGACTTAGGATTCGATTTAAGGCAAAGATTAGGAAAAAAGTGATGAACAACACTACTGTTTAGGAGCTGAAAACATGCCTTCGTATTTAGAAAAGCGGTCCATACGCTATCCGATTTTTGGATTGATGGGCATAACAGTGGTGCTTCTCGGTATATTGGCGTACTACAATTGGCTTTTTGCACTAATTGGGCTGTTTCTTGTCATCCTTCCTTTCTACTATCTTTTTCAGCTGATTCAGAAGCATCGGAAGGAGACGGAAGAATACATCTCGACACTTTCCTACAGGGTGAAAAAAGTCGGCGAAGAAGCTCTGATGGAAATGCCGATCGGGATCATGCTCATTAATGATGATTATTACATTGAATGGACCAATCCCTTTTTAGCATCCTGCTTCGATGAAGATACGCTAGTCGGAAGATCGCTTTATGATGTCGCGGATTCGCTTGTTCCGCTGATCAAACAAGAAGTGGAAACCGAAATCATTACCCTTCATGACCGCAAATTTCGGGTGATCCATAAACCGGAAGAGCGCTTATTATACTTTTTTGATGTCACGGAACAGACCGAAATTGAAAAAATGTATCAGGAAGAACGGACGGTTATCGCCATTATTTTCCTTGATAATTATGATGAACTGACTCAGGGGATGGATGACCAGACAAAAAGCAGCCTCAATAGCCTGGTGACCCAAATATTGAATAAGTGGGCACAGGACAATGGGGTCTTCTTGAAGAGAGTCTCGTCTGAGCGGTTTATCGCCGTATTTAATGAACATATTCTGCAGCTTCTGGAAAAAGGAAAGTTCACGATTCTCGATGATGTCCGGGAGACCACTTCCAAGCAAAACGTTCCATTAACATTAAGCGTGGGCGTCGGAACAGGGGTTTCTTCCCTTCCTGAACTCGGTTCGCTGGCCCAGTCCAGCTTAGACCTGGCATTAGGCCGCGGCGGAGACCAGGTAGCCATCAAACAGACGAACGGGAAGGTTAAATTCTTCGGGGGAAAAACCAATCCTGTTGAAAAAAGAACCCGGGTCCGTGCACGCGTGATTTCCCATGCGCTGAAGGAATTGATTTCCGAAAGCGATAAAGTGATTATCATGGGCCACAAAAGCCCGGATATGGATGCGATTGGAGCGGCCATCGGTATTCAGAAAGTGGCTCGCCTGAATCAGCGTGAAGGCTATGTGGTTGTAAATTTCAATGAACTCGATACTGGTGTCAGAAGAATGATGAAGGAAATTGAAAAGAATGAAGAGCTCTTTTCTAAATTCATTACCCCGGAACAGGCGATGGAGATTGCAACAGACGATACCCTGCTCGTGGTCGTTGATACCCACAAGCCATCCATGGTGATTGAAGAAAAGCTGCTTCATAAAATTGAACATGTTGTCGTCATCGACCATCACCGCCGCGCGGAAGAGTTTATCCATAATCCTCTGCTGGTTTATATGGAGCCATATGCCTCTTCCACAGCAGAACTGGTAACAGAGCTTCTGGAGTATCAGCCGAAAAACGGCAGAATCGAAATGCTGGAAGCAACGGCCCTGCTTGCCGGGATTATTGTCGATACGAAGAGTTTTTCGCTGCGGACAGGATCCAGGACGTTTGATGCGGCTTCCTATCTGCGCGGACAGGGTGCAGATACCGTGCTAGTTCAAAAGTTCTTAAAAGAGGATGTAGATACCTACATCAAGCGGGCTAAACTGATTGAAACCGTTCAATTTTACAGAGAAGGAATTGCGATTGCAAAGGGACAGCCGGATCAGATATTTGATCAGGTTCTGATTGCCCAGACAGCAGATACCCTGCTGACGATGGATGGTGTGGTTGCTTCATTTGTCATTTCCAACCGCTCTGAAAACATGATAGGGGTCAGCGCGCGTTCCCTCGGGGATATCAATGTCCAGGTGATCATGGAAAACCTTGAAGGCGGCGGGCACTTAACTAACGCTGCCACACAGCTTCACGATGCAACACTTGATGAAGTTGAGGCCCGATTAAAAGAGGCTATAGATGAATACTTTGAAGGGAGAAAAAAAGAATGAAAGTAATCTTTTTAAAAGACGTTAAAGGCAAGGGCAAAAAAGGCGAAGTAAAAAATGTAGCAGATGGCTATGCACATAACTTTTTAATTAAGCAAGGGCTTGCTGTTGAAGCAAACCAGGCCAATGTCAGCAGCCTGAATGCTCAAAAGAAAAAAGAGGCTAAGCTTGCAGAAGAAGAATTGGCTGAAGCAAAAAAACTAAAAGAAACACTTGAAAAGCTGACGGTTGAATTTACAGCAAAATCAGGTGAAGGCGGCCGCCTTTTCGGCTCCATCACAAGCAAGCAAATTGCAGAAGAGCTTCAAAAGAAGCACAGCATCAAAATCGATAAGCGCAAAATCGAAATGGAAGACGCGATCCGCACGCTCGGATACACAAAGGTTCCAGTCAAGCTTCATACTGAAGTAACGGCAACATTAAACGTACATGTAAAAGAAGCTTAAAGTGAAACTGCAATTAGTTAGAATGCGATAAACTAATATTGGAAGTGGCTTTTGCCGATAAACATGTTAAAATAAAAGGGTTGATTAAAAATGTGATCAGTTTCGGCTGGTCACATTTTTTAAAGGGAAATTTAGAGATTTTTATATAGATATAGTATTGCTTTATAGATAACTGTCCAGCTCCACAGGGGACGCTTCGACAGCAATATCATCAAACGACTAAGAGCGTTAGCTTTTAGGAGGGGCGCCTGCCCTCGTGTTCACAAGCCAAGGCAATGAACGCCTTTCCGTGAGGCGCATCTTGTGCTTGGCGGGGGTGACTAAGGCGCTTGTGCATTTCTTATTAGGAGGTTTGAACAGATGAGTGATTTATTTGCGGATCGGCTCCCGCCTCAAAATATTGAAGCGGAACAGGCAGTGCTTGGGGCAATCTTTCTTGAACCCTCCTCTCTTACACAAGCATCAGAGATCTTGATACCCGAAGACTTCTACCGTGCGGCACACCAGAAAATTTTCAATGTAATGCTGAAGCTGAGCGATCAAGGAAAAGCCGTCGACTTAGTGACCGTGACAGAAGAGCTCAGTGCAGCGAAACTGCTGGAGGATACCGGAGGCGTCAGCTATTTAAGTGAACTGGCCGGCTCTGTTCCAACAGCAGCGAATATCGAGTACTATGCAAAGATCGTTGAAGAAAAGTCACTGCTTCGAAGGCTGATCCGGACGGCGACAGGCATTGCCCAGGACGGCTATACACGTGAGGATGAAGTAGAAGTTCTGCTGGGTGAAGCAGAGAAAAATATCATGGAGGTAGCACAGCGCAAAAACGCCGGTGCCTTTCATAATATTAAGGATGTTCTCGTCCGGACCTACGATAATATCGAGGAAATGCATAACCGTAAAGGGGATATTACAGGGATTGCGACTGGATTTACCGAACTGGATCGGATGACAGCCGGCTTCCAGCGAAATGACCTCATCATTGTCGGTGCCCGCCCTTCCGTGGGTAAAACTGCCTTCGCCCTGAATATCGCGCAAAATGTGGCAACGAAAACCGGTGAAAACGTCGCGATCTTCAGTCTTGAGATGGGTGCCGAACAGCTTGTTATGCGTATTCTCTGTGCAGAGGGAAATATTGATGCGCAAAGGCTTCGTACCGGCTCCCTGACGGATGAGGACTGGGGAAAGCTGACCATGGCAATGGGAAGCCTATCAAATGCAGGAATTTTTATTGATGATACCCCAGGTGTCAGAATCACAGATATTCGATCTAAGTGCCGCCGTTTAAAGCAGGAGCATGGGCTTGGCATGATTTTGATCGACTACCTGCAATTAATCCTGGGAAGCGGTCGTTCGGGAGAAAACCGTCAGCAGGAAGTATCTGAAATCTCACGTTCCCTTAAGCAATTGGCCCGTGAACTTCAGGTCCCTGTTATCGCACTGTCCCAGCTTTCCCGTGGAGTGGAACAGCGCCAGGATAAGCGCCCGATGATGTCAGATATCCGTGAATCGGGAAGTATTGAGCAGGATGCCGATATCGTGGCATTCCTATACCGAGATGACTATTATGACAAAGAATCCGAAGATAAAAACATCATCGAAATCATTATCGCCAAGCAGCGTAACGGCCCGGTTGGAACCGTTCAGCTGGCTTTCGTAAAAGAGTATAATAAATTTGTAAACTTAGAGAAACGCTTTGATGATTCATTTGCGCCGCCTGGTGCATAAAGAGGGCCTGCATTTTGCATGTCCTCTTTTTTATTGTCTTGCTCCAGGAATTTCTGATTTTCATATTTTCATGGTTTTACGAACATATTTTTATATTTTTATTAAAAATGTTCGTGTTTTATTGACTATCACACATCACCTTGATAAACTAAAGTGGTTGAAAAAAGTTACTTAATTAAAAATGTATTTATAGAATTTTAAAACCATGGGATTCCCGGAGGTGCTTTTTAATGTCATCAGTAGTAGTAGTTGGAACACAGTGGGGAGATGAAGGGAAAGGAAAAATTACAGACTTCCTTTCTGAAAATGCAGAAGTTATCGCACGCTACCAAGGCGGAAACAATGCAGGACACACAATTAAATTTAATGGTGAAACATACAAGCTTCATTTAATTCCATCTGGAATATTCTATAGCGATAAAATTTGCACGATCGGAAACGGAATGGTTGTCGATCCAAAAGCGCTTGTAAAGGAATTGGCGTATCTTCATGATAAGGGAGTTACAACAGACAACCTGCGCATCTCAAACCGCGCACATGTCATCCTTCCATATCACCTGAAGCTTGATGAAGTGGAAGAAGAGCGCAAAGGCGCTAACAAGATTGGTACAACGAAAAAGGGCATCGGCCCTGCTTACATGGATAAAGCAGCCCGCAACGGAATCCGCATTGCGGACCTTCTTGACCGTGAAGTGTTTGAAGAAAAGCTTGCGCGCAACCTTGAAGAAAAGAACCGCCTGCTTGAGCGCTTCTATGAAACAGAAGGATTCACAATCGAAGAAATCCTAGAGGAATACTATGAGTACGGCCAGCAGATTAAGCATTATGTCTGCGACACTTCTGTTGTGCTTAATGACGCATTGGATGAAGGCCGCCGCGTGCTTTTCGAAGGTGCACAAGGAGTTATGCTTGATATCGACCAGGGGACTTACCCATTCGTTACATCCTCTAACCCTGTGGCTGGCGGCGTAACAATCGGTTCAGGTGTCGGCCCTACAAAAATCAAGCATGTTGTTGGTGTATCTAAGGCCTATACGACTCGTGTAGGAGACGGCCCATTCCCAACTGAGCTTGATAATGAAATCGGCAGCCAGATCCGTGAAGTAGGCCGTGAATACGGTACAACAACTGGCCGTGCCCGCCGTGTCGGCTGGTTCGACAGCGTGGTTGTCCGTCATGCCCGCCGTGTCAGCGGTATTACAGACCTTTCTCTTAACTCCATCGATGTATTGACTGGAATTGAGACATTAAAAATCTGTGTAGCATACCGTTATAATGGAGAAGTAATCGAAGAATTCCCTGCAAGCTTGAAAGTACTGGCTGACTGTGAGCCTGTATACGAAGAGCTTCCAGGCTGGACAGAGGACATCACAGGCTGCAAATCACTTGATGAGCTTCCTGCGAATGCCCGCCACTATCTGGAGCGCGTTTCACAGCTGACAGGAATTCCATTATCGATCTTCTCAGTCGGTCCGGACCGCACACAAACAAACGTAGTCCTCAGCCCATGGAGACAGAACTAATACTTGATTGGAAAGCCCTAATGCGAATTAGGGCTTTTTGTTTTTTCTGGATGCTGCTTTTATTTTGTGTTCATTCGGACAGGGGGAGGGGAAATCCGAGCGAGTGAGTCCGAAGTTGGTGCTGATTCGGACAGGAGAAGGAGAAATCCGAGCGAGTGAGTCCGAAGTTGACGCTTATTCGGACAGGAGAAGGAGAAATCCGAGATGGCGAGTCCGAAGTTGGCACGGATTCGGACAGGAAGAGGAGAAATCTGAGGGAATGAGTCCGAAGTTGGCACGGATTCGGACAGGAAGAGGAGAAATCTGAGGGGAAGAGTCCGAAGTTGGCACGGATTCGGACAGGAGAAAGGGAAAACCGAGCGAATGAGTCCGAAGTTGGCGCTGATTCGGACAGGAAGAGGAGAAAATTGAGGGAATGAGTCCCAACTTGGAGCACATTCGGACAGAGGAAGAGGAAATCAGAGCTGGCGAGTCCAAACCCGCCCCAGCTGGTTTAAATTTGGGAAAATAAATGGAAATTTAAGGAGTAAACGATAAAAAATGGGGAAAAGAATCCATATCAAGGAAAAGAACTCTTAATTTAGGGAAAGGACCTCTCCAACGGGCTGCTGTAGCGTGGGTTTAACCCTATCCTGCCGCAGTCTTCTCCTAAAAAGAAAGTTTTATAAAAAAAGTTATTGCGCTTTTATAAAACTCTATGATATTATAAAAAGCGTCGCCAAGGTGGCAAGGTTGGTAACACATATAATACGAGCCATTAGCTCAGTCGGTAGAGCAGATTGCAGCATCAGTGAATTTCTTCACCGAATAGCAATCTGTGACAAAGCACGCAGGGCTTTGGAACATCTGACTTTTCAGTATCTGGCTTTAGGCAACAATTATAGTACGAGCCATTAGCTCAGTCGGTAGAGCATCTGACTTTTAATCAGAGGGTCGAAGGTTCGAGTCCTTCATGGCTCACCATTTATATTTTATTTGGCCCCTTGGTCAAGCGGTTAAGACACCGCCCTTTCACGGCGGTAACACGGGTTCGAATCCCGTAGGGGTCATGGCGAATAACCGTCAGCAAACGGCTGGCAAGCCCAGCTTACTTGCTGGCGGTTATTATTTGGTCCGGTAGTTCAGTTGGTTAGAATGCCTGCCTGTCACGCAGGAGGTCGCGGGTTCGAGTCCCGTCCGGACCGCCATTT
>NZ_JALJRC010000038.1:0-40630 GCF_024519925.1 Cytobacillus sp. Bac17 | reverse complement strand
CAGAAGTGTAAAAATAAAACGAGCAAAAAGTGTAAAATTCAACTTGACGTCTACACTTGGGCCTTCAAGAGATTACTGATATATTTAAAAGTATTTGTTCGTCATTTAACAATTCCGCTCTATTTGAACTTCTTGTTGCATGTGAAATAAATGGTGAGAATCAACTTTTCCATGTGACTCCAAATAAATACGAAATAGTTAATTCTAAAAGTATTGGAAGTGGATCGAGTATTCCTCAGCTAACTTCCACATTGAGCAATTTTACATTGGGCTTTGATTTTAACGAGGATGACTCGAGGGCTATCTTAAGTAAAATGGTAGCATTTTTACAGGTGATAATATTTAAAAACGGTTTCTTGGATTATGGAGTGGGAGGAACTGTATGTGGTGCTTGTTTGGAAAAAGAAGTAATTTGGAATGACGATATCTTATATTTCTTTTACGCTGCAAATGTTGTTGATAAAAATACTTTAAACGTATTTATTAGAGATGAATTTGTATTGACCGGCTCTGATTTTACTGATGTAAATAAACTCTTTGCAACTCTACTGCCGACTAAAAACAAATCTATTGATGGGACCTTTATTAGAAAGGTAAATAAGATAATTTCTACAGGTAGACCAAGATACATTGTATTTTACAGTAAAGTTTATAATTGTATGTACTTTTGTGATTTAAAAAATGAGCTTCAGACTAATATCGTTAGAATCTATTATAAAAGAGGTAGACCAACAAATATAGAGTTATTGATAAACCCCAATTTTTCTAGAGATATTTGTTCAAGGGAATCTATAGAGAGAATTAATATACCAGTTTTTTATGTCGATGTGAAAAAGGCTCCACCATTAAGTAGAGAGGAGGCTCTTGGATATATAAATAATTTAGACGATGTACATGATAAAGATAAAATATACGATATTGACTTAAATGAATATAAAATAGTGATTTGTAACAGAATTGATATAGACCCTATTTATTTGAATAAATTGAGTAAATTAGTATTAATTGATTTTGAGTTTTTATTTAAATCTTTTAAGAAAAGATACTTTCATTTTATTGATTTGAATTTAGATATTAGTAACATTTATGTTTTAGATGCTTTAAATAAATATATATATGCACTCAATAATGAAAATATAGACAATAACTTTCTTATTTTCTATAGTAATGAGAATTCGTATAAATTTAACAATATTGATTTATTGAAGTTATTTAGAGCACAAATAACTAATGCTTCTTGGTACAACTTTGATCGGAAAAATTATGCGTTAAATGTTTATTCAAATACGTGTAAGTTATTGCAGGATTACTATTTGAATGAGGATTACTTTGGTTTAAATAAATTAATCCTTGTAATGGACAATAAGGAGTTAAATGAAATTCTTTCTCTGATGCCTGCTTATAATTGGGATCCTATGGAGGCGGATATCATTTTGATTAAAAGTCATAAATTGGAAACTAAAATTAAAGAACCAATTACCTACTATATTATAGATCAGATTATTGATGAAATGTTTAATATATCACCTTATAATTCAAGTTTGTGGGATTCCTACAAAGGTACTGATTATGAACAAATAATAAAGAATCAAATATTAGATGAAATTAATTAAGAACGCTGTATGTCTATTTGTTTTAAAAAATATATTTTTTAATTTCTACCTCGTAAATTATGATATGTGAGGAGTGATATGGGTATTTGAGGTTAGTAAGTTATATAGTTTTGATATAACTGGCCTACACTCTTTAGATAGGTATGGCGAAGGAGCGAGAGGGCGGTTGACCCGTTGAGACCTGGAAGGGACAGTCTCCAGGGGCAGTGTGGAGAAGCAAATCATATGGTAAAATACGCTGTATAACCCTACTCCTATTATTTAACAAAACCTTCAGAAAGCTAAATGTCCAGAGTCTAATCCTTACCATCAAATAAATATATTCCTAGTGGGATGAAACCCTATGATTCGTGAAAGGGTATCGCCAATATAAATCAGATTCGGTAATTTGTGCTTGATGCCCTTTCTTTTCTCAAGCACAGAGTTAAGCACATCAAAAACTGATTCAACGTTATGTGTTGGAGGGACATGTGGAAAAGGAAGATCATCACTTTCTCTTCCATCAAGACGTCAAAATGAACGATCTATGAGAAACTCAAAGAAACAATTGAACGCATTCATAGATGCAGAAGAAAAGATGGCATGCGTTGGACAACCATCAGGGACTTAAAAAATTGTCGATGCAGGCGATGCTTACTTTCGCTGCCTAGAGTGAGAAAATAATGGGCCAACTAGACTTGGTAAGGCTCAAAAATACCCTAAACGATAACCCCTGAGAAGCCAACAATACTTTATAATTGTTTCAAATGCAATAAAAAAGTCAAAAAAGCGGTTCGGAATGAGAATATTCCGAACCGCTTTTTGTCTACAAAATTAAGTTACCAAAAATTTGTTTACTTGCTACTTGGATAAGTAAATTGGCATTTGTTCTGATGTTTTTAAATACACTCGTGAAATGATTGCTCAGAGCCTGCTCTAATAAGGTGTTTGTAAGAGATCACGATGCACATCTACCTCGTTTTGATTGTTTCAAATCCGATTGTCACTTTTTCCTTTAAATACCACAATACCATGCTTTCAGAAGATCAATCTATTATAAAAAAGTACGGATAAAGAATACCTGATAATAAAGAAAACTTCGTTTTACAAGAAGGACAAAATCATCTGTAAATTGGAGTCCCCGTTATTACTTTTCTTATAATGATAAAAGAGAGTAACAACCATGTTAATATAATTTACAATTACAGGTAGTGCACCTCTTCTTTCGTCCAGAAGGTACATCTTGGTATCTTCATGAATAACCCGTGAACCGACTTGCATAGATATTTGTGGTAATTTTGTTTTTAGTTGATTCGGCCTCAATAAAAAGGAAATCCCTTTGGGGCTTTGCTTTTATTCTCCTTCCTCCAGGTAAGATGTATACATTTCCACTCATTTGACTACAAAATATAAACAAAAAACCTTTATTGAAAATGGCAGCGAATAGAATATATTTTAACCTTCCTAAAAAATGTACCTCAATATTTAACTTTAGTAATCCTTATCTCGAACAATCTAACGAATTCTAAGGGATCTTAGGCAATAAAAAAGAATAATTTTTCTTACATATAAAAACTAGTTATGCTTTTAATAGAAGGGATTTTTCTGGAAATGATCGAAGTTAACTAAGAATAAGAATTACTAAATGGAGAACCTTATGGTAGTTAAAAATAAGGTCTGTTAATAAATTTTTATAATAGCCATATAA
The DNA here is from genome assembly GCF_024519925.1 of Cytobacillus sp. Bac17. NCBI lineage: Bacteria > Bacillati > Bacillota > Bacilli > Caryophanales > Bacillaceae > Cytobacillus > Cytobacillus sp. Bac17. The sequence goes on along the minus strand of NZ_JALJRC010000038.1, from coordinate 37,330 downwards.
ATTATTAATAATTAATTTATACAATTGGAGTTGATTTTTGCGAGGTGGAATATTGAGCATATTCTAACAAATAAATGTAAAGAAAGGTGAGTAAATGTGAAGTATTTTGAAAAGAAGGAAGAGGGTTTATTTAAAATTTATATTTGGGCACTATCCTTTTATAAACCTTACATGGGAAGAACTGTTTTGTTAATCCTTTTTGGATTCTTAATTTCCATTAGTGAATTAATGGTTCCGAAGTTGTTTGAATATTTTATTGATAATGTATTGCAAAATCGAAATGAAATGTTATTTTTATATATCCTAATTGTGTTTTTCTTTATCCTCTTGATTAAACTATTTTCTACAGCTTCATTGGAGTATGTACAAAGATATGTACAAGAAAACATTTCGAGAGATATACAATGGAGTCTCATAAAAAAACTTCGTACTTTGGGTATAGAGTTTACTGAGAATCAACCAACTGGAAGGACGTTATCCTTATTAAATACAGAAGTTGCCGCATTGCAAAATTTGTATAGAAACTATTTTCCTGAGATGGTACAAACAACTATTTTTGTAGTGTTTGCCATATTATTAATGATCAATATAAGCATCACCTTGAGTATTTGTGTTATTCCTTGTTTCGCACTTTATTATTTAGCTGGCCCTAGAATAGAACGAAAAGCCTCTAAAATAGCAAAAAAATTGTCTGATAGCACTGTATATTTAGGGCAATATTATTATGAGACTGTTTCATCCATTAGAGAATTAGTAGCCTACAATGGATTTATGTGGAATACGGAGAGAGTTTTGGGAGAAGTGAAAAAAAATGTTAACTTGTACTCTTCAAGATATTTATATGCATATTTGAGAGGTGCGGTTAGAAGGTTGACTTACTATTTGGGGGCTGTAATTCTATTTATATATGGAAGCTACCTAATAAAACAAGGAAGTATATCTACAGGGGAATATGTATCTTTTATATTATTATACTTTAGTACTATGAATAAATTAACTTATGTCATCACATTATTAACCGAACAAAAATTACTCATGTTTCAAGCAAAAAAGATATATAACTTTTATTCCCTTTCACCACGTATAAAAGAGGATAAAGACCCAATCTCATTTATGTCAACTAAAGGAGGGGTTAATATTAAAAATGTTTCATTCTCCTATCAATCCTCCCACCCTATACTAAATAACATAAATTTAAGAATTAATCCTGGAGAAAAGATTGCGTTAGTAGGTGAGTCCGGTTGTGGAAAAAGCACGTTAGCAAAACTTATTGGTCGTTTTTATGATGTAGAAGATGGAAAAATTACCATAGATGGAGTTGATATAAAAAAATTAAGTTTTGATACACTACGGAGATCTATTGGATTCTCCTTTCAAAGTGTATATCTATTTGGATCTTCAATTAGGGAGAACATTATGTTTGTTAATCCCACAGCATCTGAAGAAGAAATGATTCAAGCATCAAAGGCAGCTCACTTACACGATTTTATAGTTACTCTGCCCAATGGATATGACACATTTGTAGGTGAAAAGGGGACTAGATTGTCTGGTGGGCAAAGGCAGCGGCTTGGCCTTGCTCGCTTATTTCTTATGAATCCATCTATCGTTATATTAGACGAACCGACTTCAGCACTGGATAATATCTCTGAGAAGTTAATTCAAGGTTCCTTGGAACAGTTTCTAAAAAACAAAACGACAATTACAATAGCTCACCGATTAAGTACTATTCGAAATTATGACCAAATAGTAGTAATAAGTAAAGGAATCATAAAAGAACGTGGTACCCACTGCGAGTTGATGGCCAAAGATGGAATATATAGAAATATGGTAGAAAATATGGAAGAAGTAAAGGTAAAGGCCTTATGAAAAATATAAAGTGGATATGGTTATATATAAAAAATCAAAAATTTCTTTACTTTTCTTGTATATTACTTTTAGTTATAGAGAGTGTAGTAGAAATATTCTCTATAAAGATGCAACAATACATAATTGACGAAGTAATAATGTCGGGTGAATATGATAAATTATGGATATATATTCCGATTATCTCTTTATTATATCTAGTTTTCACAGTATTGTTTGTAGTAAATCCTTATATTCAAAGTAAGATTCATGGAAGGATAAAATATCAATTAAAGAAAAAAGCCTTATCGCATTTTTACAAAATTCCTTTAAAAAAAATGCAACAAGAACGTGATGCAAAGTATGTACATTATTTTTCAAACGAAATACCTATTGTTGCTAGACTGATAGGAGAGGATATTGCAGATATAGTAAAATACGGTTTTAACACTTTGTTGATATTTGTTTTAATCGTATATTCTGCTCCTAGTATACTGATAGGTATCATAATATTTAGTATTATCTATCTTCTTATCGGGCATAAATTTAATAGAAAACAAATAAATTTATGGAAAGAAATTCAAAATAAAAAATCAGAATTTTTAGTTACTCTAGAGGAAGGAATTACTTCTACTCGTGATATTATAGCTGCAAATAGTCATGAATGGGAATCAAAGAGGTTTAATAATAAATATAAGAGCTACTTCCAAAGTATAATGGCGGAAGGAAAGTTAAAAATCCAACAAGTTTATTCAATGGAGTCTCTTACTTTGGGAGGACAATTGTTCGTACTGGGGTATGGGGGTTATTTAGTCTTAAATGATACTATTACTATTGGTACTTTAATTGTCACCTTCCAACTAAGCTCCACTTTAATTGAATCATTGTTAAAACTTTATAATTTAATTTTTACTTTTTCAGGAAAACTTGCATCGGTTGAAAATATTAAAAACTGGCTAGAAGTTCCTGATCTAAAAGGAGGTAATAAAAAATTTAACGAACCAATAGAACAACTATCATTGGAAAACATCAACTTCCGTCATATTGGAAGTGATGATTATGTTTTAAGGAACTTATCAATGAATATTCCTATTGGGAAAAAAGTTGCCATAGTAGGGCCAAGTGGTAGTGGGAAATCAACTATAGCTTCATTATTAACGAAGTTTATCGATGCTGAAACAGGTATAGTCAAGGTAAATGGGCGTAATTTACACAATATTCCTGATACTGATTGGAGAATGAAAACGAGTGTGGTATTTCAGGATGGTTACATCTTTCCCGGATCAATAAAGGATAATCTATTATTGGGATATTGTATTAGTGAAGAGAAATTAAAAGAGTTCTGTGAGCTAATGCAAATACAAAGATTGATTGATAAGCTACCCAATAATTTAGAAAGTAAAATCGGTGAACGTGGTGTAACAATATCTGGAGGCGAGAAACAAAGGTTGTCACTTGTTAGGGCTATACTAAGAGATCCAGAAATATTGATTCTTGATGAATCAACCTCAGCTTTAGATATTTATACTGAGAAAAAAATACAAGAAAACATTGATAAAATCAGAGAGGGAAAAACAACTATTATAATTGCCCATAGACTTTCTACAATTAAGAATGCTGATGTAATTTATGTAATTAATAACGGTGAATTATGCGAAATAGGCTCCCACTTAGAACTCCTTAAAAATAAATCAATTTATGCAAGTTTAGTTAATAAAGAAATAGAGTTTCTTAGTAAGAAAGCATAGTAATTCATAAAACTAAAAATAAATAATATATCAAAGGATTGAGTTAATAGTAGAAACTCAATCCTTTTAGTTTATATTATTAGGATTTTTAATTAAAAATGAATACCTAATTGTAAGAGACTGCTACAAGTAATACACCTTTTTATATGAAAATTTTACATTTTTTAGGTTTTTTTGTCGGAAAAAAACTATTTTTTTGTAAAAAATAGCATTTTTTGGGTTTTTATGATAAAGTTGTCATAATAACACATATATTTAGAATTATGTGTGAAAATCTAATGGCTAGGTGATGTGAATGAAAGAAGGATTTATCAATAAAAAAGTGACAATTGCAATACCAGCAAAAAATGAAGGGAGAACTATAAGAGATACATTAATAAGTCTCATTAATTTAGATTATCCTATGTCAGATATTGAGATTATTGTCGCAGATAACGGCAGCTCAGATAATACAAAGGATATAATCTTAGAATTCCAAAAGGAATACCCTAATATAGTAAGATATTTAGATGCATCTCATTGTCTAGGTGGGGGAACGACAAGGGAGTTATTATTCGACAATAGTAATGGGGAAATATTTGTATGTACAGATGCAGATATTATTGCTCACCCTGAATGGATTTCTGAGTTAGTAAGACCATTTGAAATGGATTCAAAGATAGGAGCTGTTGGCGGTGAAATACTGTCTAAAGTTGTAGATGAGAATAACCTTGTCGAATTATACTGTGCACAAAGGGATTTACTAAAGGTATCTAAACGAAGGCGAATATTTACAGAAGGCTATATACGGGGTTTTAGGGATCAAGACCCAAGTGATTTGGTAGGATGGTATACGCCTTTTTTTGCAACAGCAAATGTAGCTTACAAGAGAAGTGTGATTGAAAAAGTAGGTAATAAATGGGATGACAATAATGATGATGAACATTTTGGTTTTAAGGTAGCAGCAGCAGGGTATAAACAGTATTTTGTAGCTAGAGCAATTGTATATCATATGCACAGAAATAGTGTAAAAGAGCTTGTAAAACAACTCTATTATTATGGTTATAATCACCCTAAACTATTGAAGCAATTCTCTAAGAATAAGTTTGAAATTCTTTTAGGAATGGATAGGCATGAAAAGAATTATATTAAAGTGCCTTTTCTAATGCCCGCTGTAATATTCATTGGATGGTTTAATTCAATGATACTTAGCACACTAGTAACATTATTATCATATTCTAGTTTAATTAATGAGAGTGTTTTTCCATACAGTTTATCACTAGCTATTATTAGTGCAATAGTCTTTTTCTATCCTTGTTTTAAAATTAAACCTCGAAAAATGATTCTATTTTGGATGTACTTAAGGTTAGTAGTTAACTTCTTTTATTTAATCGGTGTAATAAAAGGAAGTTTTAAATTTAGAACAGTTTGTATTGAAGAACCGAATTATTAATATCCGCTAGATTATTAGGAGGATTTTACAATTGATTAATAAGGGGATTTTAATATCGTTTACAGGGATTAATGGTACAGGTAAACGAAGGCAATCAGCATTATTATGCAAGTGGTTTGAAGATAAGGGGTTTACAGCTTTAGAAATGCCTAAGATACCAGCATTTTCTGATATGGTTTTTGATAATATTTCAAAAGATAAAGGTTATCAAGATTCGACAGAATTATTCCCGACAGATGTTGTTCATTTTGCATCAGCCATTGATAGAGTGAGAATTTTTACTCCTTATGCACAGAAAATGGTTGAACAAGGTGCAGTAATGATAATGCCTGAGTATTCTTACTGCAGAATGGCATTAGCTAAATTAGATAGGGTGAAGAATTTAAAGTTATTAAGTGAAGTCTATGATTGGCTTCCAGATGCAGATATCATATTTTATATGGATATACCAAGTGAGCTAGCTATAGAGAGATTAAGAAAAAGTAATATGGTTACAAAGGACTCTTCTTATTTTGAAAATTTAAAATCCTGCTATATGGATTTACCAAAGTATAAAAAATTTATTAAAATAGATGCTTCGAAATCAGAGAAAGAGGTTCAAAACACATTGAGGCAACATGTAATGGAATATTTAAGGAATAAAAACATACTATTACGGCGATAAAATATATTTGTACTTCATTGATGAGGTGATATTTATTGAATAAAAAAGGTATATTAATAGCCATTATCGGGATTGATGGTGGTGGAAAAACTACTCAAGCAAGTTTATTATGTAAATGGCTAAAACAAAATGGAAAAACTGTTTATGATGTACATAATATTCCTGCCTATGCTGATTGGATTTTTGACACTATAGCACAACGAAAAGGGTATCAAAATACAATGGAGCTTTTTTCTCCTACAATAGTAGATTTCGCTGTCGCTATAGATAAAATTAGAGATTTTTCAGTTTATACTGAAAAGCTATCAGAACAGAACTCAATAATAATTTCACAAAGATATACATATTGTAAAGTAGCTTCGGCTATGCAAAATAATGTTCAACATATAGAACTTTTAAATGAAATTTATAACTGGGCTCCTAAACCAGATATGACTTTTTATATGGATTTACCAGTAGAGGTAGGGGTTCAAAGAGTATTAGATCGTGGAGTAGACGAAGAAAACGTTAATGATTTATCTGAATTTAAAAAATACTACGAGAGTCTACCGGACTTTAAGGACTTTATTATTATAGATGCCAATAGATCCGTTGAACAAGTGCAGAAGAGTTTAAGGACGCATGTCAAAGCATTTTTGGACAGTAGGCAATTATCAATAAATGAATATTAATAATACAAATTTTAGGAGGATTGAGGTTGAATATACGATTATTTGATAATTTAAATCAAAAGGACATCTATCTCAAGGATAAAAAACAACCAATAAAAATATATAATTGTGGACCTACGGTATCAGATTATATTCACATTGGACACATAAGAAATGCACTATTACCTGACATTCTATTGCGAATAATTACGGAGCTAGGTTGGGAAGAAGTTATTAGTATCTCAAATGTTACCAATATAAGTAATAAAATACTTCAAAAATCTAAACAAAATAATAATTATTCTTGGAATGATATTGGCAACTTATATATGGTGAAATGGCAAGAAGAACTGGTTAATTTCAATATCGTACTCCCAAATATTATCCTGCCTGATACAAAGCACATAAGTAGTATTATTCAAACAATTGAAAAGTTGTTAAGTATAAATGCAGCATATATTAAAGATTCTTCAGTATTCTATGACTGTAAAAATTTAGAAAACACATTGGAGAAACATGGTTACACCAAAGGGTTAGATGAAAGTTCTTCTGAGTTACTTAAACATATTTTAGCTATTAATGAGGATTTTATCTTATGGGAGTCTGTGAAAGATGATGAGGAGATGGTATGGCAAAGTCCTTGGGGATTAGGTAGACCAGGTAAACACATTCCCTGTTCAACTATTTTAGAAAGTTTTTGTCGAGATGATGACCTTCTAATCCACTGTGGCGGTAATGATTTATATTATCATCACTCATGTGAATTCGCACAAACTATTTCGTGTTCGGATAATAAAAAAGTAGCCAATGCATGGATATATAACTCTATGGTTAATGTTAATGAAAAGAAAATGGGGAAATCATTGGGAAATAGCGTAACAGTTCAAGAAATCCTAAAATCCTTTAGCCCAGAAATAATTAAATGGTACCTTTTATCCACTTCCTTCTCTGAAATTATTAACTTTAAAATCGATGACATAGAGACTGCAGGTAAAGAGTGGGAAGAAATTTTAAAATGTATTACTAATACAAACAATAGTGAACTTTATATTGCTAATGAAACCTTTTATAACTCAATTATTTCAATCTTAGCTGATAACATTAGAGTAAATGATGCACTTATAAGCTTAAAGCACAACATTTTGGAAGGAAAAAAGGATATTCGTATAACAGCAAAATATTTATTAAACATGTTAGGTTTTAGAATCAATTAATCTAGTTAGGGGGATACAATGGATTGGAGATATTTTTCTAAAGACAAATTAAAAAATGATTATTACATTAAAGATCAATACTTTAATTTGTCACAAGAGTTAGGTACTTCTCTAATGGGTTCCACATTTCTTGAGAAAATAAGTAAGTTTGCACTTGTTATGATAAAACCTGAGTCATTTGTATACAATAAATATTTTATAGCTTTGCAAGAAATACAAAGACACGGGTTCAAGCCTGTATATTTTATTCAAAAAAAATTAACTAGAGTAGAATGCTTAGAACTTTGGAGATATCAATGGTCTGCAGCATCGTTATTAAGAACTCTTATAAGTGAAAAGTTGATGTCATATTCAGAATCACTAATTATTATTTATGAAGCTCCAAACAATATTGAAGAGTTTGCATCTACTTATCTATCAAAATTAAAGGGCCCAGCAAATGAGAGTCTAAGGAAAGAATATCATTTAAGATCAATTTTAAAACCTAAAAATAGAATGTTGAACTATATTCATATTTCTGATGAACCAATAGATGTTGTACGTGAAATTGGTGTGCTTTTTGAATGGGATCAACAGATAGGAATTTATAGTGCACTAAATCATTCAAAGAATACATCAAATGATGAACTAATTAAATATATTCAGAGTAACAATGATAATATTAATAAATTTAATTTTAGTAAAGATTCATATGAACTTTTAAAAGAATTTAAAGATGATATTTTGCTCAAATCAGAAAAGTCATTAAATAATAAAGAAGCAATTTCAAATATAATTACTCAAATAGACGCAACACTAAGTAATGAAAGTAAGTTGGATTTTTCTTTCTTTAACAATTTAAAGAAATTAGGCTTATTAAAATGGAATTGGGAATTAATTTTTTTAGCTACTAGTTTCATTAATTATGATTCAAATAAAGAGAAATTAATTTCTTTTGATATAAATAAAAACAGTATAGAGAATTGATTGCTTGTATATAAATCATAAAAATATTTCATAAGTGAATTTTTAAAAAGGGAATCAGAAAAAATACTAGGAGATTGATAATAATGAGGTATGCTTTTTTAAATGACCAGTATATTTATGAATCAAATGCAAATTTATCAATTTTTGATTCTTCAATTACTACAGGAGATATGACTACTGAAGTGGTGCGGACTTTTTTACATAAACCATTTGAAATTGAAAAACATGTAAAACGACTTTTTAATGGATTAAAGGAATTAGATATTAAAATAGATAAATCTGAACAAGAAATTATAAAAATATCAGAAGAACTATTGATGAAAAATATAGAAACTGAGAACGAAAATGTAGAATGGCAACTAATTTATATCGTTTCTAGGGGATTAGAAAAGTTATACAATTTGTTTAATCCTGTTGAAATAAAACCTACTTTAGTGGTCTTGTGCTTTCCATTAAATCATAGATTGTCAACAATGGTTGAAAAATATAAACATGGAGAGCAGTTGATGGTGCCAAGCCAAAGAGCAATTCCACATAATATTTTATCTCCTCAAATAAAGAGTAGAGGTAGAGTTCATTTTAAATTAGCAAAGTTAGAAATAAGATCAAAAAACAAAGCGGCGACCCCCTTATTGTTAAATGAAGAAAACTATATTACTGAGAGTACCGGTTCAAATATTTTTTTAGTTAAGGAAAACAAACTTTACACACCGCCATCATCAAGGGTGCTGCCAGGGATTACAAGAGATTTTATAATCAATCTTGCAAATGAAAACAATATTCCAGTATGTGAAGAAGATATATCTATAAATGATATTAAAGATTTTACCGAAGCATTTACAACGTCTACAGTAATTGGGATTGTTCATGTACAAAAAATTGAAGATCATGTTTTTCTAGATGGAAAATGCGGACCTATAACAGATAGAATTAGGACATTATTCTATAATAAAGTTGGCGTTAACTTTGTTCAGCAAGCATTAGAGTATGCTTCAGTGGGTATTACTAACGTTGTAAAATAGAGAATATTCAAAATATTAAATTTAATTGCGATACCCGGTATTCCGGCAATTAAGTATTCACAAATTATTTAGATTTCTACTTACTACCGTGCTTTCGCTTGGTGGCTTTGTTAAGACACAAGTTCAACCGTTCATCAATTATATCCTTTTGCTGAATTCTATTATTATTATTATTTTCAATCGAAGCATTTTCGTAACATGGGCTACTCTTTCGGATAATACTGGTAACACACTGAATGATGACGATACGTGTAAGTAGGTGGCTGCTGGCTGTTATAGCTCCACTTTCATAAGGTTTCCTGGATTCCATGAAATTAAGAAAGTGCTATGCTAACCTTTTAATTCTGTTATGCTTTTTAACTTTCAGGGAAATACGTCAATTTGGGATAAAACGCTACTTTGGAAAACCTTGAGTTTGGACCTTCTCCGTTTTCGGCATTCTTCTCCTCGAGGTCACAGAGCCGTTTTCCAATTGCTCTAATTTTTGAGATTCTGTCATATTTGGAAGGGAAGCATAACCATCAATGATTCTTTTTCCAATTGAATATGGTAGTTGGATTGATATCCAGATTCCTATCAGTCTGGCCAAATGACTTGTTTGGTTCAACCATTTAGACTGTGCTTCTTTTAAACTTTTCATCAAATGTTTGTCTGCACATTTGGACACCTTATATTATTCATTAAACAACTAATAAAATGTCTACATTTTATTCTAACATCAATACTCTACAAGAAATTTGTCAAGAAAGAGGGCGAGTGTGGTGATGTCTAGTATAACTCAACGGCCAATCTACCTGGATTATCATTCAACAACACCTATTGACCCACGTGTTGTTAGCAAAGTTACTAGTGTTATGAATAATATATTTGGAAATCCTAGTAGCTTAGAACATTTTTATGGAACAGAAGCTCAATCTTTGATAACTGAGGCAAAAAGGCAAGTCTGCAATTTGATAAAATGCACTTCGAGTGAAGTCATTTTTACTTCAGGTGCTACTGAAAGTATTAATTTAGCAATTCAGGGTATAGTTCACCAAGCTAGGAATAGAAGATCAGAAAAAAAGATGGAAATTGTAGTTTCTCCAATAGAACATAGATCTGTACTAGAAACATGTTTCAACCTTGAGAAACATGGCATAGCCAAAATCACAAAATTAAACATAAAACCAGACGGTAATATAGACTATAGTCATCTTAGGACAGTTTGCTCAGCTCAACCTATATTACTTTGTGTAATGGCTGCAAATCATGAAATTGGAACTATAAATAACATAAATAATATCGGGGAAATAGCAAAGCAGTTTAATGTCCCTTTTTTATGTGACGCAACACAGGCAGTTGGGAAAGTAGATATTGATTTTAATAAATCTAATGCAACGTTCTTAGCACTCTCTTCTCATAAATTTTATGGGCCAAAGGGCATAGGTGCACTAGTGATAAGAAAAGGGACAGCAATTAATCCATTATTTTATGGTGGTGGTCAGCAGATGGGTTTACGACCAGGGACACTAAATGTCCCCGGGATAGCTGGATTTGGTGAAGCATGCCGATTAAGAGCATTAGAGATGAACTATGATGAAAAATTAATAAAGAATAAAAGGGACAAACTACAAAACTTATTAATTCAACTAGTTCCAGAAATAATAATCAATGGTGATTTAAGTAATCGTTTGTCTGGTAATCTAAACATATCTATACCGGGATTAAAGAATACGGATTTAATTTTCCTCATTCGTTCTAAGATTGCAATTTCGACTTCTTCCGCATGTTCGTCAGGTAAAGAATCATCACACGTCTTAAAGGCTTTAGGGTTATCAGAAGACATAATAAAATCGTCTTTGCGAATCGGGATAGGCAAATTTACAACTGAAAAAGATATAGATCGCTCTGCGAAAATTTTAGCTGATTCTATCAATATTTTAAAGAGATAACTTAAAATGAGGTGATTTAATAATTGTACAAAATGGATAGCTTTGAAAGGTATAGTAGGCAGATCATATTATCTAATATTGGAATTGAAGGTCAAGAAAAACTTCAAAAATCTAGGGTTTTAGTAATTGGTGCTGGTGGTCTTGCAGCTACCGCACTCGCATACCTTGCTTCTGCAGGTGTCGGTACAATTGGAATAGTGGATGGCGATCGTGTTGAGTTAAGTAATTTACAACGACAAATTATCCATTTTGAGTCTGATTTAGGTAAACTAAAAACAAAATCTGCATCCGACTATATAAAACAATTAAATTCTCAGGTTTATATCAAAGAATACCCTGTTTTTCTAACAAATGAAAATGCAGAACTTATTATATCTCAATATGATGTCATTATTAATGGTACTGATAATTTTCCTACAAGGTATTTAGTAAATGATTACTGTGTTCTATTAGGAAAACCTTTGGTTGATGCCTCAATAGTAAAGTATGAAGGACAAGCGTCAGTATACCTACCAGATAAGGGGTGTTACCGATGTTTATACCCTATAGCCCCATCTGATAAACTTATACCAAATTGTTCTGAAGTTGGTGTTCTAGGTCCAATAGCTGGAATTTTTGGTTCTGTACAAGCTATGGAAACAATAAAGATATTGCTTGGAATGGAAAATCTGACAATATCTGACCGACTAATCATATTTGATTTACTAAACGGAAATATTCGAACTATAAAATGGAAAAAAAATAAAGCCTGCCCTATTTGTGGAGATAATCCTTCCATAACCAAAATAAATTCTGATTATAATATTTATTGTAAAACTGAAGTTGCTCAACAAAATATTGAAGATTGGAGTATTGATCTAGCTCACCTCAAATCAATTAAGCCTGCTCCAAGGGTATTAGACTTAAGAAATTCGGAAGATGCAAAAAAACTGTTCCTATCCAATTCTAGTATAGTTTCTTATGATGATGTCTTGTCTGCTTATGATTCTTGGGATAGAGACCTTCCAATAGTTTTTGTTTGTGACATTGGCTTAAGAAGTAGTTCGCTAACAGAGCTACTAAGGATGAATGGGTTCAAAAATGTATTTAATTTAAGGGGGGGAATTATTAAATATAGCTCTGAATTATATCAATAGAATTTCAAGAAGAATATAAAGGAGGGAACGAAGTATGCAGATAAAAACTATTTATTATGGTATTTTTCAAGAAAAAGCTCAAAAAAATGAAGAAATTATAGAAACAGAATGTGAAAATGTTATTGAGCTATATCAAGAATTGAAACAAAAGTATGACTTTGATTTAAATGTAAATGAAGTTTTAGTTGCAATAAATGACCAATATCTAAATGACCTTCACTACAAATTAAGTAATGATGATTTAGTTGTATTTCTACATCCAATGTCAGGTGGTTGATTCTTTTTATAAACAAGAAATTTTTATGAGTACCTCCATTAACATTTTTAACAAATTATAGTGAATCAAATCATTTTTTCAATAGCTCTGATAGTTAGCAAAATGCATTTATTTATTGATTGCTAAATTCCTATATTATTAAAGCTCTTGAAAAAGCATTTCACATTATATTGCATACCAGGAGGAAATATGTTTAAAGCGTTCTTTAAGAATAGGCAGCATGCAGGGGAGTTACTATTTAGAAAAATAAATAAATTAGCTGATGAGAAATTAATGGTGGTAGCTATCCCGAATGGTGGAGTGGAAGTTGTGAAACCAATTTACAAAAATCTCAAAAATAGTACTTTTCATCTTGTAATATCAAAAAAAATACCATTAATTGGTGCGCCGTATATTGGAATAGGCTCCATCTCCAATAATTTTGAAGAAGTTAATCATATAAGAATAGATACTTTAAAATTATCGCAAAAAATCATTAGTCAGTCTAGGTCTATAACAAAGAGAATAATAGATCATAAAGAGGAATTTTTTTCTTCCCATCTCCTTCCTAATAACAGTTTGTATGACAAAGATGTATTGCTTATTGATGATGGAATTGCCTCAGGCTTCACAATAGTAGCAGCAATAAAGGAGATAAAAAAGCTATCACCTAGAAGAATAATTGTCGCTGCACCAATAATCTATGCACCTACAAAAAAGATTATAAATAGTATGGTTTCTGACCTTTTTTATGTAGAAGCCTCAAATGATAAAAAGTTTGTAGTGGATAAATTTTATGAAGATTTTGATAAAGTACCTGATGAAAGGGTATTAAATATTATAAATGAAATGTAAATTAGGTTCTCTACAACATTATTGAAAAATTAAAAGAAGGAGACCTTATGTATGAAAACAGGCATAGTACGTACTATCTTAGGAGATGTACCTGCCAACAACTTGGGCATTGTTTATGGACACGAGCATCTAATTATACAAGGTGGACTTGAGACACTGAAAAAAAGATCGTTATTAATAAATGATCTTGATAAGGCAATAGAAGAGATAGAAGAGTGTAAACAATTTGGGGCATCATCCTTTGTCGATTATATGCCACTTGACTGTGGAAGAAACCCTATAGCTCTCCTTGAAATTTCTAAAAGAACAAAAACACATATCATAGCTACAACAGGATTTCATAAACCTAAATTTTATGATAACATTCATTGGATTTATGATTATTCTATAGATCAATTAATTGAATTATTAATATTGGAATGTACAAAAGGGATGGATCGGTATAGTTATAGCGGACCAATAACTGAACGTTTATCTTCAAAAGCAGGTTTATTAAAATGTGCTTCAGAGTACAATAATATATCTGAAACTTCAAAAAAAATCTTTGAAGCAGTAGCTCTAGCGCACCTTGAGACTGGGGTACCAATAGGTACACATACAGAACTAGGAACTTGTAGTCTGCAGCAAGTTGAACTCTTACAAAGCTATGGTGTAAAAACAGAAAATATAATCATATGTCATATGGATCATAATCCGGATATAATCTTACATCAAGAGCTTGCAAGTACGGGGTGTTTTATCGAATACGACAATGCATTTCTATTAAATTTCCAAACTGATAATAGGTTTATCAGTCTATTAGAAACAATGGTAGATTCAAATTATGATAAACAGATTATATTAGGAACAGATCTAGCATACCGTACACAAAGAAATTCATATGGAGGAAGCCCTGGAATGGTGAGTCTTCTTAAAGATTTTATTCCTAAATTAAGGGAAATTGGGTTGCCAGGTAATATTGTGAATAACTTCATAACTAAAAATCCCCAAAAAGCATATTCTCTTAGTACTGAATAAAGTATAAAGGATTGAAGTAAATAGATCCAAACTTATGTAGTTTACCTAAAAGATTACAGAAAATAAAATAAGCAGGTGAAGGGTAATGGTAATAAATCCAACTAAAGTACACATACCAGACGAAGATCAAGAAAATATAATAAAAAAAATGAAGGAAATTCTTAACTCTGGCCAACTAACACTTGGCCCTTATACAAAAGAGTTTGAAAACAAAATATCTAATATTACATCGGACCAATATGTAACAGCTGTATCTAGTGGGACATCAGCTCTTGAAATAGTTGCTCTTACTTTTAATCTTAAAGATAAAGAAGTAATTATTCCCTCAAATACTTTTGTTGCAACTGCTACTCCTTTTTTAAGAGTGGGGTCTAAAATTAGATTTGCAGATTGTGATCCCTTCTATGGCTCCATTACTTTAGAAGAAGTTAAAAGGTTACATACTAAAGATACAAGAGCAGTAGTAATTGTACATATTGGAGGAATTATAGCACCCGATAGTTTATTAATAAAAAAGTATTGCGAAGATAATGACCTAATTTTAATAGAAGATGCAGCACATGCTCTTGGGTCTAGCATTTTAGGAAAGCCCGCAGGAACTTTAGGTGAAGTAGGAACATTTTCATTTTATCCTACTAAAATTGTTACGAGTGGCGAAGGTGGAGCTATTACAACTAAGAATTACAATTTATCTGAAGAGTCTAGAATATACAGGGACCAAGGAAAAGTAGATTTCTATAATAATTACCACACTCACGTAGGCTCAAACTGGAGATTAAGTGAATTACATGCTATATTAGGAATTTTTCAATTAGACAGAATAAACGAATTTATTGAGAGAAGATCAAAAGTTGTTAAAGCATATTTGGATCAAATAAAAAGTGAAAAAATAAAAATTGTTACACCACCACCAGGTTCAGAATCAAATTGGTATAAAGTAATGGCAATTGTTGAAAATGGGATAAGTAGAGATGAACTTAAAGTTAAACTTTCACAAGAAGGTGTTAAATGTGGAGGTGAAGTATACACTGCTCCCTGTCATACTCAGCCTATTTTCAAAAACACAACAAAATCATCTTTTCCAAATTCGGAATATTTTTCGAATCAACACTTGTGTTTACCAGTTTCAGTGGTTATGAGTGATGATGAACTCTCTTATGTATGTGAAAAACTTAATAATCGATTAGCTCTAATATAAAGGGGATAGACAAATGAAAAAATTAAAGATCGGAGTAACAGGTGGTTCTGGTTTTGTAGGTTCTCATTTAGTTGATGAACTTATTGAATTGAATTATGAGGTAGTGATTTTAGATGTTGTTCAACCAACTCGGATGGATGTTGAATATAGATTTACTGATATTTTAAATTCAGAAATGTGTATACACACTACAAAAGATTTAGATGTTATTTTTCATCTTGCAGCTATATCAGATGTAAATTATGCAATTAAAAATAAACTTACGACAACTTCTATCAATATACAAGGAACAGCAAATATTCTTAATGCTTGTGATATTAATAATATATCTAGAATAATCTATGCCAGTACAGAATGGGTTTATAATTGTTTGGAAAAAGAGGGCGAAATTGTCATTGCAGATGAACAATCTATATTAAATGTCTCCAGAATGGAGCATATTTATACAAAAACAAAATACACAGGTGAGATATTATGTGAATCATTTGCAGCTTCATCTGATCTTAATTTTACGATTATGCGATTTGGAATACCATATGGTCCGAGAGGAAGGAATGGAACAGTATTTACTAATTTTTTGAATAACCTAATAAATAATAAACCTATAAATATACATGGTGATGGCAATCAATTTAGAAATTTTATTTATATAAAAGATTTAGTTAATGGTTGTATCTCAACGCTAAATGAGAAAGCGAAAAACCAAATATATAATATATCAGGTATAAAACCGATTACTATTAAAGAAGTAGCAGAAGCTGTTCAAAAATGTACCAACAAGCATATTGATATAAATTATTCAAGTGGTCGTAAGCAAGATTTTGGCGGAATAATTGCATCTAATAACAAAATCAAAAAAGAGTTAGGTTGGCATCCTTCTAAAGATTTAGAAACAGGGGTGTTAGAAACATATGAATATTTATTAGCCACCAGAGGACAATTAGTAAAATAAGATAGCTTTATTAGTACTATGCCGGATTTTAGGAGGGAAAATATGAGAAATGTTTTAGTAATTGCTGCACATGCAGATGACGAAGTTTTGGGAGTGGGAGGAACTATTGCTTTACACTCTGCGCGTGGTGACAACGTATATTTATTAAGTCTTTGTGATAGGTCTATGAACCATAAAAGGTCTGAAATAGAAGTTAATAGATTAAGGAAATCAGTATTAAAAGTATGTCGTATTCTCGGAATAAAAGAAGTAATATTTGGAGGTCTAGAGGACGAGAAATTAGAATTATTATCAGCTATTGACCAAATAGAAAAAGCTATTGGTCAGTTTAAACCAAATATTATATATACACATAGTGACATTGATACTAATCAAGATCATCGTGTTACTTTACATGCAACTGCTATAAGTACACGAACATATTCAGAAAATTTTGTAGATAAAGTTTATACATATGAAGTACTTTCTTCCAGTGAGCAAGGAGCATTTTATACAAGGAGATTTAATCCTAATGTCTACGTTGAAATCTCTGATGTAATTGAAAAAAAGTGTGAGGCAATTTCGGTATATGAAAAAGAAGTATCCGCTTTTCCATACCCTCGTTCACTTGATGGAATAGATGCACTTGCTAAAGTAAGAGGGATGGAAATAGGTGTCCCTTACGCTGAAGCTTTTGAATTAGTAAGAGAA
Source organism: Cytobacillus sp. Bac17 (assembly GCF_024519925.1). Classification (NCBI taxonomy): domain Bacteria; kingdom Bacillati; phylum Bacillota; class Bacilli; order Caryophanales; family Bacillaceae; genus Cytobacillus; species Cytobacillus sp. Bac17. The sequence continues at coordinate 19,757 of NZ_JALJRC010000038.1, read as the reverse complement.
CGTATTAAATTATTATAGGAAAGAGGCTAAATATTGAATCTCCAACAGGTTGTATATCAAAAGAATAATTAGGGTCTAATAAGTTAAGCGTAATTATTTTAAGGGGTGCCTAAATGGAAGTTTTAGTAACTGGTGGAGCTGGTTATATTGGAAGCCACACTTGTGTGGAATTATTAAATAGAGGATATGATGTTGTTGTTGTTGATAACTTTTCAAATAGTCAAAATGAATCTTTAAATAGAGTTCAGGAAATTACTGGCCGATCTTTTAAGATATATAATGTTGATTTGCTAAATCGTGAAGGGTTAGAAGAGGTATTCCATAAAAATAGTATTGAAGCAGTTATACATTTTGCAGGGTTTAAATCTGTAAATAGTTCTATAAAGAAACCTCTAAGCTATTATCATAATAATGTAACAGGTTCTATTATACTTTTTGAAACGATGATAAAATTCAATGTTAAAAAAATTGTATTCAGTTCATCTGCTACAGTATATGGCCTGCCGAAAATAGTTCCAATTACTGAAGAAGCTCCTCTCAGAGCTACCAATCCTTATGGTAGAACTAAGATTATAATAGAAGAAATGTTAAAAGATTTATATGCTGCTGATAGTAATTGGAGCATTGTAATTTTAAGGTATTTCAACCCAGTTGGAGCTCATAAAAGTGGCAATTTAGGAGAGCATCCTAATAAAAAGCCTAGTAACTTAATGCCTTATATATCTCGAGTTGCCTTAAATAAATTTGACAAATTGTTGATATATGGAAACGATTATCCTACTAAGGATGGTACTGGAATAAGAGATTATATACACATAAATGATTTATCAATAGGACATTTAAAGGCACTTGAAAAAATTGAAACACAAAACGGTGTATCGATTTATAACTTGGGGACAGGTAAAGGTTATTCAGTACTTGACATTATTAAAGAGTTTGAGAGAAGTAGCGGAAAAAAAATACCCTTCAAATTTACTAAACGTAGACCAGGTGATATTCCAATATGCTATGCAAGTGTGGAAAAAGCATCCCAAGAACTTAATTGGATAGCTAACAAAGACATAAAAAGCATATGTGAAGATGAATGGAGATGGCAAGTAAATATTTCAAATTAGTGAAATATCTATCTATTAATTGCTAAATAATTATTCGATGAAAGTTATAACATGTGTAATCACAAATTACATTGATTCTTAGAAAACATGAAAAAATTATTTTGAATTAATTAATCCTAACAAGGTTTGGGATAGACTCATTTATTTAAGACGGTCTGATTAGTGAAATATCGAGAAAATTAATTTGAAAAATCAAATAATAAAGAAAATTATTATGTTAGGTGTACGAATATCACAATTAGACTATTTGGTACCTATCAAGGAGGATATAGTATGTGCGGTATTGTAGGTTATATTGGCAACCAAGATGCAAAAGAAGTTCTATTGCAGGGATTAGAAAAACTTGAATATCGTGGGTATGATTCAGCAGGCTTAGCAGTCATTAATCAAGGAGATGTACAAATTTTTAAGGAAAAGGGGAGAATTGCTGATCTGCGCAGAGTTGTTAATCAAAAGATTTTAAGTTGTATAGGTATTGGACATACACGTTGGGCGACACATGGAAAGCCAAGCACTAAGAATGCTCACCCTCATCAGTGTAATATTGGTAGATTTACAATTGTACACAATGGAGTTATTGAAAACTATGAACAACTGAAGCATAGATATCTTTCAGAAGTACACTTAAAAAGTGACACTGATACGGAGATTATCGTTCAAATGATTAGTGAATTTTCAAAATACACTGACACGGAGGAGGCTTTTATTAAAACGCTAGAACTGTTAAAGGGATCTTATGCAATTGCATTACTTGACAAAGAGGACGAAGAAACTATCTATGTAGCAAAGAATAAAAGTCCTCTTCTAATTGGTATTGGTGATACGTTCAATGTCATTGCATCTGATGCTATGGCAACGATTCAACTTACCGACCAATACGTTGAAATAATGGATGAAGAAGTTGTCATACTAAAAAGAGACAAAGTAATTATCAAAAGACTGAATGGAGAAATAATTAAACGGGATTCCTATAGAGCAGAATTAGATACTAAGGACATTGATAAGGGTACGTATCCCCATTTCATGCTCAAGGAAATTGAAGAACAACCTTTTGTACTCCGTAATATCATTCAAAAATATATGGATGAGAATGGAGAACTAACCATAGATAAGAACATTTTAAATAGTATGAACGATACTGATCGGATATATATCATTGCTGCAGGCAGTTCATATCATGCGGGTCTAATAGGTAAGCAATATATAGAGAAAGTATCTAAAGTACAAGTGGAAGTCCATATTTCTAGTGAATTTGCATATAATACCCCATTATTGTCAGAGAGACCATTCTTTATATTTATCTCTCAAAGTGGGGAAACAGCAGATAGCCGTTCCGTGCTCGTCAACATAAAAAAACTGGGATATCCCTCCCTGACCATTACTAATGTTCCTGGATCAACTTTATCTCGTGAATGCGACTACACCTTGCTCTTACATGCTGGTCCTGAAATTGCAGTGGCATCAACAAAGGCTTACACGGCTCAAGTTGCTGTACTTGCGATATTAGCTGAAGTAACAGCGAGGTCAAAAAAGATCCAAGTTAATTTCGACCTTATTCAGGAACTTAGTCTTGTTGCAAATACAATGGAAGTTCTCTGTAACTGCAAAGATACATATGTGAATATTGCCCAGAAATTTTTTTCTACAACAAGAAATGCCTTTTTTATCGGACGAGGTATGGATTATTATGTAGGCTTAGAAGGCGCATTAAAATTGAAAGAAATCTCTTATATTCAAGCCGAGGGCTTTGCTGGTGGTGAATTAAAGCATGGGACAATAGCTCTTATTGAGGAAGGCACACCAATAGTTGCACTTTCTACTCAAGAAGGGATCAACTTAAGTATTCGTGGTAATGTCAAAGAAGTTGTAGCACGAGGGGCAAATCCATGCATTATTTCACTGAAAGGACTGGAACAAGACGGTGACACCTTTACAATTCCGGAGGTCCATGAATTTTTAACCCCCATTGTATCTGTTATACCTTTGCAACTAATTTCTTATTATGCAGCATTACATCGAGACTGTGATGTAGACAAACCACGTAATTTGGCCAAATCTGTAACAGTGGAATAATAATTGAATATAGTCTTTATCTTTGTGTCAGCTTCAACTCAATCATGACTTGTAAACTCAACCATGACTTAGTCTTTTTTTTGTCGTGACCTAACTAATTCATATTTTTCATATGGAAAGGAAATGCCACATTTAAATGCGTATCTGGTCACAGCAAGTTGTCACTTTCATTTGATACATGAATACACACTTAGTTGCGATTGAGTTGTCTTGCATTATACAACAATAAAGATGTGTCATATACGTTAGAGACGATCTTTCAAACAAATAGGTGCTTTGAAAGGGTAACTCTCGAATCTCAAGAGGTTAAATTTTTTGCAGTCCAATCCTTAAATTATTATCAATTTTTTTAGTTTGTTTTTTTGTGACAAAAAAAATTTTAAGCTGAGCGGTATATGCAAGTGTGAATTTTAAATTTAAACGACCTTATTTCCACAGATAATATAGAGACTAAGGATTAATTCCATCTGAAATAGTGGGAAAATATTTAGGAAAGAGGAGAATTATGTTAAATGAATATCTAAATAAAGAAGATGAGGTAGTAAAGTTACTAGCAAAATATTATTTAAGTGAGGATGAAAAAAAGATTCTTATTGATTCCTTCCAATCTAATTTAGAAATGAATAAAATAATGGGTTCTTTAATCTTGCATAGGGTAATTGGACCAGCGTGGATGTCGATAAGAGATCATGTTATCCCGAGTACAACTACCCATAAAAATGAAGAGTTCTTTTTTTATTTAAATAATTTTTATACATCACAGCTGAACCGAGCTGAGGAGCATCTATATCAGACTAAACAAGTAATTGATGTTTTTAATAAAGAAAACATAGATTATGTAATTATAAAAGGTATTTCCCTAGGTTTAGATCTTTACGAAAATATTGGTATGAGATGGTTTAATGATGTAGATATTCTTTTAAAGCATGATGATATTAAAAAGGCTCTATCACTTTTAAAAAGTATTGGATATGTGCAAGGTGAATATAACTTCATTAAAAGTAGTATAGAACTAGCTAATAGAAAAGATATAATTTCCTCACCATTATTATCTCATGAGGTATTTCCGTTAGTTAAACATCTTCCGAATAGTAATATAAATTTCCATGAAGTTGATCTTCAATTTTCATTGGATTTATTAACAAATAATCGCACAGATGAACTAGTCAACGATTTTCTAATTCGTAAAATAACATTAAAAGAACATGAAGAAATAAAAACATTATCACCAGAAGATCATCTATTGTTCTTATGTATACACTTTTATAAAGAAGCAATATATCTAGAGGAAGTAATGAACCATAAAGATTTTGTATTATATAAAATTTTAGATATTTACCGTCTATTACTCAAATATGAAAAGACTTTAAATTGGAACAGAATTCTTTTGGTTGCGGAAGAACATAATTTAAATAGAGTTCTACTATTTGCATTAACTTATACACTAGATATGTATGGAAAATCAAGAAAAAGTTTAATACCTAATAATGTTAAATCTGCCTTGTCCTTGGAAGATAAAGATAATAGAGAACTATTAAATTTAGTATTTGATAAAAATGGGAAGGATAAATACTGTTGGTATGTCCCTAATAATCAAAAATTCTTTAGTATAAAACGGTTCGAAATTTTAGAAAATATTAGATGATATAAATTACAATTAATCTCACAATATGTATTATTTCACAATTAAACTCCTGGAGTGTGATTCCTAACACTTCCGGAGATTCACTTCTAGAATTGAATTAACTATTTATTTTGTGCTTTCACCCGCCATAAAGAATCTTGATTAACTGTTGCAATGTGATAGTCTAATCACGTTCGTAAAATAGTTCGTCTTTTGTACATTAATCAGTGATACAAAAATTTTGCCGCGATAGTACATAGCTTTCTTGAACTAAGTAAAATCACCATAAATGTGTAAAAATTAAGCCTACTTAAAATTCCAAACGAAACTCTTCATAAAAGTGCTTTTCAGAGAAGCATGATCAAAAACATAGTATAAGTAATTGAACCTTTCTACTACGAATTCAATCATAAGCTGCATCATTTTTGGATTGTAAGGTGATCTATTTTCTGAATTATATGGTGCTTCAATTTAGAAAAAAGCTAATGCCAAACAACGCTGTATTCATTAATATTCGGGAGGTAATCATGGATAATTTAGAACTGAAAAAGTTGATTTTGGAAAAAGTGTCTAATTCTTTAGGTAGAGAGGTTAAATTAAAGTATGATACAAACTTATTGAACGAAGGAATAAATTCCTTATTATTAATAGAAATTATTGTGGAATTAGAGGAGGTTTTCTCAATTGAGATTTTGGATGATGATTTAACTACTGATAATTTCAACTCAATTGATTCTATTTCTAATTTACTTCTAAATAAATACAAGGTTGTATATTAATGAAAAAGATTATATTAGTCGAATCTGGTCAATCTGGAGAAGAAATTAAATCAATTCTAAAACATGGGTATGATGTAATATATTTATATACCGGTATGCTCCCTATCAACCAAAAAAATCTGGATTTTTGCTTTAAAATAATTAAAGATAGAAAGATTACAAGCTTTAGCGTATTGGGTAAGTATATAGAAATGCTTATAGAAGAATATGAAATACAAACAATAATAAGTACAAGTGATTTTTTCATACCTAAGGTATCTGAATTATGCGAAAAATATAAAATGAAAAGTTTAAATAAGAATGTTGCACAGGAACTTACTAATAAACTGTTGTTTAGAGAAAAGCAAGTAGAATTAGGCTATAAAACTCCCGAATTTTTTTGCTTTAACAATATTAAGGATGCTGAAGATTTCCTTACAACACATCAAGAACAAAAGTGGGTATTTAAACCCCTCAACTCCAATGAATCGGTTGGTGTAAAGTTAATAAAAACTATCTCAGAATTAAGAAATGCTGTTAAAACATTAGATAAACTTTCAAGATTCACAAGTAATTTAATAAAGAATGACGCATTCATATTAGAGGAGTTTCTTGAGGGTGAAATTTATAGCTGCGAGTTTGTTAAAGATAATAAAGATATTAAGATTCTTGGAGTTACAAGTAGAGAAATGAGTTCACTACCGTATTTTATAGAAACAGGCTATGAATTTCCTGTAAAAAAAATAATTGCACATAGAATAATAGAAGAAACTCAAAAATTTATAAGAGATTTTGAATATGATTTTGGACCCTGCCATATAGAGTTCATTGTAAATAATGAAGATATTTATATTTTGGAGGTTAATCCTCGTTTAATAGGTTATCCAAACTTTTGGATGATTAACAAGGCTTTAAATATAGATATACTAGATGGGATTATTTTGACATATATTACTGGTGTATTCCCGGAAATTTCCTTAACAGTTTCCAATAACTATACAATATGTGAGGAAGTGATTAGTGAAAAAAACGGCTATATTAGAGAACTAAAATTCTTAGACGATTGGTCAAATAATGATGATGTGTTTATTATAATTAATTCTTTTCAAAATGACTTTGTTAGGAAGGCTGAGTCCAATAATGACATTTTAGTAAGAATTTTTGTAAGAGGAGATAATGAAATGGGTGCCAGAAATATGATAAAGTCTGTGAAAAATTCATTAATAATTAGAATTGATGATTAAAAGCTTAGGGAGGGTATAATGAATAGAAATTCAGTAGAAGTAAATAGAGAATTGGAAAATTTATTTAAGTCCAATTTCCATACACTTACTCTTAATAAGATTAGTGCAATAAATTATTTTGAGAAAATTTCAAATTTATCGTATAACTACCCCTCTGTGGCTCTTAGTATATCGATGCATTTATACACTATTTGGGGTTTAAAGTTATTATTTAATCAACAACAGTATGAGTGGTATGCAGACCGAATTAAAAAGTATAAAGAGTTATTTGGTTCACCCAACGATCCAGGCTTATATTTTATCTCAAATCAATCATTTAAAAATTCACCATTTATGGTCGAAGCTATAAAAAAAGATAATGACTATATTATTAATGGTATGAAAAGATTTGTATCTCTTGAACCACATGTCAGGTATTTGCCAATTTATTGCAAGGTTAAAGATTATAAAGGCAATGGACTAGGAATTACACTGTTAATCGTAGATAAGAATAAAATGGGTGTATCAGTAAAAGAAGATTGGAATTCTATTTCAATGAAGGATACATCTAGCAATACAGTTAAGTTTAACGATGTACTAATTGAAGAAAAAGACGTGGTTTTTACTGAAGATGTCCAATTGAATAATGCTGATATACTTAGTTATTTGTTTAGATTAAGTATTTGTTCTGTTTATTATGGAATTGCACATAAATCTATAGATCTTGTAACAAATAGTTGCAAACAAAAAATTGTACCTTATAGTAATACTACTTTAAAGTTTTTTCCTGGTGTTCAATTTACTATAGCAGATATGACTATTCTACAAGAAACTTCTAGATCTCAGATAAATCATTTGTGTATGTTGATTGATGATTATATAAGTCAAGCAGCTAATAGTAAAATGGATATAAATATTACTAGCTTAATTACCAAAGAATATGTGTTAACTTCATCAGAAAAAATTGTAAACTTGGCAATGAAAGTAGAGGGGATTTCAAGTTTATTTGATAATAATGAACTATCTAAATTATATATGGATGTCAAGGCAAGTAACTTTCATCCACCACAGACTGATGTGATAAAGGAAATAATCGGAAAAAATAGATTAGGGGTAATTACTCGTAATAGGAGATGGCTATAAGATATTTATGAAGATTTTCATGTTAAATATAAATAATATTAACCAGGAAGATTTTAAGCGTTATATTCACTATTCTTCAAAAAAGAATGAAATATCAAAATATTATTATTTCCATGACAAAGTACGCTCCTTATATGGCGAATTGCTAAGTAGGATGATAATATCGATTGATAATCTAATCCCTATGGAAAATATAGTCATCAAAAAAAATCAATATGGAAAACCCTACTTATTAAATAGGAAATCTTGTTTTAATATATCACATTCTGGTGAATGGGTTGTATTGGCAACTAGCAAATTATCAATTGGTATTGATATTGAAATGCAGAAAAAAATTAATTTTCATATAATGGATAGGTTTTTTAATGAAAATGAGATTCATTATATTGAACGGCAAAATGAAGAGGAAAAAAAACTTAGAGCATTTTATAAAGTGTGGACGCGAAAAGAAAGCTATGTAAAGGCTATTGGTATTGGCTTACAAGATAATTTGAATTTTGATACACAACCTGAACATTCTTATAAAAAGTTGGGCGATTATTATATTAGGAGCTACTTTCTTAATAATTACATAATGTCAATATGCTCTAAAGCAGACCCCTATGATTGTGAACCTATAATTGTAAGTAAATTTGATCTTCATAATTATTTAAATAAAGGAGCACCAGATGAAAACTACAAATTACTTTGATCTACTATCAAACAAAGATTTAGAAAAAATCAAAAGCTGGTCAAATACAAAAGAAAAATTTGATAAGAATACATATGTTCACGATATATTTAAAAAACAAGCTTTGAAAAATCCAAATAATATAGCAATTAAGTGTTTAGATGAACAAATAACTTATGAAAAATTAGATATGCAGTCAGATAAAATTGCTGGATATCTAATAAAGAAAGGTATTTTAAATGATACGCCTGTTGCACTATGTTTAGATAGATCAATTGACATGGTAATTGTTATTTTAGGAATATTAAAGGCAGGGGGAGGTTACGTTCCTCTAGATCCTAAGTATCCAATTGATAGAATAAACTATATCATTAAAGATAGCAATGTTCAATTTGTATTCACAAATGATAATTATACACGCTTATTTGATGATTTAAATGTTAGCACCTTAAAATTACGAGACACTGAAACCGCATTAGTATTAGAAAAAAAAATAGATGTTAATGAGCATAATTTATCACACATTATTTATACTTCAGGATCTACAGGTAACCCTAAAGGAGTTTGTATTACTCATAAAAATGTCTTAGCCTTACTCCATTGGGCTAAAAAGGAGTATCCAGATGAATATCTTGAGGGTGTCTTATGCTCAACCTCAATTTGTTTTGACCTATCAGTTTTTGAATTATTTTTACCATTAATTACTGGTGGAACTGTAGTATTATTAGAAAACATTTTATACATTAACGAATTAGATAAAGGTACTAAGGTAACATTAGTTAATACTGTACCATCTGCAATTAATGAACTATTAAAAGTAGCAGCCATTCCTCCCACTGTGAAAATTATAAACTTAGCTGGTGAACCCCTTAGAAAATCAATTGTCGATAAATTATATGAACTACCGCATATCGAAAAAGTATATAACCTATATGGACCTTCTGAAGATACTACTTACAGTTCTTATTTTAGAATACCAAAGTACTTTAATAAAGCTCCGCTAATTGGTAAGCCTATAAGTAATACTTCAATTTTTATATTGGATGAACAGCTGCGGATTCTTCCACCTGGTGAGGTGGGAGAACTTTATATAACCGGAGAAGGATTATCTAGTGGTTATATTAATAATGTCGATTTAACAAATGAAAAATTTTTGTCAAATCCATTTAAAATGTTAAACACCCATAAGTACATTTATAAAACAGGGGATATAGGACGTTTTTTAGAAGATGGAAATATTGAATATCTTGGAAGGAAAGATAGTCAAATTAAAATAAGGGGACACAGAATAGAGCTTGAAGAAATAGAAATAGTTTTCAGCCAGTATTCAATCGTTGTAGATCAAGTAGTAGTAAAAGCAATTAAATTAAATGGATTACTATCCATTTGTGCCTATGTTAGTTTAAAAGACAATGTTTCTTCAGAACTTAATATAAAAAACGATTTAATCAAATATGCAAATAGCAAGTTGCCAAAATATATGATACCTGATTACTTATATATAATTGATGAATTCCCTTTATTACCAAATGGGAAAATAGATAGAAAAAACTTACCGCTGCCAACTAACGAACCAAGTAAAACTATAGCTGGGAGAAGATCTACAAAAGTTGAGGAAATCATTATTAATATTTATAAAGATTTGTTGAATATCAAAAAAATAAACTATCTGGATGATTTTTTTAACCTTGGTGGACACTCACTCCAAATTTTGCAAATAATATCCAGAGTAAGGGATATCTTTAATATAGAGTTAAAAATCTCTGAAATTCTAAATAATCCTATAATTAAAGATTTATCACAACTTATTCATGATAAGACTAAGCAAAAAAAAGAATTGTTAGTCAGCTTTGATAGAAATGAAATTTCTAAAAAAGAATTGGATTACATATCAAGCGAACAAAATTCACTATGGTATTACAATAAATTAAACTTAGGAAGCCCTCAATTTAATATTGTTAAATCATTCAATATAAAAGGGGATATTAATCAATCTAGGTTAATACATAGTTTAACTTCAGTAATTAAAGACCACGAAATCTTAAAGTCAAATTTTATTGAAGTCAATAGTATCCCATTTACAATAAAAAAGACTAACTATACTGATTTTTCCTTTTTAAATTATTCCCAATTTAATCAAACAGAATCAAAAAGTTTAATGGAGAGATTAATTAAACAAGAGGTCGCATATAAATTTAATCTTGCCAAGGAACAACTTTATAGGATTCATTTGATCAAAGTAAGTACTAATCATTTTAACATCTTAATAAATATGCATCATATTATTAGCGATAGATGGTCAATAGATATATTATTAAATGATATATTAGAACGATACCATTTAAGAAGTTCTTTAGATAAAAGAGTTAATTATCAAAACTATGTAAGTTGGCAACAAAATTTCTTGACTTCTACTGAAGCGACTTATCAAAAAGAATTCTGGAAAGGAAAACTTAATGGTGCTGATTTCTTAGTGACATTACCTACTGATATTAGTCGACCTAAGTATAAAACTTATAACGGAGATTCAGTCAAAGTAAAAATATCTGGTGCTACAAGGGATAAAATCAAAAAGTTATCAAGAGGTTACAATGTAACTAACTTTACTGTTCTTTTAACAGTTTTCATTGCCTTAATAACCAGGGTTTCTGGTAAAAATGATATGGTTATAGGCATACCAATGTCAACCCGTAATGTTTCTGAGTTTGAGAATATGATAGGATACTTTATTAATGTACTTCCGATGAGATTTAACATCAATTCCGACCTTAGCTTCTCTGAGTTATTAGATATTACAAAAAATGAGTTATTTCAAACCTTAGATAATAAAGATATTCCTTTTGATTTAATTAAGGATATGGTTAATGCAAAAGTGAACCCATCATATAATAATTTGTTTCAATTAATGTTTAATTACTACGAACCCCCTAACAAAAGAAATATTCACCCTAACATTAAAATATCCGAGGAAAACATTGAGTCGATTTACTCTAAATATGATCTAGATTTTGTCTTAGAAGATTCTGAAACAGGCATAGAGGGGTATATCGAATATAATAAGGATATTTTTTTACGAAAAACCATAGAACATTTTATAAATCAATATACAAGTATGCTAGATAGTATCTTAAATAATCCTAATATCAAAATAGATGATATACGTTTAAATGATGTTGCTTTCCAAAGCATTCGTAAGCTAAATATTCCTTATAGAGATGGGTTTATAGAATTTAACCAAGTAGGAGAGGGGAACTTACTATTAGAAAGATTTAATCAGATAAAAAATAAGTTTCAGAATAAAACTGCTATTAAATTTAAAAATAAGAGCCTTTCATATAATGAACTAGATAAATTATCTAACGATATAGCATATAAATTGAATGATTTAAAAATAAATACAGTTGGTTTACATTTTAATAGGGATTTAAGCATTATCCCTTCTATGCTTGGCGCTATAAAAAGTGGGGTTAAATATATTCCAATCAATCCTGACTGGCCATTTGAAACTATTAAAACAATAGTTGAAGACGCTGAAATAAGTCATTTTATTACAAATGATTCTTCTAATACATTCAATGAAATGAATGTCAAAGTAATTAATTATTCTTCTTTTAAGCACAGAAAAAGTTTCCTCCCTCACTTTGAAAAAGAAAAAGATCTAGAAGCTTATATCCTTTACACATCAGGAACAACTGGAAAGCCTAAGGGAGTTATTCAAAGCCAGAATAACTTATATAAACATATAAGTAATTATTCAAATTCATTAAAATTAGACAATGATGATAAGTTGTTACTTTTATCATCTTTTGAATTTGATGCTGCCATTATGGATATCTTTGGTGCCATATTAAATGGATCAACATTATGTATTGTAGATATAAAGACTACATCATTTATCGATATAAATAAATATATAGAGGTTGAGGGGATTACTATATTACACTCCACTCCTACTATATATAGATATTTAATGGCATATGCAGATAGAAAAGATTTAAATTCAATACGTGCTTTAGTACTTGGGGGAGAGGAAGTTAAGGCGCATGATTTTGATTTATATAAAAATAAATTTCCAGAATCATGCTATTTTATTAATGGATTAGGGCCAACAGAATGTACAATTGCTTTACAAAATATTCTAAATAAAAATGATAATATCGAATATTCAAATGTGCCAATTGGGTATCCTGTCGATGGTATAGATGTTATGTTAATAAATAATCAAAAGACATCTGAGCATTTTGGAGAAATTGTTCTTAAAGGTGAGCAGATAGCTTTAGGCTATTTAAATGACGAAAATAATAAATCTTTCGACAAAGGTAAAAAACTTTACTTCACTGGGGATTTAGCTAGGTATTTACCAGATGGTGCATTACAGTTTTTGGGAAGGAAAGACAATCAAGTAAAAATACGAGGTATAAGAATAGATTTAAATCAAATTGAGCAAGGATTGTTAAATCTTGAGGGTGTAACAGAAACAGTTGTGACTACAATTGAAAATAAAAATGAAAAAAACATTATTGCATTTATTAAATCTGATCTAAATATTGAACCTTTGGAAATTAGAGAAGAACTAAGATTAATATTACCAAATTACATGGTTCCAACTAAGATTGTTATTGTAGACAAATTCCCAATCACTAATAGTGGAAAAATAGACTATCTCAAATTAAAACAAATAAGTAATTATAAGTATGACGCAGCAGAAGAAGATTTTCAGAGCCCAATTGAAGAAAAAGTACATGAAATTTGGAAAACGTATATTGAACATGAAAACATACCTTTAACAGCGGATTTATTTGAATTAGGAGGACATTCTATAACCGCTATGCAAATATTTTGGGAGATAAATGAATACTATAAAATAAGTATACCATTTCATTATATCTTTGAGTACTCAACTATTAGATCGATGTCTAAGTTAATTGATAAATTTAGTGGGAAGGTAGAATTATAGATGAACGGTAACATTACAGTCCCTGTTTGTAATCTGTGGGTAGAAAGAGACCTTATTTTGAAAGAAGATCTTAAGTCTATAAATGGGGATATACAAAACTGGTATAATAATTTGCCCATTGAAGTTAAGGCTACAAAAGAAAGAATCAACACACAACTCTTATTGGGAGAACCTATCTCAGTCGATGATATTATAGGGGAATGGGCTAAAATCAAAGCTATTGAACATAAAACTTCACTTTATCCTAATGGTTATGAAGGTTGGATACATGTTTCCCAATTTACAACTAATATATCAAAATTTGTACATCAAAGTAATACCAGTTCTTCTGTAAAAGTAATTAATAAAACTTCACTACTTAAAACTAATAATGAGAACATAGAATTAAGTTTTATGACTACTTTGCCATTAGTAGAGCTTGAGGAAAATAAGGTATTAATTATGACACCTGATGAAAGGTATGGAAGATTGAATTTGTCTGATGTATGTATATATGAAAAAGGAAGTAAACCTTCTTTTAATATGCCAACAATATTAAATGAATTAAGAAGAATCCCATTTATAGGCGGTGGGGCATCATCATACGGATTTGACTGTTCTGGTTTAACATTTAGGTTTTATCAACTACTAGGTATTTCTATACCTAGAGATGTCCCAGATCAACTTCAGGCAGGGATATCTGTTGATATATCAGATGTAAAAATAGGAGATTTATTGTTTTATTGTACAGACGAAACCCATAGAGAAAAAGTAAATCATGTTGGTATTTATATGGGGAATAATCAATTTCTTAGTGCTAGGAGAACAGGATTACCAACTAAGGTGAGTCACGTTTCAGAACCTTTCTACTCTAACAAATTATTCGATGTTAGAAGGTATATATAATGAATAACAAAAAAACACATGGTTCTTTTATTGAATATAATAATTTCAATTCATGTAAAACATTTGGACTGCAAAAACATGGAAACATTTTAAGTTTAGATAAAGTGAATGCCATTTATATAAAAAAAAGTAGTGAGGAATATAAAGGTTTGCAGTATTACGTAGGAGAATGTATTACTGAAAGATTTAATATTGAATTCAATGAATTAATCCTATCATGGCAAGCACATGCACCAGCAAACACATGGATTGAGTTTTATGTTAGGCCGTACCTTGATGGCATTGATGAGAAATGGAATAAATGGTACAGTCTTGGTTTATGGTCGGAGAGTAATTCTCCATTCCCCAGGAGATCATTTGGAAAACAAATAGATAGTATAGGAGAGGTTGATATTGATACACTTATATTAAAAACTATCGGTAAATCTTTCCAAATAATGATACGGCTATGTAGTTTAGATCAAAGTATAACGCCTGTACTTTTCTCTTTGTGTGCATCTGCTATTATAAGGAATAGTAATAACTTTAATGAAAGTAATACTATAATAAAGAATTCTAAATATCTAAATGTTCCTCCTCTATCGCAATTAAAATATTTAGCAGGTGAACTCCTATGTTCACCTACATCGCTTTCAATGGTCCTGAATTACTGGTATAAAAAAACAGGCGAAGAAAAATACAGAAAAGGTGTTCATCAAATTACAAAAGGCGTTTGGGATAAAGCTACCAACCGAGCAGGGAATTGGTCATTTAATACCGCTTATGTAGCTTCTTTGGGGCTAGAAGCTAAGTTAATAAGATTAAGTAGTATGAGTTATATACAAAAATTATTAGATTTAGATATACCGTGTATAATTAGTATTGCTTATCAAAAAGGTGAACTATTAGATGCTCCTTTAGAATCTACAACTGGTCATTTAATTGTTGTTAACGGCTATAGTGGCTCGTCAATTATTCATGCAAATGATCCAGCAGCTGTTTTTAACAGAGTACAACGACAATATAATTGTGCTCAATTAGAAAGTGCATGGTTGAATGGTTCAGGAGGGCTAACATATTTAATATATCCTAAACAGGATTACTTAAACTTGATTGATCTACTATTTTACGAAAGAAATATATAATTACAGTCCACTTTTCCGATTGCATGTGATCACCTGAACTTGAGGTGATCCATATTGACAAGACTGATAATCGATTGGTGGCTTCCTTAATCACCTTATTCATCTGCTGCTATTATAACTGTTAAACTAAAGTAAATAAACCAGATTTATATTGAATAATTATTTGCTAAGAAGGTGGAGGTTGGGGTTAATTTAGTACCGGCTTGAAGCCGGTACTTTTGAATAAATTCTTCAAAGTATTAAATACTCTGGTAAGAGATAATATTAAAGGGTGTTGATTGAAACAGAAACCCTGGTCATTATCCAATCTCGATTCCTCTAAATTCTTTCTCTGAAATGACCTAAAACCTTTAGATCTATGTGATGATCGCTTTCCATAGCTGCTTTTGATTACAGTATTTGCAATTCTTCTGAGAAAAAATAGACTTTCTTGTAGAGTAACGAAGTGAATTCCTACTTCATGAAATTTTTATTGTTTAGTCACTTCAAATAAAATAAGGGAATATCCTTTTTGGTGTTATTAGGAGTTTGGCACGTAGGGGGAAAATTGCAAAATGCTCAACTAAATATTAGATTAGCATGAAGATTATAACTAACACAAAAAAATAAAAGGACGATGACTGTGATTAGTATACCTAAAGAAATTAATTACCTTCATGATTGGTTCTTACAAAGCGCAAGGAATTATCCGGATAATTATGCTCTTTGTATAGAAAATATTAAGTATACATATAAACAGTTGGATATTGAGTCGAAAGAGTTGTCTTATAAACTAATTGTTGGTTTAGGGTATAAACCTACAAAAGTTGGGGTATATGCTGGTGTTTCAAAAACAAATTATATCTCCATATTATGTGCTCTGCGTTCAGGAGCTACTTATGTCCCGCTAAATCCTAAATATGGAGATGAAAGAATAATAAATATGATTGAATCTTCAAATTTAGACGCAATAATAATAGATGAGCAATCTATTAATGTTTTTAATTATATACTACCCAAATTAAAAAACAGACCTCATTTGCTATTCCTAGGTTCAAAAATAACCGAATATAAAGAATTTACAAAACTCAAAAACGAAAATCACATTGATAAAAGGATAGGGTACAATTTGGATGATAATAATAATTATGCATATTTACTCTTTACCTCCGGGAGTACTGGAAAGCCTAAAGGTGTTCCAATAACACACGAAAATGTAAATTATTTCCTTAGCTATAACTTAAAAAGATACCGATTATCTCAAGATGATCGAGTTTCTCAATTTTTTGATAGAACTTTTGATTTATCAATTTTTGATATATTTCTCGCATGGGGGAGTGGGGCTTGTCTATTCCCTTTAAAAGAATCAGATTTATTTTTCCCATGGAAATTTATAAAAAAGAATAATATAACTGTGTGGTTTTCAGTGCCATCTGTAATTACCTTAATGAGGAAAGTATTATCACATAAGAATGTAAAACTTTGTAGTCTTAGATGGAGTCTGTTTTGTGGAGAAGCTTTACCAAGTAAATCAGTTGAGTTTTGGAGAGAAATAGCCCCCAATTCAATTATTGAAAATCTATATGGTCCTACAGAGCTAACTATAGCATGTTCAGCCTACAGATGGAACGATGATAGTTCGAAAAAAGAATGCTTAAATGGGTTAGTCCCTATTGGAAAAATTTATAACGGTTTAGATTTTGTATTGGTTGATGAAAATAACGTAATATCAAACACCAAAGGAGAGCTTTGTGTTACCGGGCCACAAATGTTTCTTGGATATTTGGATCCTGATAATAATAAAAATAGATTTTTTTTAAACGAGGATAATACATCTATAAAAAAGTTTTATCGAACTGGAGATCTAGTAAAGCTTTCTGAGAGTGGAAATTTATTATATATAGGCAGGTTAGACAACCAAGTCAAAGTAAAAGGATATAGAGTTGAATTATCGGAAATAGAGGCAATTGCCAGAGAATTTAATGGTGTTGTTGACGTAGTAGCATTACATAAAAAATGCACAAATAATTCAGATGAATATTTAGCTGTTTTTGTCATCGGAAATTTATTGAATATAGATTTATTAAAAGCTCACTTAAAAGGTAAGTTGCCACATTTCATGATGCCTCAAAGGATAAATAAAATTGATTCCTTCCCCCTAACTTCAAATGGAAAGATTGATAGACAGAAACTCTTATTACTTTTGTAATCTAGAACAATGAAGACTTAGATTCTCAAAGGGGTTTGAAACGAGGAGTACCTCGCAAAATGCTGAAATAAATAAATAAATAATCCATTATATTTGAGACCGGGTAAGATTTCCTATGATCATTATATGACAAAGAAATCTTTTGACTCACATGTCATCAGAGTATGTTCAATATTTCAATCTGACAAAATAGCTTTAAATAATCTATTTATTGGTATAGTTGAATTTGTCAATACCAAAGAATGAAATGCACCCTATGAAAAAGAAAATAATGATCAAAACAACGACTACAGTACAGTAGAAAATTAATGAGTTAGAGATCTCTTGATTGAATATGATTAATACTCTAAATAACCAAGAAGTGCGGCTTACGGCTGCTGTTATGTTTCAACTGGTTTTTTGTTTAATCTTTTCATCATATAAGTTGGTTTACCCATAACAACAAATAAGAGAGACCGTATCCAGCTAATGACGCTGTTTTTAATTCGTGAGTGACCTCTAAGAACTTTTCAAACCCAGTACTAAATGTTAGTAGAAATATTGGTAAGACAACACAAATGTGAATCCGTTGTTTGAATCATTCCAAGTTTGCTTGGCATCGCTTATTTCGATTTTTATTAAAAGCTTACCTTTGCATACTTTCGATGGCCATCCACAAGTGTTTTGTATAGTTCACAACTAATTTGTCCAATTGACAATTAAGTTGGAATTCCCAACCAAGGTACTTCCTTGGTTTGATGAAACAGGTTCTTTACTAGGCTAATATTCCTTTTTTTATAATAATCAGGTAGATGGGACTTGCAGCCGGAAAAGGTGTGTGGGCTATGAAGGAAGTTGTCTAGAATGCGATTTTTGAGGACCTACCTAACTGTCAAAATTTAAAATAGCCATTTACTTAGCCGATTGGCTATGTAAATGGCGTTCTTTGTTTTTTCTAGTTACTACTATGGCTAATTAAAGGGCTCGTTAAGACGATAAGTCATTACTCAACAAGTTAAGGTAACTAGTTTTGACAAAGGAAATGCATCTTTTTAATAAAGTTATTAATTTTTGATATAACCTTTACTCTAAAAATCTGCGTAATAAAATGGTTATTCCCCCTTTAGAATCCAATCAGTAGATACTCCATACTGTTTACTTGTAGCAATAACAGTATCAATCGAGGGTTTTGTTCTTCCTTGTTCAATCTCACTTAGAGAACTTTGTTTGATACCGATACTCTTAGCAAAGTCAGCCTGGGTAAGTTTTTGGTTTACCCTTATATCCTTGATTCTCTCACCTACTGTCATTTAAAACTTCCTCCTTAAAAAGTTTCTGGTATGAGTTTAAGAAAACTTGCAATAATATAGATATACCTATATTATAGGTATATCTATATAGGTGTTTTCTCTTCATTATTGTAGAAAAAAAATAACAATCATGCACTATTAATTAGCAAGAATAAAAAATTGAGTGGTGGTGATAATACCCATGAAAGTGGGTGTTAACTATAAACTACTCAAAACAGTCAGTTTTATATAGCATTAAGCCTGAGAAGATTGGAACTCCTTATGTTGAATCTCTTACAAGTTATATCTCTAGATTAGCTATAGAACATTGTGTTTCTACAGGGGACTTAATATCTAAGTTGGTTACTCCAATTATAGGAAAGAAGTATCTATCTAACATATCAAAAAAAGGTGGGGATGGTTTTTATAAATCCACAAGTGGAATAAATGGAATTGGACAATTAGCAGAGGAATTCACAAATTTACTTTCTAATCTAACATTAAGAAGTGATTTAGAAGATACCACTTTATTAACTTGGAATACAGTGTTTCCTACTAGAGGTTTAAGTAAAAATAGGAAACATTGGTGTCCGTGTTGTTTTCAAGAATCCCTTGAAAACAATAAACCTATATATGAACAATTAATATGGTGTATTCAACCTTATCAGAACTGTTGTAGACGTCAAGTTGAATTTTACACTTTTTGCTCGTTTTATTTTTACACTTCTG
>NZ_JALJRC010000037.1:0-41239 GCF_024519925.1 Cytobacillus sp. Bac17 | reverse complement strand
TGTCGATGCAGGCGATGCTTACTTTCGCTGCCATGAATTTGAAGAAAATGGCCAACTGGACTTGGCAAGGTCCAGAAATGGCCTAAATGATAACCTCGGAGAGGTCTGCAATTCTCTGTAATTACTTGAAGTCCCACAAAAAATGAAAAAAAGAGTTCGGAATGAGACTATTCCGAACTCTTTTTGTCTACAAACTGACAGGCTGCCTTTTAGAGGGCAGCCTGTTTTTAGGTGAACTTAATCGAATGGTATTGATGGTTGATATGTTGGTGGGTGAGTGGCTAATAGCTGCAATCCGGGTTTTATACATAAGAAAGGACAGGCATAGGCCTGTCCTTGTATTATTTTAATACTTTGTCTGGTCATATAGGGTTAACTGATCCAGGTTTTTATGCACGGTCATAAGCTTTTTGAGAAGGCTCATGAACTTTTGTTTATCTTCAAAAGGAGTGACGTCTAGTTCTTTTTTTAGCTCATTGCTTTTTTTAACGAGCTCATCGAATTTTTGAATAACTGGGCAGTTGTTTTTAGTCATATGAATTTCTCCTAATTTAAGCTCTTGAGATAACTTTATCACAAAATATAATTTCATAGGAAACAGCCGTGTGACATTTATATTAAAAACAAATGGCCTTTTTAACTAATTTAACTATTTTGTTAAATGTGTCAGATTCTGTTGAAACCCGGGGAATAGAGTCTTATATTATCAACATGGCTTAGAAAGACAAGGTTTAAGAAAACCAGGGGGTGAGATCCTTGTCGACTGTATTATTTGGAACGATAGAATACTATGAAAGAGAGTTAATCAGCTATTTTACAAATAATCATATAAGCAATAAGGATGATGCAACCATGAAAATATTCATCATGCTTGAAGCGGAGATTTTCAATGTATTTTTATTTGACGAAGCGATACGGATAAAATGTATGCAAAATCTATTAAAAGCCTTTTGCCGGGTGTCTGAAACATACCTGGTTAAAAAGTAGCCATTATTATGAATAGCACAATTAAGAGGTCCCTGTGTGAGAGACCTCTTCGTTAATTGCAATTAATTCAGAATCGTAACTTTTACCTCTTTTCTTCCCCATTGCATGGCATCTGGTGTGGCAGGAATAAACACATCAATTTCATTTCCCTTAATTCCTCCGCCAATATCCTCGGCAGTAGCATACCCGTATCCTTCTACAAATACTTTAGAACCCAAAGGAATTACCTCCGGATCCACCGCAATAACTTTTGCATCCGGGTTATCCATAAGATTTACTCCTGTTTTAGTAATGCCGATGCATCCTTCACAGCTGGCTGTATAGGCAGTTGCCGTGACAGTCAGGTTTTTGCCTGCTTCAGCTGCAGGCTGTCCTGTGTTAGCGGCTTTTACAACTGTTTTAGATTTTATTTCCTTCGCAGAGCCATTTTTATAGATGATAAGCTCTAAACCGGGTTTAATAACGTCTGAGTTTAGCTGATTCCATTTTTTGAGGTTATGTACTGTAATACCGTATGTTTTGGCAATATTCCATAGTGTATCACCGGATTTTACTATGTAGATTTCTTCAGGTGAAACATCGAGTTTATCATTTGGATGAATCAAATCCCCGGCTAGACCATTCCAGTTTTTAATATCCTGAACGGTCACTTCATGTTTTTGTGCTATGGACCAAAGGGTATCCCCTTTGTTTACAGTTACTTCTTCTGCATATGCGCTCGCACCTGCTGTACTCCAGATGGTTAAAGCTGCGAGCAGATAATAAAAATATTTTTTCATATTAAAGCCTCCTAATAGCTTGGTTGACAATTTCTATGCTAGCACAGAAAATTCAGAGAAAAAGAACAGGGGAGTTATAATTTAATTACGCACATTTCAAGAAATTAACGAAGAAACGGCAAAACATAATAATGTTCATAATAGATGAACAAAAAGCATCAGAAATGGTCATATTTGATACATTTAATCCTTAAGATGGTTTAAATAGAAACTTTTGTATGTGATTTATTTTCCGATATGTCAGTGCTGTATATTGATAGAACAGGAACTGACCGATAAATTGGAAAAGTGGCCGATAAACTTAAGGAGCAATGAATGCAAAAAACTCAGGCTTAAAATAAAAAACTCTTTTAAGGTGTTAAATATCTCACTGACAAAGCAGGTGGTTTAATTTTTAATGGTAGATAAATATAAATGAAGATTTTAATGGATATTGACTGGGGGAAAGCTCATATAATCTGGAGAAGGTGTTAAACCAGCTGGGAAGTGCGTATGGAAATTCTCTTCCGGCGATCCGATTTGAGGCCTAGATAGAATTTCCAATAATAGTCTGAGGTTGTGTCGACACATGGGGGAGTAGGGTGTATAATGGTTACGGTTACATGTTTAAATGTTGTGAAAATTTTCAGCATTGGAGGGGATAGGCATGGAGCTTTGGAATTTATATCAGAATAACTATTTGATAGTTTTTGTGTTTTTGTGCCTGGGAGTTTTACTGCCTGTGGTGGCTTTGTTTTTGGGAAAGCTTTTGCGGCCCTATAAGCCATATGATACGAAGTATACCACATATGAGAGCGGGATTGAGCCATTCCATGATTCGAGGGTGCAGTTCAATGTCCGCTATTATATTTTTGCCCTGATGTTTGTCATTTTTGATGTAGAGACGGTATTTTTGTATCCTTGGGCTGTGGCCTATGAGAAACTTGGTATTTTTGCATTGATTGAGATGCTGATTTTTGTATTTATGCTAGTAATTGGACTTGTTTATGCATGGAAAAAGAAGGTGCTGAAATGGATTTAAAGTTGGATAATATTTCACCAGAAGAAATGGAAGAACTGCAGCGAAATGTGTTTATGGCAACTTTGGAACAGATTAAAGCGTGGGCGCGGAGTAATTCATTGTGGCCAATGACCTTCGGGCTTGCTTGTTGTGCCATTGAAATGATGGGTGTTGGTTCATCGCATTACGATTTGGACCGTTTCGGATCTTTTTTCCGTACATCTCCCCGCCAGTCTGATGTCATGATTGTTTCAGGTACAGTAACAAAGAAAATGGCGCCAATCGTCCGCCGTCTTTACGATCAAATGCCTGAACCAAAATGGGTGATTGCAATGGGCTCCTGTGCAACAGCGGGAGGGCCATATGTTAAATCTTATTCAGTTGTAAAAGGGGTCGACCAGATTGTCCCTGTTGATGTATACATACCAGGATGCCCGCCGAACCCGGCAGCATTGATTTATGGAATTAATAAGCTAAAAGAAAAAATCCGTTATGAGGCTAAGATTGGGAAGAAGGTGATCTAACCTATGAGCGGAGAAAAGGATCTTGAACAGCTGAAAAAAGAAGCAGCAGCTAAAGCGAAGGCTGCAGCTCTGGCTAAAATGAAGGCGAAAGAGCAGGGTGAAGCGAAGGAAGAAACACCTGCAGAAGACATGGATCTGGCTAAGCAAAAAGCCGCCGCAGCTGCGAAGGCAAAGGCTGCTGCCCTAGCAAAGATGAAAGCGAAAGAGCAGGGTGAAGCGAAGGAAGAATCCCCAGCAGAAGACATGGATCTGGCCAAGCAAAAAGCTGCTGCCGCTGCGAAGGCAAAGGCCGAAGCACTGGCTAAAATGAAGGCGAAAGAGCAGGGTGAAGCGAAAGAAGAAACCCCAGCAGAAGACATGGATCTGGCCAAGCAAAAAGCCGCCGCAGCTGCGAAGGCAAAGGCTGCAGCACTGGCTAAAATGAAGGCGAAAGAGCAGGGTGAAGCGAAGGAAGAATCCCCAGCAGAAGACATGGATCTGGCCAAGCAAAAAGCCGCTGCCGCTGCGAAGGCGAAGGCTGCAGCACTGGCTAAAGTGAAGGCGAAAGAGCAGGGGGAAGCGAAGGAAGAATCCCCAGCAGAAGATATGGACATTGCCAAGCAAAAAGCCGCCGCCGCCGCAAAAGCAAAGGCCGCCGCAGCAGCTAAGGCGAAAGCCGCTGCTCAAGCAAAACAAGCTGGCGGGGATGACGAGAAAGCAAAGGCTATTGCAGCCGCAAAGGCGAAAGCCGCCGCTGCAGCAAAAGCAAAATTAGCTGCGGCAGGCAAAGCTGGCGGATCAGCTGATGATGAAAAGGCCAAGGCAATCGCAGCCGCAAAGGCAAAGGCCGCCGCCGCAGCTGCCGCAAAGGCAAAAGCTGCCGGAAGCAAGGCAGACACTGAACGGGCTGCAGAAAAAGCGCCATCCGTTAATCAGCCTTATCTTGATAAATATGTGAAGGTAATTGAAGAGAATCTTGGTGCTGACGTTCTTGAAGAGTACTATATTAATGATCTTTCCAAGGATGTGCCTACTTTAGTTGCCAAGGCTGAATCATATTTTAAATTGGCAGAATTCCTGAAATATAATGAACAACTTGGTTTTGATTACCTATCAGAGCTTCATGGCACTGATTTTGAGACGCATATGGAAGTGTATGCTCATTTATACTCATACAAAAAGCGCCAATCTGTAGCCCTTAAGGTTAAAATTGACCGCGATAAGCCGGAAATTGATTCTCTGCAGCCGTTATGGGCTGGAGCGGATTGGCCGGAATGTGAAACGTATGATTTGCTGGGCATTCAGTTCAAGGGCCACCCTAATTTATATCGGATTATGCTTGGGGAAGACTGGATTGGGCATCCGCTGCGCAAAGACTATGAACCGTACGATGTGGAGGTGTAACCAATGCTGCGAACCGAAGAAATGCTTTTGAATGTTGGACCTCAGCATCCAAGTACGCACGGTGTTTTCCGCCTTGTTCTGAAAATTGACGGTGAGATCATCAAAGAGGCGAAACCGGTCATCGGCTATCTGCACCGCGGAACGGAGAAATTGGCTGAAAACCTGCAGTATACGCAAATTATTCCTTATACAGACAGAATGGATTATCTTGCCGCTATGACGAATAACTATATCCTTGTGCATGCCGTTGAAACGATGATGGATCTTAAAATTCCGGATCGGGCCGAATATCTTCGGATAATTACCATGGAACTTGGCCGGATTGCCAGCCATCTCGTATGGTGGGGTACCTATTTGCTGGATATTGGAGCGACAAGCCCATTCCTGTATGCATTCAGAGAACGTGAAATGATCATCAATATGCTGAATGAAATATCCGGGGGCCGCTTAACGTTTAACTATATGCGTGTCGGCGGTGTAAAATGGGATGCTCCTGAAGGCTGGATTGAAAAAGTAAGAGAGTTTGTTCCCTATATGCGTGAACAGCTGAAAGGCTATCATCAGCTTGTAACAGGAAATGAAATTTTCATGAACCGTGTCAAAGGGGTAGGAAAGTATACGAAAGAGGATGCTTTAAACTACTCCCTGAGCGGTGCAAATCTTCGCTGCACAGGCGTGAAATGGGATCTCCGGAAAGATGAGCCGTATTCCATCTATGACCGCTTCGATTTCGATGTTGCCGTTCAGGACGGCGGGGATGCGTGGGCCAGGTATCATGTGCGCATGAAGGAAATTGAAGAATCATTAAAGATCCTTGAACAGGCAGTGGAACAATTCCCTTCAGAAGGCGAAATACTGGCAAAAGTTCCGAAAATCATCAAAGCGCCAAAAGGGGAAGCGTTTGTAAGAATCGAATCTCCTCGGGGGGAAATCGGCTGCTATATCGCGAGTGATGGAAAGAAGGAGCCATATCGCTTAAAATTCCGAAGGCCATCATTCTATAATCTTCAAATTCTCCCTAAACTGCTTGAAGGCGAAAACATTGCGAACTTGATTGCTATTTTAGGGGCAATTGATATTGTCCTTGGGGAGGTGGACGGTTA
This sequence comes from Cytobacillus sp. Bac17, assembly GCF_024519925.1. Classification (NCBI taxonomy): domain Bacteria; kingdom Bacillati; phylum Bacillota; class Bacilli; order Caryophanales; family Bacillaceae; genus Cytobacillus; species Cytobacillus sp. Bac17. The sequence continues at coordinate 35,463 of NZ_JALJRC010000037.1, read as the reverse complement.
ATGGTAGAAGAACTTCTTTATTCCGAAGCAGGTCTGCTGAATTTCGGTATTTTCTTCTTGCTTGCCACCGTTTTGCTATTAGTCGTTTTGGGGTTTGTTACTTATGCCATCCTGGCAGAACGTAAAGTCATGGGGTTTATGCAGCTGCGCCATGGCCCGAATCAGGTCGGAGGACGCTGGGGGCTGCTTCAGACCGTTGCTGATGTATTAAAGCTTTTATTAAAAGAAGACACCATTCCTAAACTTGCAGACAGGCCGCTGTTCATTCTTGCACCGGTCATTGCGTTTGCACCGGCATTTATGGTGCTGGCAACGATTCCTTTTACAGATAAACTTCAGTTTGCTGATATTGGAGTTGGACTGCTGTATTACATAGCCATTTCCGGACTGACAACAGTCGGTATTGTCACCGGAGCTTGGGCTTCCAATAATAAATATGCCCTGCTTGGGGGGATGCGTGCTGCGGCCCAGATGATTTCTTATGAGATCCCGCTCGTTATGTCTGTATTAGGCATTATCCTTTTAACAGGCAGCTTAAACCTCAATGAGATCGTGGAAGCGCAAAAGAATGGCTGGTTCATCATTTGGCAGCCAATTGCTTTCATCGTATTCCTGATTGCTTCGACAGCTGAGCTGAACCGTGTTCCATTTGACTTGCCTGAAGCTGAATCAGAGCTGGTCGCAGGTTTCCATGTTGAATATTCCGGCTTCCGCTGGGCGTTCTTCATGCTTGCGGAATATGTATATTTCTTTGCAATGGCTTCGTTGACAACCGTATTATTCCTTGGCGGGTGGCTGCCGCTTCCATTCCTGGAATTCATTCCGGGTGCCGTTTGGTTTGCACTTAAATTCACGGCTGTAATCTTTATCTTGGTTTGGTTTCGTGTCACATTCCCGCGCCTTCGTGCAGACCAGCTCATGGAATTTGGCTGGAAGGTTCTGCTGCCCGTAGCGCTTGCGAATATCTTCTTAACAGCTTTGCTGAAAGAATGGCTGAATATATTTTAATTGAAGACCGGCCTCATAAAGTTTTGTGAACTGTCTAGCTCCACAAGGAACGATTCGACAGCATCGTCATCGCGGGACTAAAAAGCGTTAGCTTTTAGGAGCGGCCTACCCCCTCGAGGTCACAAGCTTGTCTAGTTGCGGCTCCTAGGGACGAAAGACTAGCCAATCCCTTTCAGAAGGAAAGAACACCTTCTTGCAGGGCTCGTCTTGTGCTTGTCGGGGGTGGGCAAGGCGCTTCCGCATTTCTAAAATTGTCCAGCTCCAGGCGCCATCGGCTCTCGGGTCTAAGCCAATCCGTCCAAAAGGTTAAAAAACAACCTTCTAGCCGGCTCGTCTTATGCTTGTCGCCGATAAGCGGGCGCCGTATGCATTTCTTAACAAGGGGTGAAAAAACATGCTTGGTTTAGCGAAAGGATTATCGTATACCCTAAAAAACCTGACTCGCAAAAAGGTAACCTATGACTATCCGAATGAACCGCTTCCGCTTCCGGACAGGTTCAGGGGAATTCAAAAGTTTTATCCTGAAAAGTGCATCGTGTGCAATCAGTGTGCAAATATTTGTCCAACCGATTGTATCCAGCTGACAGGCAAAAAGCATCCGGACCCTGCCAAAAAGGGAAAAATCATTGATACCTATGACATCAATTTCGAAATTTGCATCCTTTGCGACTTGTGCACAGAGGTCTGCCCAACCGAAGCGATTATCATGACCAATAATTTTGAACTGGCGGAATATAGCCGGGATGAGCTGTTTAAAAATCTTGAATGGCTTGATGAAAATGATGAAAATATACGGAAGGTGAATAAAGCATGACGTTTTCAGGTGAGTTTTTAGCGTTTATGTTTCTAGCTTTAGTTGCGGTCATCGGCGGCGTGCTTTTATTAAACCTTACCAAAGTCGTGCATATGGTTGTCGCCCTGGTATTTACATTTGTAAGCATTGCCGGAATTTATGTGCTGCTTTCAGCTGAATTCCTGGCTGCCGTCCAGATCTTAATTTACTCCGGTGCCATTACCATCATCATGCTGTTCGGAATCATGCTGACACGCCATAACGATACAAGCGAGCCGAAAACAGGACGCTTTCGAAAGCTGTTATTATTCCTGGGTGTGCTTGGCTTTGCTTTCGCGGTGTACATCGGGATTTATAACCTCGATTTGCCGTCAGCACCGAATGACCTTCATGTCAATAATACAGAGCAAATCGGAATTGAGCTTTACTCAAAATTCATAATTCCATTTGAAGTAACATCTGTCCTATTATTGGTCGCTTTAATTGGTTCAATTGTTTTGGCTAAGAGAGATGATGAAAAGGAGGCGGAAAAGGAATGAGTACAGTTCCCGTTCAAGCCTACCTGGCCTTGGCTTTAATTCTTTTCTGCATCGGGCTGTATGGTGCCTTGACAAAGCGCAATACCGTGATTGTCCTGATTTCAATCGAACTGATGCTGAATGCGGTCAATATCAATCTGGTGGCATTCAGCAAATACGGCATTATGCCATCCATAACAGGCCAGATATTTGCTTTGTTTACAATCACTGTTGCAGCCGCAGAAGCAGCAGTTGGCCTGGCGATATTAATTGCCCTGTACCGTAATAAAAAGAGTGTTAATATTGATGAAATGGATGCTATGAAGCACTAAAGAGACTGTGGAAATGCAGCCGGACTGGCTGAGAATAGAGAGTAGTGAAGGCTGCCATATATGGCGCCGCCTTTATGGACCTGAAAAAAGGTCCCAATCTGACACGCCAAGCATTAGGGTGTGTTCAAAAAGGGGATTGTGATAATGATGGAGAATGCATGGATCATACCGCTTTTCCCGCTTTTATCGTTTTTGTTCCTTATTTTATTCGGCAAACGGCTAAAAGAAGCGAGTGCTTATATAGGAATTCTGTTTACACTGGCATCGCTTGTCTATTCAATATTGGTGCTATTTGACCGGTTTTCGGCACCAACTTTTAAAGCAGAAGGCGTTTGGCTGACTATAGGGGATGTTCAGTTAACAGCGGGTTTTGAAGTTAATCAGTTAAATGCATTGATGCTGGTAATTGTATCGCTTGTCAGTTTCCTGGTACATACGTATTCGAAAGGGTATATGCAGGGTGATGACCGCTTCCCTGTTTTCTATGCTTATTTAGGGTTATTTACATTTGCCATGCTGGGCCTTGTCATCTCGCCTAATCTGCTTCAGACGTACTTCTTCTGGGAACTTGTCGGACTTGGTTCCTTCCTGCTGATCGGTTTCTATTTTTACAAAGAGGAAGCAAAGGCTGCGGCTAAAAAAGCATTTATCATGACCCGTATTGGGGACGTCGGCCTTTTGATCGGAATGATTCTATTATTCTGGCAGGCTGGCAGCTTTGAGTATGATGAAATTTTTGCAGCTGTTGAAGCTGGTGCCATTTCTGGCACAATGATTACGTTAACAGCCATTCTTATCTTTGTAGGGGCTGTCGGTAAATCGGGCCAATTCCCGCTGCATACCTGGCTTCCGGACGCAATGGAAGGACCGACGCCGGTCTCCGCATTAATCCATGCTGCGACAATGGTAGCGGCAGGTGTGTATTTAGTGGCAGCGCTGTTCCCGCTGTTTACAGCAAGTGAAACAGCACTGATGACTGTTGCTGTAATTGGGGCATTCACAGCCATTTTTGCGGCAAGCATCGGCCTGGTCCAAAAGGATATAAAGCGGGTGCTCGCTTATTCAACCGTCAGCCAGCTTGGCTATATGATGCTGGCGCTCGGTTCTGCCGGATATGTAGCCGGTGTATTCCATTTAATAACACATGCCTTTTTCAAGGCCTTGCTGTTTCTTGCAGCCGGAAGTGTCATCCACGCGGTTCATACACAGAATATTGAACATATGGGCGGATTATGGAAAAAGCTGCGCGTGACTGGCCCTCTATTCCTGATTGGGACACTGGCGATTAGCGGGGTTCCATTATTTTCAGGGTTCTTCAGTAAAGATGAGATTTTAATTGCTGCCTGGGCGCATGGGAATACAGTACTGTTCTGGCTAGCGGTGATTGCTGCGTTCTTTACGGCATTTTATATGTTCCGTCTGTTTTTTATGGTTTTCGCTGGTGAAGCAAGAACCGATATGAAAAATGTTCACGAGTCGCCTGGTGTAATGACGCTGCCAATGGTGGTCCTAGGAGTGCTGGCTGTAGTGGCTGGATATGTGAATACGCCATGGTTTGGTACGTTTCTTGGTGATTGGCTCGTGGAAGATAACCATGCTCTGGGCCATGGCCATATTGAGGGACCTGCATGGATAATGATTGTCGCCACTGCTGTATCCCTGCTTGGAATTTTCCTTGCCTGGCTAATGTACGGCAAACGTTCGCTTGCCCGTGACTGGCTTACAAGCAGAATGCCGCTTTCATACAACGTTCTGTACAATAAATACTATATTGATGAATTCTATTCGCTGACAGTGGTGAATGGTGCGAAATTCATTAGCTCATTTCTGCGATTCCTGGAAGTGTTCCTGGTTGAAGGACTCGTGAAGAGCGTTACTGGAATCACGTCTGCACTCGGAAGACTGGGTTCTAAATTTCAAAATGGCCAGATTCAGACATACGGAACAGCAGCGTTTGTCGGGCTTGCTATTTTAGTTGTCATCTATGCGTTTACGGGGGGGTACTTAAAATGAACTTAGCGTATTTTCTATCCATTTTAGTTTTCTCCCCGCTCCTTGGTATTTTAGTATTATCATTCCTGTCGAAAACACAGGAAACATTGATCAAGACCGTAGGATTTTTGGCTACCATTCCGGCACTGATATTGGCGCTGATAGCCTATTTTCAATACCGGGCAGGTGCAAGTCTGGAACAGCTGAATGAAAAAGTCAGCTGGATTCAGTTTGGAGATTCCGGCCAGCTGGGCAACCTTTTTTCCATTGATTATGAACTGGGGCTGGATGGATTTTCATTAATCATGGTTGTGCTCACTGCTGTGCTTTCTACACTGGCAGCTATTGCTTCTATTCATATTAAAAAAGAATGGAAGGGCTACTTCATGCTGTTCCTGCTGCTTGAAGTCGGCATGCTTGGTGTATTTGCGGCTGAAAACCTGATTCTTTTCTTTATTTTCTTTGAAATCACCTTGATTCCGACCTTCTTCCTGATCGGGAAATGGGGTTACTTTGAAAAGGAAAATGCCGCTTACAGCTTCCTGATCTATAACGGTCTCGGATCTGCTGTGCTGCTGATTGTCATTATGGTGCTGTTTGCCCGTACTGGCACAGCTAATATTGATGCTTTGATGGCCGCAATGAACGCGGATAATCCGCAGCTAGTTGCGCCAATCTCTGAAAATATGAAAATGGGCATGCTGATTGCGCTTTTAATTGCGTTTGGAGTGAAGCTTCCTATATTCCCGCTGCACAGCTGGATGGTAAGGGTGCACGTACAAGCTCCGCCATCAATAGTCATGCTGCATGCCGGAGTGCTTTTGAAAATTGGTGCCTTCGGTTTAATCCGCTTTGGTATGGGAATATTTCCTGAGCAATTCCAAAGTATTGCTGTATGGCTGGCTGTGCTCGGAGTCGTGAATTTACTGTATGGAGCATTTCTGGCATTTGTTCAGACCGATTTTAAAATGGTGCTTGCCTACTCCTCTATTTCCCACATGGGAATCGTTTTAATCGGGTTAGGCGCATTAAATGAGGCAGGAATCCAGGGGGCGATTTTCCAGGTTGTTTCCCACGGTTTAATCGCAGCACTTTTATTCTTCCTTGTTGGTGTTTTCTATGAACGCGTTCAAACATCCAATATTCAAAATCTCGGAGGTTTGGCAAAAGGGATGCCGCTTACAGCAGGCTTCCTGCTTACAGGGGCTATGGCCTCACTTGGCCTGCCTGGCATGTCTGGGTTTGTAAGTGAATTTATGGCCTTCCTTGGCCTGTTTAAAGAAATGCCGATTCTTGCCGCAGTCGGTGCGATCGGAATCATTATGACAGCTGTTTACCTGCTTCGCGCGGTACTGGGCATCACATACGGCAAAGCGCTTAGAGATTTTGCCGGCGTAACGGATATGAGGAAGTTTGAGTTTGTGCCTGTCCTGGTATTAGTCGGCTTAATTGTCCTGATTGGTGTTTATCCGAGTGTACTGAGCGAACCGCTGACATCAACACTTGAAACGATCATGCTGGGGATAGGAGGGTGATGAAGGATGGATCTCGAAACATTATTATCATATGAATGGGGCATTATGACGCCGGAGTTCATCATCCTTGGTGTTGCGACCGCTCTTTCACTAATGGATTTGTTTATGCCGAAATCACAAAGCCGTAAAATTCTCGGCTGGGTCGGCTTTGCCGGAGTTCTGGCAGCACTTGTTTCTTTACTTGGCCTTATCGGACACGGCCCGGAATCCATTTTGCTTGATACATTCAGGCTTGATTCATTTGCAAATGCTTTTAAGCTGCTGCTTTTGATCGGATCGGCAATGGTACTGCTGATTGCCATTGGCTATGAGCCAAATGAAGGATTGGAAGAGTTCAGGGGGGAATTTTTCTATCTATTCATGGCTGCATTGCTTGGAGCGATGATCATGTCTTCAAGCGGAGACTTAATCACCCTGTTTGTGGGACTTGAGCTTCTTTCCATCTCGTCTTATATTCTGGCAGGCATGAGAAAAAGAAATCTGCATTCAAATGAATCTGCCATGAAATATGTAATAAATGGCAGTATCGCCACAGCGATCACTTTGTTTGGAATGAGTTATGTATACGGTTTAACTGGAACTACGAACTTAAAGGAAATGGCAGGATTTTTGCCATCCATCTATAACGAGCAGCATATTTACCTGCTTGGCCTTGCGTTCTTTATGATTGTGGTGGGGCTATCCTTCAAGTTGGCAGCAGCACCGTTCCATATGTGGGCGCCTGATGTGTACCAGGGCGCACCAACACCTGTAACAGCTTTTTTAAGTGTAGTTTCCAAAACAGCCGGGTTCATCATTATAATCCGCATCCTGTTCTCAATCTTTGCGAATGCACCATCCGGTGAGGCTCAGGGGCTGCCGATGATTCTTGCTCTCCAGGATTACATAGCCTTCCTGGCCGGCGCCACGATGATTATTGGGAACCTGATTGCGTTAAGACAGCGGAATATCAAGCGTTTGTTTGCCTATTCCAGTATCGCACAGGCTGGTTATCTGCTGGTCGTCATTGCGAGCATGTCATTGTTCATGTTTGATACACTCTGGTTTTATCTGGGAGCCTACTTATTCATGAACTTGGGTGCTTTTGCGATCATCCAGCATGTAACACATAAATCGGGCTCTGAAGATATCAGCCAATTTGCCGGCCTATACCGCCGCGCTCCGTTCCTGGCCATTGCCATGGCCATCTTCCTGCTCTCGCTTGCAGGAATTCCGGGAACAGCCGGATTTATTGGCAAACTGAATATCTTTATGGGTGCATTAGTGCCGAGTGAAGGGCATTATGTATTAGTATCGATAATGATTGCGACAACAGTTGTTTCATACTTCTATTACTTCGGCGTAATGGTGCAAATGTTCTTCAGGCCAGCAGGTGATACAGGGAAGGTTAAGATCCCAGCTGCATTAACAGCTGTTATCGGCATTAGCCTGGCAGCAACAATCCTATTTGGAGTTGCACCGAATATCGCATTTGACTTCCTGCAGGGCAATTTCAATCAGTTCACTGATTTCTTTCAGTAAGGTAAAATCGCTTTATAGGATGGGGATTATAAAAAAGCTTTTACAAAAAGGGGACAAAAGGGGTATTAATAAGAGGGGGAATTTACCCCTCTTTTTGTTTGCCCCTGTTTACACTTCGTGTTTTTTCGACAATTCGATATAATAGACATACAAACTGCGAAAAAGAAAGAAACTTAATTTTCAAAAAATATACAGTCATGAAACTTACCTGGTAAGATAAACGTCAAATGGTATTGTAGCGCACAAAACAGGTAAGCGACGTGGCAAATTGTTAAGGGAGGGAAGAAGATGGTATCAGGATTTGGGCAACAGGCACTTATCAGCATTATGTCTCATCTGGTGTTTATTGCGCTGGCCTGGTGGGCGCTTCAGGCACTGCAGTTTGAAACGCTATTGCGGGCGAATCATGTTTTTCAGGCAAGAGTACTGTATGTTCTGCTTTCCATTGTGATTGGATCAGCCGTAAGCAATTTCTTTCTCGATTATCTTCTATGGTCCCAGCAGCTGCCGCTTATTCTGCAGAACATCACCTTTCTTTAGGAGATGCATTTGATGGCCATATTTTTTATAAATATAGGTCTTCATACATGTTTTCATTTTGATAATTATTGAGTAAAATCTTTTTGTTGCTTGTTTTCCTGCATACATACTAGTTTGTGAAATGGTTTTCAAAGTATGCAAAAAAGGGCAGGAATAACATCGGAGTTAACAGTGATTTTGCTGCCTTTTCAGTTTGTCAAAAAGTGACGACAATTCCCAAGTATGCTCTCTCTATCCTTGGTAACAATGGTACTAAGGGGAGGAGTTTAGAGATGAAAAAATTATTCATGACATTATCCATTATTGCCATTATTGGTTTCATGATGATAAACATTGGGAATAAGACGACTGTAGCCAAAGGGGAGCTTGACCTGTTAACGATGGCCTCGGTTTTACAGGGCGAGAATATTTTAATCAAGAATTGGACTTTGCATGCGAGAGAAAAAATGGAAAACCTTCAAACCCTTCAGGAAGTGAAAGCATTCACCGATGAATTGCAGTCGAAATATCCTGATTGGGAATGGAGCTTTCAAAGATCAGAAAAGGCTTGGGAAGCAGAAGCTATTATTATGAAAACAGATACTCAGTCAGAAGCAGTAAAAGTTTTATCGACCCCCACAAAAGGTCAAGTTCAGACGTATGTGATTTATGAGGCCAAAGGTCAGGGGTGGAAGAAAGAACAAAGCGAACTGGCTGCAGAACTGAATAGTAAGATTTCTGACATTTTTCGAGGAAATGCCACAATTTTCTCTTGTATCCAGGGTGAATTCAATGATAAGATGAATAAGTCTTTGCCTGATACTGCAGCTCAATTGCTGGCAGCTTTTAATGCAACGGAAATAGAAGCAATAAAAGAAGACCAATTTATTTCAGCATCAGCAAATTCACCGCTTTTTGGTGAATCCATTGAGACAAATGGCAATAAAATGAACATGCAGCTTGGATTACGGACACAAGGAATGGGCGCCAAGACAAACATAGTTATTGGCACACCCATCATTACGATTGAATATTAATATAGAGAAATTGGACGCGGAGGGGAATACACTTTGGATAAAATCATCGTCCGCGGCGGAAATAGGTTAAGCGGTACTGTCAAAGTAGAAGGAGCAAAAAACGCTGTCTTACCGGTTATCGCCGCAACACTGTTAGCAAGTGATGGCAAAAGCGTAATTCGTGATGTCCCAACACTCTCCGATGTATATACTATTAATGAAGTATTACGCTATTTAAACGCCGAAGTGGAGTTTGAAAATAATACAGTAACAGTAAATGCATCTCGAGAGTTGAAGGTAGAAGCACCTTTTGAATATGTACGCAAAATGCGTGCTTCAGTTTTAGTCATGGGATCTTTATTAGCAAGAAATGGCCGTGCCCGTGTGGCATTGCCAGGGGGCTGCGCAATTGGTTCCCGCCCGATCGATCAGCATTTAAAAGGCTTTGAAGCGATGGGTGCGAAAGTAAAGGTTGGTAATGGCTTTATTGAAGCGGAAGCACCAGAAGGCCGCTTGCATGGAGCAAAAATATATCTCGATTTCCCTAGTGTTGGTGCTACGGAAAACATTATGATGGCTGCAACATTAGCCAAAGGCACAACGATTTTGGAAAACGTAGCAAAGGAACCGGAAATTGTTGACTTAGCTAACTTCCTGAATAAAATGGGTGCCAAGGTTAAAGGGGCAGGAACTGGCACGATCCGCATTGAAGGCGTGGACGTACTGTTTGGTGCAGAGCACAACATCATTCCTGACCGCATTGAAGCAGGTACATTCATGGTAGCAGCTGCCATTACAGGCGGAGACGTTCTTGTAAAGGGTGCTGTTCCTGAGCATTCCGCTTCTTTGATCGCCAAGATGGAAGAAATGGGTGTTACCTTCATCGAAGAAGCTGAAGGAATTCGTGTACTGGGTCCAGATAAATTAAAGGCAGCTGATATTAAAACAATGCCTCACCCTGGCTTCCCGACAGACATGCAATCACAGATGATGGCCCTATTGCTTCATGCTCAGGGTACAAGTGTAATCACGGAAACTGTATTCGAAAACCGATTCATGCATGTGGAGGAATTCCGCCGCATGAACGCTGATATTAAAATTGAAGGCCGTTCTGTCATTATGAACGGACCAAGCAATCTGCAGGGTGCAGAAGTAGCTGCTACAGATCTTCGTGCAGCCGCTGCGTTGATCCTGACTGGATTGGTGGCAGATGGCGTAACACGCGTAACAGAGCTGAAGCATCTTGACCGCGGATACGTGAATTTCCACGAAAAGCTTGCTGCACTCGGTGCAGATATCGAACGTGTGACAGAAGTGGAAGAAACACCTGTTAATAGCAGCATTGTTTCTGACATGAACGCGTAAGTAATGCCAATCAAGGCGGCCACCTGCAAGTCGTCAAAATAGTCGCCTTGCGCGCATTTCAAACTGAAACCGCAGAATCGAGCTGTCAGAGGACTGACGAATCGATTCTGCGGTTTTTAATTTCTGATAAGAATAACATTTGAACGTTGATAACTATCTAGTTCCAGCGAGGTCACAATCCGAGCCCCCCAACGCCTTTCCGAGAGGCTCGACTTGTTGTGCTTGTCGGGGGTGAGCACCTAAGGGAAGCTTCCTTGGGTGTTCTTCGCAGGAACAAGCGCTTTTGGCTTTTTCCGAAGGCGCTTGCGCTTTTCTTATTGGCCGACTAGTAAGAAATATTCATGGATAATTTTGAATATTTATACTAATATAATAGAAAAAGATGGGATATAGTGAACAGCTAATGAAGATATCATGAAAAAATTCCTAAAGGTTTCATTGAAGGTGAAAATTCTGGGATTGGTCCTTATGCTGATTATATTTATCATCACTTCTTTATCAGGTCTATTTATTTATATGAAGCAGGCTGATGATGTGGTAAAGGCGAGGGAAATTTCCTTGGAAACGGCCAAGACCCTGTCTTATATGCCTGCCCTGCAAGACTTTTTTCGGCATGGCGGCGAATATGAAAATATCAATATATTGATGGACCAGATTAAATATCAATCCAAGCCCATGACTGTATTTTTTCAGGGCCGTGATGGGAGGCTGATTGCTTCAACAGATGAACAGGGTTTATATAAAATGCTGAATAATGACAATGCAGATAAAGCGCTTACTTATGGGAGCTATTACGTACTCCAAACAACGGAAAACGGCAGAAAGGTGCTTAAAGCGATTGCCCCAGTTATGGTGGATTATGGGCCATATAAAAAAGTGGAGGGTACAGTCGTTGTTTTATATGAAATGGATGCGATATATATTTCTATTTGGGACGACATCGCAAAGATTCTAAAGGCCTCCGTATTAATCTTAATCATGGGGATTTTTGGAAGCTTCCTATTGGCCAACAGCATTCGCAAAGATACTCTCAATCTGGAACCATATGAAATTGCCGCTTTGTTCAGAGAAAGAAATGCAATCCTGCAATCGGTGCGAGAGGGAATCATTGCTGTGGATGCACAAGGAGTTATCACCATGATGAACTCGTCTGCACAGCATATGCTGGATATTGAGGCACAGGCAGAAGGTCGGCCCTTAACTGAAGTAATTGACTCCTCAGAAATGTTAAAGATCCTTTCAAACAATGAAAAACAAATGAATGTTGAAATACAATACAAAGAAAAAATTATGATCGTCAGCACTGAGCCAATTATTGAAGAAGAACAAAAGAAAGGGATGGTCGGAAGCTTTCGTGATCGGACAGAGATTAAGCATATGATTGATGCCCTATCTGAGGTTAGGCAGTATTCCGATGACCTGAGAGCTCAAGCTCATGAATTCACCAATAAGCTGTATGCCATTCTCGGCCTTCTTCAGCTGAATAAGAAGAGGGAAGCGATTGAGTTTATTAAAAATGAGGCACATATCCATTCAATAGAGGAAGATTTATTACTATCGAAAATACAGGATGAAAAAGTCCAGGCCATCCTATTAGGGAAAATGGCGCAGGCATCGGAAAAGAAGATAAATTTTGTTATTGACCCAGAAAGCTCGCTGGAATCCCTACCGGAAAAATTCAAGCTATCTTCCCTGATCATTATTTTGGGAAATCTCATTAATAATGCATTTGATGCCGTTGCAGAAAAAGAAGAAAAGATGGTTCATTTCTTTGTGACAGATATCGGAAATGACGTAATTTTTGAAATCAATGACAACGGCAAGGGAATTAAGGATGAGGATAAGCCGTTTATTTTTCAAACCGGTTTTTCTTCTAAGGGAAAACATAGAGGATATGGACTTGGGAATGTAAACGATGAAGCACGATCATTAGGCGGAATGATTGAATTTGACAGTAATGAAGAAAATGGTACGGTGTTCACTGTCTACTTGCCAAAATGATTATCTCTTATAAAGGGGGAATTTGAGTGGGGTAATCAATGTTGTAATTGCTGAGGATGATTTCCGAATTGCGCAAATCCATGAAGAATTTTTATCAAGGGTTAAGGGCATGAAGTTAGTCGGGAAGGCCTTAAATGCTAGGGAAACCATGAATTTATTGAACGTCCATCAAGTGGATTTGCTGCTGCTGGACATATATATGCCGGATAGATTGGGAACAGACCTGCTGCTGGAAATCCGTGAAAAGTTCCCCACACTGGATGTTATTTTGATATCAGCCGCCAGAGAAAAAGAATATTTGCAAAAAGCCTTGAAATTTGGCGTCCATAACTATTTGATTAAGCCGGTAACAATGGAGACCTTGATCGGAACACTTGAGAAATATAGGCAAGATAAGCAGATCCTGGACTCAATAGCGGAAGTAAATCAGGATGCCATTGACCGGTTATTTGGAAGCCGCAAGGTGAAAGAGGATAAACTTGATTTGCCTGCAGGAATTGACTACCTTACCTTAAACAAAGTAAGGCAAATACTAAAGAAAGAGACGAAAGGCATGTCCGCTGACAAGGTTGGCGAAAAAATGGGCGCATCCAGGACTACGGCCAGAAGGTATCTTGAATATTTGGTAAGTGCCAATAAAGCGTATGTGGAGCAGGAGTATGGAATTGTAGGACGGCCGGAACGAAATTATTACATAAAAGAAGGATGAGGAAAGGTCCGAGTGATCAGGGCTTTTTCTTTTTTTTATAAATATGTGAACCAATGAACATATGAACATAATGAACAAAATGCATATAAAGGTTTATATGGACATTTTTTTGAAAACGTTTACACTATGGTATTTAGAATTTATTATAAATTCAGAATAAATAACTTATAAGGAGTGGATACCATGAAAAAACTTGGAATATTAATATTATCTGTAGTATTGCTTTCGGCATGTTCATCAGGTAAAGCATCTAACAGTGCAGATTACCCTTCTAAGAACATTGAAATTGTAGCCCCTGCATCTCCGGGTGGAGGATGGGATTTGACTGCCCGATCCGTACAGAAAATCTTAAAAGATAACAAACTAGTCAAGAGTAATGTAAATGTCATTAATAAGCCGGGAGGCGGCGGTGAGGTGGGCTGGAACTATCTGCACAGCAAAGACTCTCATAACCTTGCAGTAAATTCGAGTTTGCTCCTGACGAATAATTTACTGGGACAAAGTAAGCTGACGCACAAAGAATTTACTCCGTTAGCAACTCTGGCCACTGAATGGCAGGCAATTGCCGTATCGGTTGATTCTCCATATAAATCCATCAATGACTTAATGGACCAGATCAAGAAGGATCCAAAGTCCATTAAAATCGGAGTTGGCCCTGGATTAGGAAATGATGACCATCTGGCATTTGTACAGGTTGCAGACATGAAAGGGATCACACCAGCAGATTTGAATTTCCTTGTTTATGATGGTGGCGGGGGAGATGTGGTTACCGCTTTGATGGGGAACCATGTGGATGCTGTAACCACATCGTTATCAGAGGTTAAGGATCAGCACTTGGCTGGAAAGCTTAGAATCTTGACTGTATCCTCTGATAAGACATTGGAAGAGCTCGAAGATGTGCCTACACTCCAGGAAGAAGGAATAGATATGGTCTTTCCTCACTGGAGAGGTATTATGGGCCCGCCTGACATGACTGAAGAAGAAATCAAATATTGGGATGAGAAGTTAACGGAAATGGTTAAAACGGATGAATGGAAGAAGCTGCTTGAGAATAATGACTGGGATGACTTCTATCAAAATAGTGAAGAAACCAAAGCGTTTTTTGATGAACAGGAGAAGTTATACAAAGATCTGATCAATGATTCTGGATTGGTTAAGTAAGGGAGCGATGGGATGAAAGCCGTAAAAATAGGAATGCCTTTGTTAATGATCATCATTGCCGGTTTCTTTTTAATCAGCTCATTCGCTATTCCAAAGGCAAATCTCGGAAACCCAAACGGGCCTTTATACTTTCCGATAGGATTAAGTATTTTCATGCTGGTGCTTAGCGTCATCTATCTCTTTAACGAATTAAAAACCCTGCATGAACATAATGGGAAAATCCAGGGGCTTTTTGAGGGGAGAACATTGAAATTAATAGCAGTGACCATCGCCCTGGGAGTGATTTACGCTTTTATTTTCGAACCTTTTGGATTTCTGATTTCTACCATTATTTTTCTGGGATGTCTGCTCTTCTATGTGAATGGATGGAAGAAGTGGAAGGCTAATATCATTGTCACGGTTTCATTTTCGTTCATAACCTGGTACGGCTTTAGTGAATTATTGGGTGTGAGTTTACCATAAATATGGAGGTGAGAAGTTAGCATGGATGCTTTCTTGCAAGGGTTCCAGATCGTTTTACAGCCAATGAATATTTTTTGGGTTGTAATTGGCGGGTTTTTAGGCACGATTGTCGGCATGCTCCCAGGCCTGGGGCCAGCTACAGCTGTTGCGGTGTTAATACCCATTACCTTTGGGATGGACCCGACAAGTGCGATCATTTTAATGGCTGCCATTTATTATGGTGCCATGTATGGCGGCTCAAGAAGTTCGATTCTCCTCAATACACCGGGGGATGGATCTGCCATCGCGGCCACCTTTGACGGATATCCGATGGCTCAAAAGGGACAGGCAGGAGAGGCAATGGCCATTTCCGCAGTGGCTTCCTTTATCGGCGGTGTATTGGCGGTCTTTGGTTTTATCTTTTTGGCAAAGCCGCTGGCAAACTTCGCTTTAAAATTTGGCCCATCAGAATATTTCCTATTAATGCTTTTAACATTATCGGCGATTGTATCACTTTCTATCGGTAAAATGGTGAAAGGCTTCATCGCGATGGCGCTGGGTCTTCTGATCAGTACCATTGGAATTGACCCCCAGACGGGGGTGCACCGTTTTACAATGGATATTCCCCATTTAAGTGAAGGTATTGAATTCCTCATTGTTATTATTGGTGTTTATGCAGTAGGAGAAGTTTTTTATAACTTTTTAACTATTGATAAAGTAAAAAAAGAAAAGAAAAAGGTTGGAAGAATCTGGTTTACCAAGGAACAATGGAAAAGGTCGAAATGGCCGATACTTCGCAGTGCTCCATTAGGATTTATCGTTGGTGTCCTCCCTGGGGCGGGAGGTTCGATTGCTTCCATGATGAGTTATTCTTCTGAAAAGCAGCTATCAAAGAAGCCTGAGGAGTTCGGTGAAGGTGCTGTTGAGGGACTTGCAGCTCCGGAATCATCCAATAATGCTGCTTCTGTTGGGGCAATGATTCCGCTTTTGACCATGGGAATTCCAGGTTCAGGCACGACAGCGGTCATGCTGGGAGCTCTTATCATGCTGGGAGTGAGACCAGGCCCCTTGCTTTTTGAAAATGATCCTGGAATGGTATGGGCCCTGATCAACAGCATGTTTATTGGAAATATCGCATTAGTCATCATCAATATTCTCCTTGTCGGCTTATTGGTGAAAATCCTGGATACACCAGCTAAGGTTCTATATCCGCTTATCATCATGCTGGCGTTTATAGGCACATACACACTCAGCTATAGCACCGTTGATTATTTCCTGCTGCTTCTTTTTGGCGTAATTGGGCTTTTCATGAAAATAATGGACTTCCCAATTGCCCCTCTGGTGCTGGCAATTATTGTGGGCGGGGATATGGAGCAGAATTTCCGGATGGCCCTGACTTCATCTAACGGCAGCTTAAGTATATTCTTTTCTTCCGGAATATCGATTACACTGATTGTGCTGACTGTACTTTCTTTGTTCTATCCAATTGTGATCAATAAGTTCAAGAAGAAAAGCAGAAATGATGATAAAGATGCTATCTCTGCTTAATATGGATCCAGGAAAGTCCACCAGAATAATGGTGGATTTTCCTGTTTACGCCGAAGGAGAAACATTATGAAAAAGAAACTTCTAATGATTATAGCAATCGCGCTGTATCTTTTCTTTTTTATCCTCCCGATGCAATGGAATATAAAAGTACAGTCGCTCGTCGCGCTTGTGATCATCCAGCTATTATGGGTGGGAAACGTATTTCCCCTGGCCTACAGCTCACTACTAGTCATGCTGATGTTTTCCTTTCATTTTTTTACTTATGAAGAGGTGCTGGCATATATTAGTTCTGATGTTGTCTGGCTGCTGGTTTCTACATTTATCATCTCAAGAGCCTTTATCGATACTGGATTAGCCGACAGGCTTTCCTTAATGATTTTGAAATGGTCGCGCGGTGCAGGCAAGGTGCTTGTCTTCATCTCATTTTTCCTTGTCTTTATTTTATCGGTCCTTGTACCGTCCAATGTCGGGAAAGCAAGTCTTATTTCCTCCGTATTTGATAGTCTGATCAGAAGCTTAAAGTCAATGGACGAATCAAGCAATCTGGCGAAATCCTTGTTCATCGGCATCACCTATCTGATCCCGATTACTGGTGCTTTTGTTGCTACAGGAGCAAGTTCAACAATCTATGCTTACAGTCTTTTGTCCGATAGTGGCCATCATATTGATTTTCTGCAATGGACTCTTACTTTTGGAGTGCCAATCGCTATTTTTGCCGTGCTGCTCGGTCTGGCATTCATCATCATGTTTCCGCCGGAGAAAATGAACAAAGAGCATTTGCTGTGTCTGCTTGAAGCCAAAATCAGTGAATTGGGAAAGGTCAGTGCAAGAGAAAAGAAAATGCTTGCGATTATGGGCGTTACACTTACTCTTTGGATCACGCAGGCCATACATGGATACTCAATTCCCCTCATTGGACTTTTGGGCGCCTGTCTGACCATATTCCCGGGAATCGGAGTCTGGGAATGGGAGCGGGCAAGAAAATCGATTAATTGGGATATCGTTCTGTTTTTTGCTTCTACGCTCATGGTCTCAGGGATGCTGTTAAGTACAGGCACCATCGATTTGCTGGTTAAGTATCTCACCCCAATCCTTGCCCTGAAGACTCCGTTTATGACTGTTTTGATCTTAATTCTATTAACTTCATTGATGAGAATCATGTTTGTGAATGTCTTAGGTTTCCTGGCCATCATGCTCCCTTTAGTTATTTCACTGGGGGATGCATTAAGCGGCTTCCCAGCTCTGAACCTGGTGAAGGCCGTGCTTTTGGCAGGTATTCCAGGCTTCTTCTTTATCACCCAATCGCCTGTCCATTTAATCAGTTATTCATATGGCCATTTTAGTGAGAGAGATTTGCTTAAAGCGGGTGCTGTTTCCTTTTTGATTTGGATCGGGGTTATTTTAGGAGCGTTCGCATTTTATTGGCAGGGATGAGGCGGCTTACGGCTGTCTCTTCTTCTATTTTGAAAAAAAATGGCGTGCTCACTTAACTGAGCACGCCATTATAGTTATTTAATTGAAGCCTTGGATTGATTCACTGCGAATGAGGCGGCTTGAGTTCCGGCGACTTTGCCATAAACGGCACCGGACATTAAGCCTGATCCGCCTGGATAGTTTTTATAAAAGATTCCGCCGACCACCTCTCCTGCTGCAAAAAGCCCTGGAATTGGGGTCTGTTCTTTATTTAGTACTTCTCCATCGGTGTTAACATGTAGTCCGCCAAAGGCAAAGGTAATTCCGCATGTAACCGGGAAGGCATAGAAGGGTCCTTTCTCAGCCCGCAGTGCCCAGTTCGTTTTTTCAGGAGTGATGCCTGATGTTGATTTTCCATCTTTGACAGACGGATTATAATCACCATCTTGAACAGCATCATTATATTCTTGAATGGTTTTTAAAAACTGTTCTTTTTCTACAGGGAGCTGCTCCGCTAATTCCTGGAGCGTGTCTGCCTGATAAACAGTTGCTTCTTCCAGATTATATTCTTTGCGCAGAAGAGGTCTCACTTGGCTATCAAAGATCTGGTAAGCAACATGTCCAGGCTGTTTTAAAATTTCGCGTCCATATTTTGCATAGGTATAGTTCCTGAAATCGGCGCCTTCATCCACAAAGCGGTACCCCTCTTTATTTAGCATGATTCCAAGCGGGTATGAATGCTTCTTGAAGATATCGCCTGGCTTTGTGAAGTCACCGACCTTTGGAACATTATAGTCTGTACCAATGGAGTGGCATCCTGACCATTCACCAAATGTTTCGGCTCCAGCCTCAATCGCCATATTGATTCCGTCACCTGTATTGAATTCTGTGCCCCGGACAGCAGCTGCTTCCCACTCAGGTCCTAAATTCCTGGAGCGCATTTCTTTATTGGCTTCAAAGCTTCCGCAGGCAAGCACGACGCTGTTTGCCTCTACGATAAGTTCTTTCTCTTTTTGCTGAACGACTGCGCCGGTTATTCTGCTGTCTTCGGTTAATAACTTTGTTGCCTGGGCCTCATACCATATGTCAATCCCTGCTTCCTTAGCACGCTGGAAAAGTGCCTTCATTAAGCCAATTCCTTTTTCCTTAGTTTTAACAGGAAGGCCGCCCCAGAAGTGAATTTTGTCATCCTTTTTAAATGATTGATTATCATAATTCAGTTCAAATTCGACACCCTGCTCTTTCATCCAAACGATTGTTTCGTAAGACTTAGAAACAAGCTGATTTGCCAGCTCCGGATGGCTCTGGCCTTCAGTCACCCTCATTAAATCATTATAATAATCAGAATTACTGTACTCCGGCATCACAATTTTACCGGCTTCTTCATCTGTCAATGAGGGCATGATTCTTCTGATATCGCTTAAATCGTTATAAGCAAAACGGATGGCCCCATCTGTAAAATAAGAATTGCCTCCGCGCTTATGTTCAGGACCTTTTTCAAGGATCAGGACGCTTGCCCCATTCTCCTTTGCCGAAATCGCCGCACATAGTGCCGCATTGCCGGCTCCTACCACTACTACATCATATTTAGCCATTTTAAGTACCTCCCGACGAATTTTTACTATTTATAACTTTATTGTAGGGGGAATGGTAAAATAAATGAAATATTGATATTTTATTGTTAACGATAAAAAATTTCTATTTCAATGGAGGCAGAAATGGACGAAAAAGATTGGCTCATCCTGCAGACAATCCATAAAGAACGGAATATTACGAAAGCTGCGGAACAGTTGTATATCTCGCAGCCTTCATTGACGTACAGGATTCAGCAGCTGGAAAAAGAATTTGCTGTAAAAATCCTATCACGAAGAAAGAGAGGAGTGGATTTTACATCTGAAGGGGAATATTTAGTGGAATATGCCAATAGGATGATTCATCAGCTAAGGGAAACGAAGGATTTTCTCAGCAGCATGGAGGGTGAGGTAAGAGGAGCATTAAGGCTTGGAGTCTCACAAACGTATGCCAGATATAAATTGCCTGAAATACTGGCTGCATTTCTAATTCAATATCCACAGGTAGACCTGAAGTTAAAAACCGGCTTCAGCTATGAAGTAATCCAAATGGTTCATAAAGAAGAAGCGAATATTGGCATCGTCCGTGATCCTTATGATTGGAAGGGGCCAAAAATTTTAATAGATGAAGAGAGAATCTTCCTTGCTTCAAACGATAAAATCGATTTAGAACAGCTTCCATATCTGCCGAGAATAGATTATAACACCGATCCATCCTTAAAAAATATTATCGATCTTTGGTGGAAGGAAAACTTTAACCATCCTCCTACTATTACAATGGAAGTAGATATTATCGATACATGCCGTGAAATGGTTCTGAATGGGCTGGGTTATGGAATCCTGCCAGAAATTTGCCTTAAAGGCTGCACAGATCTAAACACATGGGAATTGAACTTAAAGGGTGAAACGCTTTACCGGAAAACATGGCTTGTATTTAATGAAAGTTCACTGAATCTCTCCGTCTCAAATGCTTTTATTGAATTTATCCGCGGCAGTAAAGCATAAATTGATTAAATGGCAGTCCGGTACATTAAGTTGTCATAATAGCTTGTCCATAGCCATAAACATGAAATGAGTTCGAATTATTTATTTGCTATGGAGGCTTAAAACATGACAAAATTCAAACCTTTCATCGTACTAGCCGCACTGTTGTTTGCCGTCACGCTTATCGTTCCCGCCCTGCTTGTGATTCCCTTTACAGAAGGAAAAGTCAGCGGGAAACTTGGCGAGGAGCTTAAGACTGAGACGAAAAAAGAGACAGCGGCAGAAATTCCTCAAGGGCCAGCCATAGAGGTAGGGGTCTACCGCCTTGCACAGAAAAAGCTGGAGACGGTTCCGCTTGAAGAGTATATCGTCGGAGTAGTAGCATCGGAAATGCCGGCTGAGTTTGAAGAGGAGGCTTTGAAGGCTCAGGCATTGGCAGCCAGGACATTCATTGTGAAGCAGTTAATGAATAAAGATAGCGTTGAACTTCCTGAGGGGGCATTAGTTTACGATACAGTAACCCATCAGGTTTATAAAAGTGATGAGGAATTGAGACAGCAATGGAAACAAGATTATAAGTGGAAAATCGAAAAGGTAAGAGAAGCCGTTACCGAAACGCAAGGCCAGATTCTTACTTTCGACGGCTCACCGATTACAGCCTCCTTCTTTTCAACAAGCAATGGCTTTACGGAAAATTCCGAAGCTATCTGGCCAAATTCTGTTCCTTACTTAAAAAGTGTAGAAAGCAAATGGGACCTGCATTCTCCGAAGTTTAACGGCAGAGAGGTATTCACAGTCCAGGATTTTGAAAGGAAATTGGGTGTACAGCTTCCTAATGATAGCACGATTGGCACCGTAACTGAACGCACAGCCGGCCAGCGGGTCGCAAAAGTGGATATTAACGGAAAAGTCGTCAGCGGTAAAGACATCCGGGAGAAGCTTGGCCTGAAATCAACAGACTTTACCTGGGAACGCAAAGGAGACAATATCATCATCAATACCCAGGGCTACGGCCATGGAGTCGGCATGAGCCAATACGGCGCAAACGGCATGGCAGTTGAAGGAAAGAGCTACAAAGAAATCGTTGCCCATTATTATAAAGGGGTGGAAATTGCCGCTTCTGACCAGCTGCTGACGAAAGTCACGGCTAAGAAATAAGGAAAAGAGCTGATTCATTGAATCAGCTCTTTCAATTTGCTTTATTAAAAAAACCAAGAAAATTAGCAAGCTTTTTAAACTTCCCATAAAAAAGAGCCCGGCTGATCAAATACCAGCACACCAGCACACCGGTAATATCCTTGACAGCGTCAATCACAGTAGCAGACCGATAAGGTACAAACGATTGATGAATTTCATCGAGAATCCCGTAAAAGCAAGCCAATACGGCCAATAAAATATTTACTCCCGGGGTTAGCTTAAATACTGTTAAAGCAGCCAAAACCAGAAGAACATACAAAATACCAAACTCAATCAGATGCATAGATTCTTTTAAAAAACGGTCCACCGCCAGATCCGGCAGCTCCACCACTGCATCTGCCGGCATGCTGGACAGGACCCAAATAAGCGCCATATAAAGGAAAGGCAGCACCCGTATTATCCACTTAACCATCTATAAGTAACTCCTTATAAATTTTTTTCCCAAATCATGCATAATCCGAAAACCTTTGTCGAAAAATAAGCCCAAAAAATTTTTTTTGAGAAATGTATATAATCCTCTCAATCTGTTCAGACTGATTGCTGAGGTGATGATAAATGAGAGAGGAAGAAAAGAAACGATCTTCTCAAGATTCCAGCTTTAAACGCTTTATGAAGAAGCGGTGGGCATTCCCAGCTATCTACATTGCAAGTGCAGCAATCATTCTAACCGGTGTTCTTTGGTATCAAACAAGCGACAACGCTAC
This sequence comes from Cytobacillus sp. Bac17, assembly GCF_024519925.1. Classification (NCBI taxonomy): domain Bacteria; kingdom Bacillati; phylum Bacillota; class Bacilli; order Caryophanales; family Bacillaceae; genus Cytobacillus; species Cytobacillus sp. Bac17. The sequence continues at coordinate 13,135 of NZ_JALJRC010000037.1, read as the reverse complement.
AGACACTGACAGCTACGATTACGAAGCCACTGATATTACCGGCAAAAAGTACGACGAGCCAGCATTGGAAGTTAACCGCGCAATGGAAAACTTCGTAATGCCTGTCAAAGATCCAGACTCAGCTGTCATTCAAAAACAATTCTATGACTATGACGGCAAGGCTGAAGAACAGGAAGCTGCTCTAGTATTTTACAATAACACATACCATCCGAACACAGGTATTGATATCGCTACAAAGGATGGAGAAACTTTTGATGTCCTTGCTGCATTAAGCGGAAAAGTAACTAAGGTAGAAGAAGATTCACTTTTGGGCAATGTCATTGAAGTGGAGCATGACAAAGGAATTGTAACACAATATCAATCTGTTACAGAGATGAATGTTAAGGTTGGCGACCAGGTAGAACAAGGTGATGCCCTTGCGAAGGCAGGCGAAAGCTTGTTTAATGAAGAAGCAGGCGTACATGTACACTTTGAAATCCGTAAAGACGGAATGCCGGTCAATCCGCTTGATTACTTCAATAAGCCGCTTAGCTCTTTACAGGAGTTAGACACAACTGACAAAGCTAATGCTGAAGAAAACAGCGGTGCAACTGAAGGAAACGACGAAGCTGCTCCTTCTGAGGACAAGTCAGCTGAAGAGTCTGGCAAAACGGAAGACGAAGGTTCTGCTGAAGAACCTGCGGATGAAAATGCCGGAAATACGGAAGAAGACGAGTCTGCTGATACAGAAGAAGATCCAGCTGGAACTTCTGAAGACGAAGGTCAAACTGACGACCAAGTTGAGGAAGACACTGCAACTGAATCAACTGACGCATAATGATAGGGAGTCTGCCGAAATGGCGGGCTCTTTTTTTGACAGAATGTATGAATCCTGAAGTTTGATAACTGTCTAGTGCAAGCAGCCTGCCCCCTCGATTTGTAGGGGGTGGGCAAGGCGCTTCCGCTTTTCTTTTGACAGGTACCACCCGATTTTTGTCGAATCAACATTTTTTAGACAATTCTGCCATTGTCCTGTATAATATTTCGGAAAACGAAGAGTTATACAGGGGGAGAAATATGAAGAAGCTTCTATTAACCGGATTTGAACCTTTTCTTGATTTTCCAATCAATCCGACGGAAAAGATTGTACATGCATTGGATGGCAAAGCTGTTGGAGACTATGAAATTATGGGGCACCTTTTGCCGGTGGATTTTAATGTCGCCCCTAAGGAAATAGCAGAGGAAGTAATGGCGAAAAAACCGGATGCAGTGATTTCTCTTGGACTGGCAGCTGGCCGTACAGCCATCACACCTGAAAGAATCGCGATCAATTGCCAGGACGGGGAGCCGGATAATAGCGGAGTCGCCCCTGAAGACAAACTGATAGAGGAAAATGGTCCCGATGGCTATTTTTCAACGCTTCCAATCCGCCGGATGGTTAATAGGCTTAAAGAAGCGGGATATCCTTCTGCCATCTCGAACTCAGCGGGGACTTATTTATGCAATAACGTTATGTACTCTGTGCTTCATCTGCTAAAATCCGCAAACACTGAAGTACCGGCGGGTTTTGTGCATATTCCTGCTTCCCACGAGCTGGCAGCTGCCAGCAAAAAAGGCATGGCAAGCTGGTCTGATTCAGATTTGCTGGAGGCAATTACTCTTATCATCAAAGAATTGGATTAAAGAGCCGGACAGGCTCTTTTTTTTCGAAGTTTTTATTATCACTATAGTGTTTTCCTCTAATGCCCTAAAGCCTCCGCCATCCATACTTGCGGACAAAAACCCTTATGTATCAATGGGAGCAGTTGGTTCTTTTAAAAAAATTTAATATATTTCCAGCATGTACTTGACCTGGAAATGATTTTTGTACATAATGAAGTATGAATTTTCTTAAAATTAAATGAAGTCAGAAAATAACTTGAATGCCTATTTTAAAGCCGAAAGCAGAAATCAGCAAAAAATGACAGCGCTTTCTAAAAAGGAGGGAACCAAATTGCTTACGTTAATGTCTATGATGATTATTACAGGTATCTGCCTTTTTCTAGCTTTAAGAAAGAAAAGACCAATCTTCCTGGCAGTTCCATTTCTATCAATCTTTGCTTACTTCCTCGTTCAAATCATTCTTGTTCCCGCACCTTTCATGGATACAGTCAAATTTATTTTCAGTTTAAGGTAATGGTTTTGTCCGGGTCCGGATAACGGATCCGGTGAAATAGCGGCGATTCAGCTGCAGATAACCGATAAAGGAGTGATTCCTGACAATAAAGTCTGTTAATCAGAATCAAGAGTGCGAATTTATCATTTTTACCGGGGGTGGAGTTTTGAAAAAAATTGATAAAAAAGTAGCAGACAGTTATTTCCGCGAAAAGACTCGGAACATGATCATTTATTTTGCTATTGGATTTCTTGCCTCTTTTGGCGTGGTCTTTTTTGCAGAACCATTAAGCGATATTTCGATTAACGGATTTCCATTCCATTACTTCATGGGCGCACAGGGCGCGGTCCTGACCTTTATCATTCTGCTGTTCGTTAATGCCAAAATGGGGGATGCCATTGACCGGAAATATGGAATTGATGAAAACAAAAATGAACAGATCAGCTCAGGGAAAGTTCTTGATCATTAATTAATGAAAAATGAGCGGCTGTTCAAGCCGCCGCTATAAATAGAGAAAAAAGGGGCGTCATATAAATTTTTTACGGAATAAAGGGGGATGTCTTTGGATACACAATTTTTGGTCTCATTATCCATTATTTTAGCTACATTTGCTTTATATATTGGAATAGCCATTTATAATAAGGCAAAAGAAACATCGGAGTTCTATGTTGCCGGCCGCGGGGTGCCGCCAGTCTTTAATGGAATGGCGATAGGCGCCGACTGGATGAGTGCCGCTTCCTTTATCGGGATGGCGGGAACGATCATGCTCCTGGGCTATGACGGTCTTGCCTATATTATGGGCTGGACGGGCGGATATCTGCTCTTAACCTTCCTTTTGGCACCACAGCTGAGGAAATACGGCCGCTACACGGTTCCTGAATTCATCGGTGACCGGTTTGACAGCCACACAGCCCGTGTGATTGCAGCCCTTTGTACGATCATTATCAGCTTCACTTATTCGATTGGCCAGCTTTCCGGTTCAGGAGTGGTTATTGGCCGCCTGTTTGAAATTGATGCGAAGCTTGGAACCATGATCGGTGTCGTTCTTATTGCCTTTTATGCTGCATTCGGCGGCATGAAGGGGATTACTTGGACGCAGGTTGCTCAGTATGTCATTTTGATTATCGCATATATCATTCCAGTCGTTTTCATGTCCCTTCAAATTACAGGAAACCCGGCCCCATGGCTTTCTTATGGGGAGCTTGTCGGTAAAATGGGTGAACTCGACCGGGAGCTTGGAATCTCTGAATATTTTGCACCATTTACAAATGGAACAAAGTGGCAGTTCCTGGCTCTTATGTTTACACTGATGGCTGGTACAGCCGGTCTTCCGCACGTAATTGTCCGTTTCTATACGGTATCAACGATGAAGGCCGCCCGCTGGTCTGGGGCATGGGCATTGCTGTTCATCGGCTTGCTTTATCTATCTGCACCTGCATACTCTGCATTCTCCCGTTTCATTTTAATGACACAGGTTGCCGGCAGCAAAATTACAGAACTGCCTGCCTGGACGAAGACATGGGTTGATACAGGCAAGCTGCAAGTAGCTGATGGCAATGGCGATGGGGTACTGCAATGGAATGAACTCATTATCTCGAACGATATAGTCGTTATGGCGACACCTGAAATTGCCAATCTTGGCATGTTTGTCATCGGTCTTGTGGCGGCTGGGGCAATGGCTGCTGCATTATCAACAGCCGGCGGTTTGATGATTGCGATATCTTCTGCCTTTGCCCATGATATTTTTTACCGGGTGCTAAAACCGAATTCAACTGAAAAGACACGTCTTTCTGTTGCTCGCTGGTCCATTGTAATCGCCACTCTTTTAGCAGGTGTAATCGCACTTAACCCTCCAGGAGCGATTACGCAAATTGTTGCCTGGGCATTCGCACTCGCGACCGGAACATTCTTCCCTGCGCTTGTTCTGGGGGTCTGGTGGAAGCGTTCAAACTCACAGGGGGTTATTGCCGGCTTGCTGGTCGGATTAGGTGTAACTTTGGCTTACATCTTTGCAGCTAAATATGGCGGCTTCACCATCCTGGGTATCATTGATACAGGTGCTGGTGTGTTTGGTGCCGCTGCAGCATTTGCAGCTAATATCATTGTTTCTCTCATGACAGCTGCCCCTTCGCAAAAAATTCAGGAGGAGGTTATGGATCTTCGCTATCCGGAGCAAATGGTCTACAAAGATGGTGAAGTATGGATGAACGATGATGGATCAAAATCTGTATAACCTATACCATTTGGAGGCTGTGCGGTTTCACCCCTTTTTTCAAGGGGTGGAATTTGACACAGCCCTTTCACTTCTATCTTTGTGTGAAGTCCGCCGCTATGGGAAAAGTGAAATTATCCTGAAAAAAGATAAACCGCATGAAGGCCTTCTGCTCCTTTTAGAAGGTCTTTCAGAGGTATTGGTAAAAAATGAACATAATGGACGGGAAGAAGTACTTGAAGTAGTCCAGGCAGGGGAAATGATTGGTTTTTCCAGCCTCGCCGATTTCCTGGGAGTTTCCAAAAAGATCGATACAGAGTCAATGGTCGAAGTCAAAGCCTCCAGCGAGGTAAGGGCGATGTTCATTCCGTTTGAAGTGGTGAGAAAAAGATGGGATGACCCTGCTGTTCATGATTACTTGCTGACACAGGTAGTCATCAGATTGAAAGATGTTTACGCTTCTCTTGCAGAACAGGTAAAACTCGCGACAGATCATGGAGAAAATGACCCATTCATAATCCGGGTTCAGGATGTCATGAGTACTGAGGCGGCTGCAGTCAGTCCGGACGCATCCATTCAGGAGGCCGCTAAATTAATGCATAATAGGAAAATAAGTTCGATCCTTGTTGCAGAGAATGATTGCTTGTTAGGGATTATTACGGAAAGAGACATAGTGGAACGGGTAGCTGCTGCAGGTGCTGATTTATCTGCTCAGGCAAGAACCATTATGACAGAAAATCCAGTCACGATATCAAGGTTTGCGTATTATTATGAGGCCCTTTCACTGATTCTGTTTAAGGGTGTCAAACACCTGCCTGTCAAGGAAGATTCTAAGGTGGTAGGGATTGTGACGCTATCAGATTTGCTGAGAAAGAAAAACGAGAATGTGATGAAGACTGTTGGACAAATTGAAAAAGCCGACCGGGACAATCTTCCGCAAATCAAAACGGGCATCTATGACATTATTGATTCTTTAATAAGTGATCGTGTTCCCATATTAAAAATGCTTGAAATCATTACAAAGCTATACGATCGTCTGGCAGCAAGGATTATAGCTCTATCTATTTCTGAACTGAGAGAAAAAGGTTTACAGCAGCCCTGCGAATTTGTTTTCTATCAAATGGGCTCAAGCGGCCGTGGAGAACAGTTCATGCTCACAGACCAGGATCATTTCCTCGTTTATGAGAGTCATTCAGAAGAAGCCACGGCATTTTTTGAAGAGCTGGGAAAAAGAATCACCTCTAATATGGAAGCAGCTGGCTATGCACGCTGCAAAGGGCTCATGATGTGCAGTGAACAGAAATGGCGCGGCTCATTGACAGTATGGGAAGAGAGGCTGCGAACATGGATGCTCCATTCAACAAATGACCATTTATTATTAGCGCAAAACTTCTTCTCCTATCGGCTAATTGCGGGGAGTGAAGGGCTGCATGCGGAATTTGAAGCGCTGGCCGCTGAACAGGTTAAGCGGTCCAGAATTTTTTTATACCGGCTGGCACAGCTGGAAAAGGAACATGGCATACCCGCCCTGGATCAGCCGATCCGATCCCTATTCAAGCTGCATCGAAAGAACATCGATATGAAAAAAGATATTCTATTTCCCTATCATCATAGTCTGCAGATCCTGTCACTTATACATGGAAAACTATCAGGCACACCAATGGAAAAAATAGATTTCCTGCAGGAGAAGCAGGTGTTCTCAAAGGAGTTTGCATCCGATTTAAAGGAAGCGGTAAGTACTATTATGACATTGTATGTCACCCAGCGATGGCAGCAGGAGAAAGCAGGTGCCTCTTTCTCTTCCGTTATATCATTTACAAGAATGTCTACCCGCGAAAAAGAAGAATTGATTCTAAGCTTAAAGACATTAAGGGAGCTGCAGAGCCAGGCAATCGCAAGATTCTCTCTATAGATCTGAAGGAGGCTGGTATGTTTTTTCTCAGAAAGAATGTGACGTGTTCCTTAACGTATGAGAATATTCCGTTATCCACGCCGCTTGAAGATCTGAGTTTTATTGTATTTGATACTGAAACAACAGGATTTCAAGTATCTGCAACAGACCGGATCATTGAGATTGGTGCCGTCCCTGTAAAAGGATTTCAAGTGCAGGAAAAGGACCTTTTTCAGACATATGTTAACCCAAAACGACAAATTTCTCGGGAAATAAGAGAATTAACCTCTATTTCCGATGATCTGGTTAAAGATGCCCCGCAGGCATTGGAAGCCATTCTAAGCTTTTTTGATTATGTTGAATCAAGGGAAGCGGTATGCCTGGTTGGCCATTATGTAGGCTTTGATGCACTTGCTATCAAAAGTGAATTTAAACGCGAAAAGCTTGCTTTGAAAAATTTCCTTACTATTGACACGCTGGATTTGATTGGCTTTATCGCCCCGTCCTATGATATGCGCGACCTTGAGAGATATGCCATGGCATTCGGCACCCGCATATATGACCGCCATAGTGCAGTAGGGGATGCTTTAACTACCGCATACCTATATGTTGAATTGCTCTTTCAGTTTCAGCAGAGGGGCCATAAAACCTGGGGGGAATTGATTAAAGCAACCGACAGTCAAATGAGATCCCTATTTTAATGACAGTGGTTGGAATGTTGGTGAGTGGATGATTGATGCGGTTAAACCAGTGGAAAGCCGGCAGAATGCGGCTTTCCATGCCTTTACTGTATATCGATCAGTGAACCGTCCTTATAAACCACCAGGACTTCTTTTCCTGACATTTTTTGATAGGTTTGTGCTGTTCCATAAGGTACCTTCAGTGTGAAATAATCATCCCCATTTTTAAATTCCACCGTAAAATTGTCTGCCGCACCAGTGATGACTGCTTTTATTTTGGAAATATCCCCTTTAATGGTCAATTTCTGATTAATGAGTACCATATCACTTTTTAACTTGTTTAATCTTTTCAGTTCATTGACATTCATGCGGAAGCGCTTTGCGATTCCCCATAGTGTATCGCCCGGCACCACGGTATAAACAGCTGTCTCATTATTGAACGGTTCTTCTGTATGACGCTCAGTCCGAACCTCCAGTGATTGCCCTGGATGAATTGTGTCAGACTTCAGATGGTTAACCGCTTTCAATTCTTTAACAGTCATATCATGTTCCCTGGAGATTTTATATAATGTATCTCCATGCTTCACTTTGTAGGTGCCTGTCAATGCCTGAGCTTCTTTTGATGAAACGCTGAAACCGGCTGATGCGATTACTGCAGCGAACACAGTGCTGGCTGCCGCCATTCCTCTTGCTTTTATCTTCTTTCTTTTATCGTTTAGAATTCTTTCCTTGCGTGTTTGCATACTATGTTCATCCTATCCTTTGGAATATAATGGTTTTATAACCAATTAAATGAATTGTTTTCCGAGAAAAATAGTACGGTAAAAATATCCGGTTCACAATAGGGAGGAGTTCCTGGCTCTTTACCCTTGTTTCCGATGATGTACATAGTTCAATCCACTCTGCAATTCCTAGATTTATGCATTTATCTGATTCTAAAGAAATTGTTTATGTCTATAGAAATGAATGATCCGGCAATGAAGGGTTTTGATGGATATGCGGGAAAAGTACTGGATTTTATTAATGGATCAATTAAAATTAGGAAAGTCTTCACTGGTCTTTAGGCCGCTTATTTTTCAAATACCCCAAAGGATTTTTTGAAAACATTTCTGATTTTTGGCCTCCAGATGTCCTATTTTCAAAAAATTTACACAAAACCTTGTCCCTATTGAGTTTTTCGTGCATATTACCTCAACCAAGCTAATAAACTGTTACAAACCTTACAAAGAGAATGTATGAGGTGAGGGATCGTTTTACTAAAACTAATGAATATGTTGAGGACATGTTTAATTATCGCAAGCTGAAAGCAAGCCTTTCAGGCGCATGCACGATTAAACTCATTTTAATCATGAATCCATGCGGAATACAGTTAAAAACCAGACAGAAAGCGAGTCTCATTTCACACTTCTCACATCCAAATCGGGGAGGGCGAGTGGTGTGCACGATTACATCAAAGAGAGAACTATCAAGATTGGAAAGTATATCGTGGAGACGAAAAAAACGGTTCGCGTAATCGCGAAGGAGTTTGGCGTATCCAAAAGTACAGTCCATAAAGACTTGACGGAAAGACTACCTGAAATCAATCCTGAACTGGCAAACGAAGTAAAGGAAATCCTGGATTATCATAAATCGATCCGCCATCTGCGCGGCGGCGAAGCCACAAAAATGAAATACAAAAAAGAGGAAATGGAAGAAGAGCCAGTTAAATGAAAAGATTCAAAAGGCGCTGATAAAGGCGTCAAAGGCTAAAGACTGCTGTTTTTAGCAGTATCATGGCAATTTTTGTTTTGATGTACATGATGGACCTTCATGCGGCTCCGGGGGCTAAAAGATCATAAGCTGTTTCCATGGCCTGAACCAAGGCTTTGCTATATGGATTTAAGCCCCTTCCTAAGTCGCCTGCATCTATTTCCCCATTTCGACAAAAACCCTCAAAAAGTCTCACAAAATCTGTCAAAATGTTACTGCTTTCACAAGGAATGTGTTAAAATATAAAATTAGGATAGAACTTGGTTCGTAAAGACTAGGACTCCTAATGAGAACGCCGGGCAAAATCATTTCTTTATAAAAAGAACTGATTTTTTTGCGTGGCTTAAACTGCAGTTGCGAATAATGACTTGAACATCTAACTAAAAATTTATAAGCGAAGTTCGCTTTAAGAATGCCTAAATAGAGAGAGCCTTCAAAGGTGCGGACAGAAGCTGGCCATTTTGCAAGGAGGAAAAAGAGAAATGTTTGCTAGGGATATTGGGATTGATTTAGGAACTGCCAACGTGCTAATCCACGTTAAAGGACGCGGAATTGTGCTGAATGAACCATCTGTAGTGGCAATTGATAAAAATACAAACAAAGTACTGGCCGTCGGGGAAGAGGCGCGCCGCATGGTCGGACGCACACCAGGGAACATTGTGGCAATCCGCCCGCTAAAAGACGGTGTTATTGCCGACTTTGATGTGACAGAAGCGATGCTGAAGCACTTTATCAATAAACTGAACGTTAAAGGCTTCTTATCAAAGCCGCGCATTTTAATCTGCTGCCCGACAAATGTTACAGGTGTTGAGCAGAAGGCGATTAGGGAAGCTGCTGAAAAAAGCGGCGGCAAAAAGATATATCTTGAAGAAGAACCAAAAGTTGCGGCAATCGGAGCAGGCATGGATATCTTCCAGCCGAGCGGAAACATGGTTGTCGATATCGGCGGCGGTACAACAGATGTAGCGGTTTTATCAATGGGAGACATTGTTACGTCTTCTTCTATTAAGATGGCCGGAGATAAATTTGACAACGAAATTCTTCAATATATCAAAAAAGAATACAAGCTTCTAATCGGCGAAAGAACTGCCGAAAATATTAAAGTAACAATCGGGACCGTATTTCCTGGCGGCAAAAGCGAGGAAATGGAAATCCGGGGCCGTGACATGGTTTCAGGTCTGCCGAGAACGATTACCGTACGCTCTGAAGAAGTTCAGGGTGCTCTGGCAGAATCTGTTGATGTCATCGTACAGGCTGCCAAAAGCGTGCTTGAACGCACACCGCCTGAACTGTCTGCAGACATCATCGACCGCGGGGTTATTTTAACAGGCGGCGGGGCCCTTCTTCACGGAATCGACCAGCTTCTGGCTGAAGAGCTGAAAGTCCCTGTTTTAATTGCAGAAAACCCGATGGATTGCGTAGCCGTTGGAACAGGTATCATGCTTGATAATATTGATAAGCTTCCAAAGAAGAAGCTTGTATAATTGTGGACCCGTCTTTTTGGCGGGTTTTTCTTTTGGGAACAGCTCAAGTGCTGTTTTTGCGCGAAGTGACCAATAAATTTAGAAATTCACCGATAAAATTCTAAATTGGCCGATAAATAAAAAATGTGACCGGTAAAAATGAAATCTGACCGATATCAATAAGTGAATATATCTTTAGTAAACTTTCTCCTATTCCAGCCGATTAAAAAAAGGTACAGCTTTTTTCAAAATCTAACTCAATTCTTCAAAATTTTTAATGTTTATTGTCGGAAAGTTTCTTATAATAGAGGTAAATAGATGTTCGGAATTGCAATTTAGAGGTGATTAAAGATGTTTAGAGGTTTCTACACGGCTGCTTCCGGGATGCTTGCGCAGCAGCGGAGGACAGAAGTGCTGACGAATAATATGGCGAATGCCAATACACCAGGTTTTAAAGCAGATCAGACAAGCTTAAGGGCTTTTCCTGAGATGCTTTTGCAGCGAATTGGCCAGAAGACAGTTCCGACCGAGAAAGGCCTTAATCTTCCTTTTAATCAGGAAGTGGGCAGCCTGAATTCAGGGGTCTATATGCAGGAGACACTGCCATCCTTCATGCAGGGAGATATGAAGGAAACAGGCCTGAATACGGACCTGGCCTTGCTTGATCTTAATCTTCCCGTTAATCCGGATACTGGCTTAAGTGGGTCTGTCTTTTATACAGCAGCAGGTATTGATGGCGAGCAGCGCTATACAAGGAATGGAAATTTTACCCTTGATGGAGAAGGTTATTTAACGACAGCGGGCGGATTATATATTCTGGATGATGCGGGTGAACGGATTCAGCTCTCCAGTGACCGCTTTAAAGTGAGTGAAGATGGTGTGATAACAGGTGAAGCGGGTGAAACAGCGAGACTGGGCATTATGTATGCACAAAACCCTGAAAGCCTGCGTAAAGAGGGTGACGGACTGTTTGCAGTGACAGAAGAAAGCGTCCTTGAGAATGCCTATAATGCACAGAATGTCCAATTCAAGCTGCAGCAGGGCTATTTGGAGCGTTCCAATGTAGATGCTTCCCGGACGATGACAGATATGATGACCGCCTATCGCTCTTTTGAAGCAAACCAAAAGGTCCTGCAGGCTTATGACCGCAGTATGGAGAAAGCCGCAAATGAAATCGGGCGGATCGGGTAATGTCCTGCGGCAGACCCGCTAAGGGGGAAGAACAATGAATAGAACCATGATCACAGCAACGAATACTCTGGCACAGCTGCAGAAGCAGATGGATATTGTCAGTCATAATGTGGCCAACATTGATACAGCGGGCTATAAAAGAAGAGAAGCCAATTTTACCGATTTGCTTTTTCAGCAGTTCAATAATCAGCGGAATCCGAATGCGGAGACCGCAAGACTAACACCTGCAGGCATCAGGCAAGGTGTAGGGGCAAAGCTCGCGCAATCCCAAATTGTCATGAAGCAGGGTGCCTTAAAGGCAACCGAACGGCCGCTTGATCTAGCCTTCACAAAAGAAGGGCAGTATTTCCGTGTGCTCGAGCAGACCGAAGAGGGAGCAGCTGTGCGTTTTACCAGAACAGGCGCCTTTTATTTAACACCGGTTTCAGATAATGAGACCATGCTTGTAACAGGTGACGGACTTCCTGTTCTTGATGAAAATAATAATTCGATTATAATAAATGGACAAGCTAAAAATTTTAAAGTGACCGAAACAGGGAGCTTTTTGGCAGAAGCAGCCAATGGTTCCATCCAGGAATTCAATCTTGGAGTGGTTCTGATTAACAAGCCTCAATTCCTGGAGCAAAAAGGGGATAATCTTCTTGGCCTTCCTGATGGAGTTGACGGCGAGGGGATCTATACAGAGCTGAATGGTGCGCTCCGCGGCCAGATAGGAATGGCCCAGGGTTCCCTTGAACAATCCAATGTGGATATGTCTAAGGAAATGACAGATTTGATCAACCTGCAGCGGGCATATCAGTTTCAGTCAAGATCTGTCTCCATGGCTGATCAAATGATGGGGCTGATCAACGGAATACGTTAGGTAAAAGGGGAAATAAAATGTCAGTAAACAACAGTAATCAAGAAGCAGTCAAGACGCGTGAACAACTGAAAAAAGAACACAGCAAAGAAGAATCACCGCGTAAAGGGCGGGTTCGCATTCGCCTCATTCCAATCTGGCTTCGGATTATTATTGTCGTGCTTTTAATTTTCCTGAGCGTTACGGCCGGAGCCGCGGTCGGGTATGGAGTCATCGGCGGCGGGGAAGTAAAGGATATTTTTACAAAGTCCACATGGATGCATATTGTGGAGTTAGTTGAAAAAGAATAGAAAATGAAGAGGAGGGCGATGATGCCCTTCTTTTTTGTTTCCACTTTGCGTTCGCCCATTTTTTTAGTAAAATAAATATAAGCTATTATTAGTATCTGGTACTAAATACTGCAGGGGAGCGATACATATGAAATTGAATGTTGAAGAAATTAAAGAAATAATCCCTCACCGATACCCATTTCTGTTTGTGGATTCCATTGAAGAGCTTGAGCCTGGAAAAAGAGCTGTCGGCAAAAAGAATGTAAGTGCCAACGAGGAAGTGTTCAATGGGCATTTCCCGAATTACAATGTATTTCCAGGATGCCTGACACTTGAAGCCTGTGCACAGACAGGTGCTGTTGCCCTGCTGTCACTGGATGAATATAAAGGAAAGCTTGCCTTTTTTGCCGGTGTGGAGAAATGCCGCTGGAAACGCCAGGTGCGGCCGGGCGATACACTCATCATGGAAGTCGAACTGCTCTCCGTCCGCAGGGGAATCGGAAAAGGAAAAGCCGTTGCGACTGTAGAGGGCGAAGTGGCGATGGAAGCTGAAATTATGTTTGCAATTGAAAGGTAATGATAAAAGAAATCCCGTACGAAGCGTACGGGATTCAGACTGTCGACAAACTCGATGAAAATCGTGCTTGTCTGCAGTCTTTTTTATTTTAAAATAGAAGTAATACAATG
>NZ_JALJRC010000036.1:0-41956 GCF_024519925.1 Cytobacillus sp. Bac17 | reverse complement strand
CAAGAGGGCTCTTTTTTGTTCAAGTCCCGAAAATCCTTCTAACAGGAATGCTCCTTTAGCAATTTCCGATATTATAACTGTAAAATGTGCAGAAAATATGGTGTAAGCTTATGTAAGATAAAAACATTGGCTTTTAATCTTTTCCCCATTCGATAAATATTTATTCCTCTTGAGTTTTTTTGATCCGATTGAGGACTTACAAAAGTAAATAGCAGCTAGCGAAATCCCCGACCAAAAGTTGTGAATTCAAAATTGAAAAGGTTTTGGTGCCTATTAATTTCTGGGGAACAAAATCGTTATGATAGTGCCATTATTTAATTCACTTGTAACCTGTATGTCTCCACCATGTGCATTTACTAATGCTTTTACTATGGAGAGGCCAATACCAATCCCTCCGGTTTTTCGGGTTCTAGATTTATCTCCTCTGTAAAATCGTTCAAAAAGATGGGGAAGATCCTTTTCGTCTATCCCAACTCCTTCATCGGCTACAACGAAACCTATATTGTCATTCTTTTCAAGAACTGAGATAACCACCCTTTTATTTGGTGAAGTATATTGAAGAGCATTATTAAGAATGTTAGTTAATATTTGAATAACTCGGTCTTGATCAGCACGAAACCATAATTCTTTTCCAGAATTAAGGATTTGGAGTTTTACTCCTTTCTCATTAAATATTGAATCAAATTGATTTTTTAAGAAACATGCCATCTTATTTGCTTCTATATTACTCACATTTAACTTAATCTGTGGATTCTCAGCAGCAAGAAGTTTTTCTAGTTCATTTACAAGACGTACTAAGCGCATTAACTCATTATGGCTTTGTTGCAGCCTTTCCGGAGTAGGATCCCAAATTCCATCTTGAAAAGCCTCTATTTGACTTCTCAATGATGCAAGAGGTGTGCGAAGTTCATGTGCGAGGTCTGCGGTAAACTGCTTTCTAAGATTTTCTTCATTAGAAAGTGAACTTGCTAAATTATTAAAAGACCATCCAAGAGCTTTCATTTCCTCAGTCAATTCCTCAACGTTCAAGCGGGTATTCCATTTATGTTTTTGGAGCTCCTGTACAGCAACCGAAAGTTTATTGAATCCAGCAGAAAGCCATTTTGAAAATAAAATACTAAAGAAAACTGATAGTATAACTGTAAAAAAAGCTGCAGCATAAACATATCTTTTAATAGCTTGAAAAAATGAAAAATCCTCAGCGACTAGTTCCTCTTGATAATACACTTGTAGGCTGCCAATAATACTATTATCTACAGAAAGATTATAAGTATCTGAATTATAGTTCGCCTCTGAATCTTGTCTGTGACCCATATTCTCCATCATCTTTCTCATTGAGCTAGTCTCAATGAGGATTTTTCCATTTGAATTATATATTTCATAATATAGATTTTCCGTCATAGCTTGATCATGCAGAATACTTACAACTTGGTCACTCTGTAGTGAGCCAGTCTGTTTATACTCATTGAGTATTTCTTCTTTAATCAGATTTATATTTTTCTCTCTTCCTTCTAATAAATAATCATTAAAGCGACCTTCAAAACCCCATAATATCGAAAGGCTAGTTAATAAAATGCCTGATAAGGATACTATTAAGAAATAAAAAAATATTCTAGTGCGCATGGTTTTCCGCATGGGGCCTTCCTCCAAACTTATAACCCATTCCAAAGACGGTCAGTATATAATCAGGCTGCCGTGAATCTCTTTCAATCTTTTTTCGAAGGTTTTTAATATGAGTGTCTATGCTCCGTTCATATCCTTCATAATAAGTTCCGTCCTCCTGACACTTTTCAAGTAACTCCATCCGACTATAAACCCTGCCTGGGTAACTGGCCAGTGTAAATAGGAGTCTATATTCAATTGGTGTGAGGGTAATAATCTTGCCTTTCAATTTTACTTCTATTTTTTATTGAGTCAATAATCATTTCTTTTTCATTAAATATAAGCTTGTGAGCTGATATCCTTTTATTCACTCTCCTTAAAATTGCTTGAGCTCTCACTACTACTTCTCTTGGACTAAAGGGTTTTTTTACATAATCATCCGCTCCAAGATTAATTCCATTTAACAAATCCTCTTCGTCTGATTTTGCAGTCAGCATGATTATTGGTACATCACTTTCTTTCCTTATTAAACGACATATTTCTTCTCCAGAAATATCAGGAAGCATTAGGTCTAGAATAATAATATCAATGTCGTCGGCTTTTGCCTTTTTTAAGGCATCTATCCCATTAGAAGCAAACAGAATATCCCAGCCCTCTTTTTCAAAATAGGCTTTTAATACCTCAAGAATCATATCTTCATCATCTACAAGAAGAATTTTAGTCACCCGTAACCACTCCTTGTATACATTTTATCATCCTCGATTATTAGAATTGCAATCTTCATATGTTCCACATAAGTTCTCCATAAGATTTACATTTCCATAAGGTATTCTAAAAACAAGAAAGGAGATGAATATACATGAGAAAATTTGTGATTGGTATCTTAGGTGCAGGGTTTATTTTAGGAGCAGGAACATATGCATTTGCAGAGGAGAATGGAAACGGAGGTTTAAACTTCGGGCAAATGAAGCCCATGATTGAAGAAATGCATCCCGACCTCTCAACAAAGGAGCAAAAAGATATGTTTGAATCATGCCATGGTAAGGATGGTATGATGCAGCAAAGTGGTGCTGAAAGTATGATGAATAACTTTTAAGGGAGTTGATCCCGAATGATGGGCGGATATGGAATTGGCATGATGGCTTATGATATTATAGGTTGGCTGCTTAATCTTACCATGATTGCTATCGTAGTATTTTTCACTGTGAAAATGGCAATAAAAAAATCAAAAGTCAATCATTAAACATGGATAAACAACAGCTAATTTAACAACATTATTAGCACATAAAAACGCTTGGAAATAATAATCCCAAGCGTTTTTGATTTGCTCCCTTTTTTGAAAAAAGCTGTTGGTAATCTTGGTTTCATTTTCAAATTTTCTTCCTTTTAACTTTTGAAAGGTATTTCGAAATGGCTCCAATTCAACTAGTAAAATACCGCCTTTTTCTTTTACTAAGAAATCTTTGCACCAAAAGGATGTCTTTTTAGAATAAACTCAAATTAATATTTGTTAAAAATGTTACTTCGTTATAAGAGAATAACATAGAAGTTAAAAGACACAAGTGTAAGACTATTTCATTAAGCCAAGGAGTCACCTACTCCTTTGTAGATGGCATTTGTCAGCCGCCATCTATGCAAGTAGAAACAGAGCTTCCTACAGCTGCATTTAGTTCGTGGAGAAGCGGAATTAGTTGTTCTTCATCAATCAATGTTGCTAAGACCTGCTTTGTAAACGGAATTTTATGCCTTTTAAAAATTTCTGCTGTATTGGACCAAACTTCAACTATTGCTGCTGGTGACATATTTGATTGAATAACCACTTTGGCATCTTTCCTTTCTTTATATAAACGGATATTTTTCAATTAACTTCTTCTGTTTATCTAATAATCACTAAGTATGATTTGTGTAAGATTTGTTCTAAAATACATATATATAAAATACTAACTTGATTATTGAGATTTCACTATGACTAATTCCCAGATTAAGAATTGAGACATTAATAACTTCCCATGAAATATAGATCACTTATGGGATATAATGTGTTTTAACTTGGTTTCTTTGAAACTTATCCTTACTTTATCATGACCAACAAAATCACTGCAGCAAACACTATCGCAATTAAAGGTAAAACTTTCTTTAGCTGTACTTTTTCAATATGTTCTATAATAATTATGACGAAAATGATCAAAATTTGAAAAATCCAAGATAAAAAAACCATTTAGTTATCTCCAATCTTATGAGTTATGAAGGTTTATTAAAGATAATGGCACGAGGGTTTTCAGGATATCTAACTCTGAAGCAAGAGTTGATTTCATTTTCTTGGATTGTTGACCATTTATAATAAAAGAGTTTAAAATTATAAAAAGTGTTTTAGATACATCTCACTTTTACCATATAAGTATGCATAATTTATGCATACACAGTAGAAATTGACCATGCATATAAATGTTAAAAAAAAGAAAAATGTGGAGGTCAATACTGATATACAACACAAACCGAAAAATTAAGAAAAACTCTCCTCTCACAGTCTTTAATAAAATGAGGTGAAAGAAATTGTGCTTTACTCATGATGTCATTGAACGACAAGCCCTTAAAATATGTGAAGAGATGAAGATGTATTCCATTTACAGCCTTGTGGGTGTTGCTACCACTGGTGATCAAGTGAAGATTCAAGAAAATACATCCATTGAAAGTAACTTTAAATTACTACCTGGTGAAGCTTTACCTTTGATCACAAATGTCATGCTACAAGATGCTTATGGAAGAGTTTATTCGGTTTCACCAGATGAAGCAGGGCTTCAATTTGCTAAAGGTGAAGTTACATATAAAGAATATAAACGTCTTCAAGCTAAAGAAAAAATACAGTTAACTACTATATTAATAGCCTCTGGTGGCACATTATTTTTATTGAGTTGGTCATTTCTTCGGTTTTTTATTTAAATGAATTACAGTGCCCTCAATATAAAAAAGAATAGGATGACTCTAATGTGAGTCATCCTATTCTTTAATTCCAATTTTATTTTGTTAGGTGTTAGTGCAGACAATATCAACGTACAGGTTTCCATTTTCGTAAAAATAATGTGTTACCAACTACTGAGACAGAGCTGAAAGCCATTGCTCCACCAGCAAGAATCGGATTTAAAAGGCCGATTGCTGCAACTGGAATCAATACAACGTTGTATGCAAATGCCCAGAAAAGATTTTGTTTGATTTTTCTCATTGTTGTTTTGGAAAGACTGATTGTATCAACAATTCCCATCAGGTCACCGCGCATTAATGTTATATCCGCTGCCTCCATTGCAACGTCTGTACCTGTTCCAATGGCAATTCCAACATGGGCAGCAGCTAGTGCTGGGGCATCATTAATCCCATCCCCAACCATTGCAACTATTTTTCCTTCCTGCTTCAATTTTTCAACTTCTGCAGATTTGTCTTCAGGAAGTACCTCAGCGAGGACCCTATCGACACCAACCTGCTTGGCAATGGCTTCGGCCGTTAATTTATTATCACCAGTGATCATAATGACTTCAATTCCCATATTTTTAAGATGTTTAATCGCTTTGGCAGATGTTTCTTTAACTGTATCCGCGACAGCGATTATGCCTGCTAGGCTGTCATCAACTGCTATTAGCATAGCGGTTTTTCCTTCCCCTTCAAGCTGTTCCATGCGGCTTAAAGCAGTGCCTATCTCTATATTATTTTTGATCATTAACTTCTTATTTCCAATCAGCACCTTCTGATCTTTGAAGCTTACTTGAATTCCGTGACCAGGGATGGCAGTAAAGTTTTGTGTTTCCTGAAGCTGAATGCCACTTTCTTTAGCACCATTTACAATTGCTTCCCCAAGAGGATGCTCCGATCCTTTTTCAGCTGATGCAGCTATCTGCAGTAATTCATCTTCTTTATATTTTCCAAAAGCTATAATATCGGTGACATCTGGTTCACCTTTTGTAATCGTGCCTGTTTTATCCAAAACAACCGTAGTTACACTCTGAGATGTTTGGAGGTGTTCGGCACCTTTAATAAGAAGTCCATTTTCAGCGCCTTTTCCTGTCCCAACCATTACAGCTGTCGGAGTTGCCAATCCTAACGCACAAGGGCATGCAATAACCAGGACAGCGATCGTACTAACAAGTGCAGGTGTAAATCCTGCGATGAAATAAGTGATGGCAAAGGTTGCTAAAGCAATTAAGATTACAATTGGTACAAAAATTCCAGAAATTTTATCTGCGAGTTTTTGAATAGGGGCTTTTGAGCCCTGAGCTTCTTCGACAAGTTTAATAATTTGTGCCAGTGCCGTGTCCTTGCCAACTTTGGTAGCTTTAAATGTAAATGAACCATGTTTGTTTACCGTTGCTCCAATGACTGTGTCACTAATCCCTTTTGTAACAGGCATGCTTTCCCCAGTCAGCATGGATTCATCAACGGTAGTGTTTCCTTCAATTATTTCCCCATCAACAGGAACCTTTTCTCCAGCACGAACAAAAATCAGGTCACCTGTTTGAACCTCTTCCAGGGGTATATCAAGTTCTTCTCCATCCCTAATGACTCTTGCGGTTTTCGCTTGAAGTCCCATCAGCGTTTTAATAGCTTCCGATGTTTGTCCTTTAGCTCTTGTTTCAAGCAATTTCCCTAAAACAATCAAAGTCATGACGATAGCAGCAGCTTCGTAATATAAAAATTGACCAGTTCCCAAAATTGTAACAATCAGACTGTAAAAGTAGGCTGCTGAAGTTCCCAGTACAACCAAAACAGCCATGTTGGCACTTCCGCCTCGAACTGCATTGTATGCATCACGGTAATAATGGCCGCCTACATAGAATTGCACTGGTGTAGCAAGTAGGAATTGTACCCAAGGACTCATATGAAAGAACATTCCATTGCCATACTCCATAGCAAAATCCGATATCATTTGAACTAAAAAGAATACGGATAAAATTGCCCCTACAGTAAACTTCCTTATTTGCTTTTTATATTCTTTTTCCCTGGCATTGCGCTCATAATCTTCATCTCTCTCGCCAACTACCTTTGCATCATAGCCGACCTTTTTTACAGCGGCGATGATTTGCTCAATATTCGTGTTTCCAGGAATGAACTCGATAATTGCTTTTTCAGTAGCTAAGTTGACAGTAGCACTTGTTATTCCTTCTACTTTTTTTAATCCTTTTTCTACACGGGTTGCACATGCTGCGCATGTCATTCCTATGATGTCAAGCTGGACTTTCTCCTCTTGAACACCGTAACCAGTCTTTTTTATTTTTTCAATGACATCGTTAACATTAGCTGTTTTTGAATCATACGTAACAGAAGCTTTTTCTGTAGCGAGGTTAACACTAGCTTTTTGCACACCTGGAACCTTAGCAATGTTTTTTTCAATACGGGTAGCACATGCTGCACATGTCATGCCGGTTATGCTCAATGTAACATTTTCCCCGGCAGCATCATTTTGTGTTTTGGCAATTGATTGCTCAGCCATATTTATGTTCCTCCTTTTAAAATTGTTTGAGGATAAATAATTCATTATTGAAGGTCAGTGCTTAATATACCTGTCATGGGTATATTAAACTTAAAAAGAGAGGGTGCTGCGTTTAGCACACCCCATCATTTTATTTAAACTACATCATATCCTTGATCATCAATAGTTTCCTTGATTTTGTCTAAAGAAACTTGCGTGGAATTATATTCGACATCAACTTTTCCACTTTCTAGGTGAACTTTAACATTGGAAACGCCCGCCAACTCGCCGACGCTACCTTCGATCGCTTTAATACAATGACCACAGGACATACCTTCTACATTCAATGTAACTTTTTCCATCATTCATTCTCTCCTTTATTTTTTCATTAATTTCTGAACAGTAATGAGTACTTCATCTAAAACTTCTAAATCTCCTTCTTGAAGGCGGTCCACTACGCATCCTTTTAAATGCCCTTCCAAAAGAATCTTTGCAACGCTGTTTAACGCAGATTGTGTAGCTGAAATTTGTGTAATGACATCGTCACAATAAGTGTCCCTTTCAATTAAACCTTTTATACCGCGGATTTGACCTTCAATTCGGTTTAATCGAACGACAAGATTATTCTTAACTTTATCAGAATGGTGACTTTTTCTCGTACTCTCGCTTGCGCAACAACTTACTTCTTCGGTTGGCAATTCATTTTTTTCTAATTTGGAAATCACTTAGCTTCCCCCCTTGCAAATTTAATATATCATACCCCCGTACCCTATGTAAAGAGAAAGGTATGAAATATTTTGTTATAATTGGTAATTTTTTTATAAAGAAAAATTTAAAGGGTAGATTATTTTTTCATTTATTCATTTCCTCTAATATTGCCTCATGCCCGAGCCTGTTTACAAATTTATGGAACGTCTCTCTTTTCTTGGCCTGTTGCTGGTAAAATTCAATGATCTTTTCTACAGCTGAATATAAATCTTCAGGTTCAAGATTAGTCATTAATAGGGACCCGGTTTCTGCATCTTTCCCTTTCGATTTTCCTCCAATATATAAATCATAATGATTTTTCACCTTCATTATACCTATGTCATTGATTAGTGGTTCACCGCAGCCGACAGGACAGCCAGTATAAGCTGGCTTTAATGTGAAAGGGACAGGAATTCCTGCTATACGCTCATTCAATTCTTTTGCTACAGGCATTCCTTCTTCTTCTTCCCCTTTACAAAAATTGCATGTCCGTAAGCTTTTAACAAATTTCCCCACTGGATAACATCGAAGCCCTACCTGTTCAAACTCTGATATAATTTCATCTTTCTTGTCATCAAATATATCGATGTAGAGCTGCTGAAATGTAGTCAGTTCAAGCTCATCCTGATCATCCATATATTTTGCAATTACAAGTAGTTGCTTGGCAGTTAGTTTTGCCCCAAAATGTATACCTCCGTTTACAGCTATCTTTATTTTCTTTCTTTGCGTATCCATATGCTTCCCCTTTTTTATGAAGTCTTTTCTAATAATTCAATATGACAATGGCAAGAAACTGAATGTCCTCTGTCTACATCCTCTAACTCTGGCACTTGCGTATGACAAACTGCTTCTTTATGAGGACATCTTGCAACAAAAGGGCAGCCTTTTTCTTCTTTTGTTGCATCCACTTCCCCATCCAGAATCAGTTTTTCTCTATTTTTAATAAAATGGTTTAAATCTTTTACTACAGCCACAAGTGCTTTTGTGTACGGATGGGAAGGATGCTGAATAATTTTTTTCGTAGGTCCTATTTCTACGATTTTTCCTTGGTACATGACAGCAATTCGGTCACACATATAACTCGCAGTAGATAAATCATGGGTAATAAACATCATCGTAAGACCCATTTTCTTTCTTAAATCCAGCAGCAAGTTCAGTATTCCGGCTCTAACAGATACATCAAGCATGGATGTAGGTTCATCTGCAGCAATAAAAGATGGATTTAAAATAATTGCTCTGGCAATGGCAATTCTCTGTCTTTGCCCGCCGCTTAATTGATGTGGGAATCGATGGATAAAGTCTTGGGCTGGTCGTAGCTCAATAGCTTCTATGGCCTCAATCACCTTTTGATACTTTTCTTCGTAAGTCAAACCCTTTTCATGAGCATTAATCGGTTCCATTAATATGTCAAGAATTTTCATACCGGGATTTAACGTATCGTAGGGGTCTTGAAAAATCATCTGCATTTTTTTTCTGATTTTATTTGTCTCTGATTCTTTTAGATTACAAAGATTAACTCCTTCAAAAGTAATTTCTCCTTTGGTTTCTTTCATAAGGCGCATAACCATTCTGGCAGTTGACGTTTTGCCGCAGCCGCTTTCACCAATGATTCCCAAGATCTCACCTTTGTTTACTTCAAAATTGATATTGTTAACTGCATATACCTCGGTTTTTCTTCTTTTTAAAAAAGTGCCCGACTTTTTTATGAAGGTTTTTTTCAAATTGCTCACTTTTAAAAGGGTGCTTTTATCCATGGTTTCCTTCCTCCTCTAAAAAGCAGGCTGTGTAATGTCCGTTCTTGATTTCTTTAAATTCTGGAATTTCCTGGCGGCATTTGTCAAAGGCATAAGGGCACCTGGTATGAAAACGGCAGGAATTAGGGAAATTCACCAAATTTGGTACACTCCCTGGTATAGATACCACTTCCTTTTCCGGATTGCCTAAATCAGGCGAAGCGTTTAAAAGTGCTTGCGAGTATGGATGTCTGGCGTTTTTCAATAGATCTCCCGTGGATGCCCATTCTACGATGTTACCTGCATACATAATGGCTATTTTATCGCATATAGCAGTAACCATCGGCAAATCATGAGAGATCAGGATGACAGATAAGTCCATTTTCTTTTGAAGGCTTTTGATTAAGGCAATTACCTGCGCTTGAGTTAAAACATCCAATCCTGTTGTGGATTCATCAGATATAACCAATTTTGGATTACAGGCCAGTGCCATAGCAATGGCGACTCTCTGTTTCATTCCTCCGCTGAATTCATGCGGATAGCTCCTCCACCTCTCCCCATCAATACCTACCAACTCGAGAAGGGTCTTAGTGCGTTGAAGTGCTTCCCGTTTGCTTACATTCTCGTGCAATAAAATGGATTCCATTATTTGATCTCCTATAGTAAATATAGGGTTCAACGCGTTCATTGCACTTTGGGGAATAACAGAAATCTCTTTCCATCTCAAGGATGAAAGTTCTTTTTCAGAAGCCTTTATGAGATCTCTTCCATTTAATAGGACACGACCCGAAACCACTTTTCCTGGATATTCTATTAACCTTAAAATGGACTGAGCAACAGTTGTTTTTCCACATCCGGACTCACCTATTAAACCGAGCATTTCTCCTTTATTGAGTGAAAAAGAAACATTCTCTACTGCTTTTGCTATCCCTTTATCCGTTTTAAAGTAGGTAGAAAGGTTTTCAACTGATAACACGGTGTTCATAAACTAACGCTCCTTTCTTAATCGGGGATTCAGGATCTCTTCAAGTGAGTAGCCTGTAAAGGCGAACCCAATAACCAGTGTTGTGATTAATAATCCTGGAGGCAGAACCCACCAAATCCAAGCATCAGTTAAAAAAGCTCCTCTGGCCTGAGCATAATATAAAATGGTCCCCCAACTCTTTGTAAATGGATCTCCTAGCCCTAAGAAGCTTAAGGATGCTTCGATTAATATTGAATGGCTTGCGGCTAAAACAAATTGGGAGAGTGCTATTGGAATAACCCCTGGCAGAATATGACGGGCTAAGATGACTTTAATATTTGTGCCGATTGACTTTGCAGCCTCTACATACCCTTTAGTTTTTAAAGTTAGAACCTGAGATCTTATTACCCTTGCTGGACTCGCCCATGAAATTAGGCTAATAACCAGTACAATGTTCCAAAAACTAGGGCCAATAAAAGCGGCCAGTAATATCATTAAAGGAAGAAAAGGAATAACAAGTACTAAGTCTACCAATCTCATTAAAAATGCATCTACTTTGCCGCCGTAGTAACCTGAAACGATTCCTACAAGGCAGCCAAGAAGAATGGAAATAAAAGCTGCAATGACACCAATTAATAATGAAATCCTCGTGCCATATAAAAGTTCGCTTAAGATATCTTGTCCGACATCATTCGTTCCCAGCAAAAATTGGCTATTAGGCTTCGTAAATGGAGCTCCAACTCGATCTGTTGGGTCAAATGGAGCAAGGATTGGCGCTAAAATCGCAATTAGCAAAAAAATCACTAAAAGGATTAAGCCAAACAAGCCAATATTATTAGATGTGAGCACTTGCCAATATTTCTTCCATCTTGAATTAACCATTGCGGCTTCCCACCTTTGGATCAAGTAAAGGATAAATTAAATCTGCTAGAAAGTTAGCAATGACTACACTGAAAGTAATAATCAGGAATGTAGCTTGGATAAGCGGGTAATCTCTGCTTAATACCGATTCAAACATAAGACGGCCTACACCCGGATATGCAAAGACGGTTTCGATAACAGTCGCACCGCCCAGGGTAAAGCCTAAGCTAAGCATAAATACAGTAGCAACAGGAAGTAATGCATTTCTCATGGCATGTTTATACTTGATTACATTTTCTTTTACTCCTTTTGCTTTGGCCATCATAATATAGTCTTCTCCGAGGACGTTCAGCATTGAATACCGCATGATCATAAAAGTGCTTGTAACAGAAATTAGGATAAGGGTGGCTAATGGGAGAATCAGATGCTTACCGATATCAATAAACCGGTCCATTCCCGTATAATTTGACCAAGCGCTTTCTGCTCCAAAAACGGGCAACCATCCTAATTGAGCGGAAAAAATAGATACAAGTATCATGCCAACCCAAAAAGATGGCATGGCACTTAAAAACATAAAGACTGTTAGAAGGTTAGCATCTGTGTTGGTGCCCCTGCGCCATGCGGAAATTGCTCCAAACATGACTCCGATAACGGTTGAGAGTACCAATCCTAGACCTGTAAGTAGCATTGTCCATGGGAGCCTCTCCATCAAAAGTTCTGAGATAGGCCGTTTTTGCTGATAGGAATATCCAAAGTCACCAGTGAAAATATTCTTTATATAAGTTCCATATTGTTCGAGGATTGAATCATTAAGGCCATACTTGTCTAAAATAGCGTCTTTTTCAGCACTGGACATAAAGCCTACATCTTCGCCTGCTAAAAAAACCAATGGATTTCCAGGCATAAGACGGGGTAATAGAAAATTTAGCGTCAACATTAGGAAAATGACAATGAAATATTGTAAAAGTTTTCCTGTAATAAATTTACCCAACACTTTCACCTCCAAATATGTAAATAATATTTTTAAAAAGAGTTCCCGTAAAAGAAATTGCTTTTACGGGAAGTTATTTCAATTAAAAATCAAAATCATCATTGCCTTTATTTTTTTTCTTTCTTCTTAATAGAATAAATCCAATGACAGCCACAAGAAGTATTAATCCAAATACGATTAATGAAGTGTTATTCCCATCATTATCTGTACTCATATTTGCTGTTTTGCTATCTGTTGAAACAGGTGTGTCGCTACTAGCTTTCTCATTATCAGGCAAATCTGATTTTTCAGTCGAAACAAAGGATAGTTTGTTGATAATGCCCTTGCCCACCTGGAAGACATACTGATCATATTTTTCAGGATTAAACGCTCCAACAATCTCTTGGTAATAAAGAGGTATAATAGGAGCATCCTCCGCTACAAAAGCTTGTATTTCCTTAATTAAACTTAGACGTTCATTTTCATCGTATGTCTGTTTAAGTTTTTCCCCCAATTGGTCAAACTCAGGGTTCTTGTACCCCCCAATATTGACAGACCCAATAGCTGGATCGGAATGAAATAGATCATTCATTCGATCTGGAAATAGCTGCATGGTGTTGGACCAGCTCCAGACACCGAGGTCGTAATCTCTGCCTTTGCTGACATCAAAATCAGGCCACATTAATGAGTCTACTGTAGTTGAATCCATTGCTTTTACAGCATTTTTGATTCCTACTTCATTTAATGCTTCAGATATTAATTCAGCAGTTCTGATTCTAATTGGGTTGCCTGAATAAACCAAAGTCGTTAAGTCAATTTTTTTCCCTTCTTGGTCTTCTCTAAATCCATCACCGTCTTTATCAATAAATCCAGCTTCCTCTAGAATTTGTTTGGCTTTTTCCTTATCAAAAACTGGCTTTAAGTCAGAATTAAAATAGGAAGAGGACGGATGAATAAATCCAGGGCTCCCTACTTCTGCGTAGCCAAGTAGCACTGTTTTTACCAAATTTTCTTTATCAATGGCAAAATCAATAGCTTGACGAAATGCGGTTTCCGTCATAGGGTATTTCTCTGCATTAATTTGAAACAGGCTTGTACTGTATCCTGGCCCCCTTACAACTTTCAAAGCAGGGTTGGAACTAAATTGTTCTACAAGTTCAGGAGATATACTTGACGAAATTACATCCAGCTCGCCTGCCTGAAGGGCATTATACATTGCAGTTGTATCTTCAATGATCGGGAATATTAATTCATTTATTGGCGGAGCACCTTTGAAATAATCTTCGTTTGATTTCATTTTGTAGTACTGGCCAGATTTGTGTTCTTCCAGTATATAAGGCCCACTTCCAAGTGCATTAGTTTCATCATCAGGAGTACTTACTTCAGACCAGATATGTTGTGGTAGAATTGGCAAATCTGCAAGAGGCTGAATCATGAAGTTGGGGTCAGCCTGCGATAAATTTAATGTTATACCAGTTTCACCGCTTACCTCTATGGACTTTATTGTTTTTAATGGATTCGTAAATCTGGATTTCGGATATTTGATGAAATATTCCATTGTGAATTTAACATCATCTGCAGTAAGAGGTTTACCATCGTGCCACTTTACGTTATCATGCAGAGTCAGCTCATAGGTTAGACCATCTTTGCTAACTTTAAAATCCTTTACCAACCAAGGTTCCGGCTTATTATTTTCATCTAAATTAAACAGTGTATCGTACAATAAATTGACCAAATCTAACCCTGGATACCCTGTAACATACGTATAAGGGTTTAATCCATTCTCATCTTTTGAAATGCCGACTTTTAACGATTGCACTTTCTCTTCGGCTAGAACAAGGTTGAAACTTGATAGAAGTAACAATATTATTATTCCAACACTAAAAAATGATCTTTTCATTTTCACTCCCCCTATTTAGTACTGATCTAGATTATCTATTTGATTAGTTCTTGTAAGTGGAAGTTTCCTTCTCTTCTGTATGCTTCAGCAAGGGCAAAATGCCCATGAGTTGCCAGACCATGATAAACATGAACAGCTTTGTCTAACACTCTATGCATTGCTCTTCCTTTTTCTTGATGGTTTTTTAATTGGGAATAACCAGGTGATAAAATTTCTACTGTTTTGGAATCAAGAATTTCATCAAAATGCATACCGCTAAATTCCATTTGACTTTCAAGCATGTCCATTGCCTTTTCTTTTTTCTCCCAAACTTGAGAAATATCAACGACAGTATTTGGGTGATGAGGTGTCATGTAGTAGATGGTCGGAATGGGGTGTGGGGATAAACCGGGAGTTTCTTCTAATGCGAAATCTCTGCTTGCAAGTGCAATAGATTCAAGCAAAAGGGTCATAGCTGGTCTACGGTCAGGATCTAAATCATGGAAGGAATGCTCTGGATCTTGGGTGATAATAATATCTGGCTTAACTTCACGTATCAACTTAATCAACTTAATTTTGGACTCCTTACTTAAATCCACAGTCCCATATTCAAAATTCAAGAAAGAAATCTTGACCCCCAATATCTCTGCAGCATTTCTAACTTGGGGCTGGCTTGTTTCCCTGCAAAGCATAATGCTAGCATATGACTCTCCCCCATTTAAAACATTTTTAGCTAATGCTCCACCGCATTCAACTACTTCCATACCATAAACACCAAGAAATAAAATTTTTTTACCTTTTGACATTACCCTACCTCCTTTTAATGTTCAGTACAGTACCCCGCTATCGTATATTGGGTATTAAAAACTATAATAATACTGAATTATCATTTTGTAAATAGAGAATTTTTAGAAAATTATTTATTTTTAGTATTCGGATATTTTTTGGCATGGCTTGTTTACTGTTTACATATCATGTAGCAAATAAAGAGGAGTTGATAATTTTGGGAATATACCAGTTATTTGTTCTAACAACAATAGCTTCTTCGGCTATCGCAGCCATTATTCTATCCATAAAATTCAGACACAAATTATCAAAAATGCAAGCAATGGTTATCACAATGGCAATGGGAATGAATATAGGTTTAACAGCCGGAGTCTTGTTTGGAACATATTATCAAGGAGATTTGTATACTTCTACATTGGTTTCTGCTGGAATTGGGGTTATTGCAGGATTAGCTAGCGGAATAGCATTTGGTATCCTTCCTTCATTAGAAGGGTTTATGTCAGGTTTAATGGGGGGAATGATGGGAGCCATGCTTGGTGAAATGGTTTCCCAGAATCAAGCTTTCACCATGTTAAATATTTTACTCACTCTGACAACAAGTTCACTATTACTATATAATATCCTATCAGCAAAGAGCTCTATTGATGAAAAAAGATGGTTTTTAAAGCCTGTTTTAACTTTTGTCCTTCTTTTTTCCTTTCTTTACTTTGGAAATCAGCTAGATAAAAGCAAAGCCTTCTCCAACTTTAGCTCTTCACAGGCTGGGCAGGATCATAGTGAGCATGGAAATACTAAAAACTTGAATGCTAATGAAATCGTTTTAACTGTTCATCCTTCAAAGTTTTCCTATGACCCTTCAGAAATAACGCTTAAAAAAGATAAGGAAGCTTCTCTTATATTAAAAAATCTTGATAATACGGATCATGACATTGAAATAAAGGAAATAGCTATTAAGACTGAAAACAATCAACATGGTAACCATGGCACTGCGCAGGCTGATTTTCATCTCCATGCATCTGGAAAAAGTGAAGCCACTCTGACATTTACACCTCTTAAGTCTGGGGTATTTGAATTCTATTGTTCTATTCCTGGTCATAAAGAAAATGGTATGATAGGTACAATTACAGTAAATTGAGAAAGGCCATCCCTTCTGTATTGCAAGAGGGATGGCTTTTCTTTTACCATTTTCAAATTAGAATGTTCAATTTACTTTTACATTATGATATCATTCATATTTTGGAATTGCTCTTTATCTGCATCTCGATAATTTTTGTGCTTTTTTATGTACACAACCAATAAAACCACACATGTATATTCATCTGCAACATTCTCAAAATGCACAAAAATTTACTATTAAAGCATTAAATTTCCTCGACAATTCTATTAAAGACTCCAGTACGTAATGGTATCAAGTACCCCAATTATAAGCATTATGATACCTGTAATTTTTTGAACAATAGCCCCTATTCTTCTCCCCTTTTTCAAAAACTTCCCTCCTAGCTCTAGATACCAAATCAGAAATACAGAAATAATTAGAGGAAGAGAAGTCCCTATTGCAAAGATTGGAGGCAATATCATCCCATAATTTACTGAGAGTGCCATTGGCATCAGAGTGACAAAGAATAACACAAACATTGTAGGACAAAAACCAAGGCTAAAACTAACTCCCATAAAGAAGGCTCCAATTCTCCCTTCCTTTTGAAAGCTCTTAAAAAAATCCCCTAGTGATATTGATTTCCTGAATTTAATGAACCCCAGTAAGAATAAACCGATCAAAATAAACATTGGTCCAATAATTCTCCTTATCCAAGGAAAATAAACGGTCAAAGAAGTCTTAATTTCACTGCCGAATATCCAAACTAATAAACCAAAACCAGAAAATACAGCTATTTTACCCAACGTAAAATACAAAACTTCTTTCCAAGCGATATTTTTTTGTATAGACCTGCTTCCATATAATGTAATGGCCCCCAAATTCCCGGTGAATTGACAGGGTGCCAATGCCCCTACAAGTCCCAATATAAAAGCTGATATTATGGGAATGTCTTTAGTGCTCAAACCAATATTAATTAAAGGCTGGCTAAAAAAGTTGCTTATTATGCTGAAAAATTCATACATTTTTAATACCCCTATTCTTGTATGACAATGCCAAATCCATTTGCTGAAAAAAATGAAAATCCTATTTTGTTCACTCATTATTCATAACATTTAATTATGAAGATTTTATGAAGAAACACAATATTTAAGGTATTTATAGAAAAAGGAAAAGTAACCTCCTGTGTCTTTAAACGAATTTTATTTTTACTAATAGAGTGGGGGGTTATGTGTTGAAAAAAATATCGTAATATAATTAAAAAAGCCGATCTTTGAATGTTCAAAAATCAGCTTCAATCTTTCTAAAAGAAATGTGTAGATGAAAAAATGCAGCCTATCAGCAGTTAAGGATATAAATCATCCTTCATTTCCGCTTACTTCCTCAGCGTCCCAATAATATTCACTGAAAATCTCCGCAAACGCTTCAATAGAATGATCAAGTTCAGTGTTGTTATTTTCTACTCCCCCAAACTCAAGCAGCATGGACTGGCTGGAAAGGTCTTGGTTATAAACTCCGTTCCCATCGTCTTTTGTTTTAATAAATACACCTCTGCTAATCCCTGGATACTTTTCTTCTAGTTTTTTGTTTAATTCTTTAGCTAATGCAAGGTTCCTTTCGTAGTTTATATTTTCCTTCCCGACTATAAAAAATAATCTTGCAAATGGCTTACCGTTTATCATAGTAGTTGTTAGTTTCTTTGGCTGGGAGTCTCTGTGAATATCAATAAGATAATTAATGGAAGAGTTTTGGGCCATTACCTCTTTTACTGTTTCTCTTGATAGAGCATAAGAATAATTATAATTCCAATTTTTCTTTTTCAATTCTTCTGTAACATTAGATGTACTATGATTTGCTCCTATCCCTCGTTTCATTAATTCTTCTTTCAGCTTTTTACCCACGGCTATAATATTTTTACTTTCATTTAAACTTACAGCTTCATTAGCCGTTTTTTTTCCGGGAAGTAAAGGCAAAAAGGCCTCCCAGCTGTGTGAATGATAAATATACGCAACATCTTTTCCGGTTTTAGGGATTGGTGAAGCTCCCTTTTCTTCTGTACCTTTTGGTTGATCTTGGTCTTTTTCTGCCTGCTCTTTCTCTTTCAACAGCATCTCCAACGGTGGAGCTGATTCAATAGGCAACGTGGTAAGGTCTGTTCCGAGACCTGCAATGGCAATTTCGGTGTTAAAAGTAGAGAATCCAGGTATTTCTCTGCCCAGAAAAGTCCGAATGTCTTCTGGCCAAATATTTGTAAAGGTGTGAAATACAACTTGGGAAATGGAGGGCTCTTCTTCTTCCTTAATACTTGATTTTAGCGGACCTATTTCAGTAGACATTAGCCTTAGAAAGAAATTAGTATGCACTTTTTCACTAGTAGCTGTTATTATGGAAGAATTTAATCTTTCTTTTAAATCAAGAAAGTTTATAAAAAATGAAATACTAAAAATCAAGAAAAATAGGGATAAATAAATCCAGTGAACTCGTATAAACAAAATAGATGTATTCTTCTTTTCTTTCATTTGTACCCCTCAGTTCTATTTATTCTGTTTTCTACTCAGAATATATGAACAGAAGAAGGATAATAGAATAGAATCTAGGAAGAACTTTTAGATCTAATAGAGTTTGTATTTTTTCACTGTGATGAGCGGGCTTTTCATTTTGATTTCAATTCATACAAACAAAAACAGGCACCTCAGGTGCCTGTTTATTGCTTATTGTACCATTTGACGGCAAGCATCTGCGCATTTAAAGCAAGCATCTGCACATTTTTGACAATGTTCATGTTGATGTTTCTTGCATTCGTTTCCACATGCTTCACAAATTTCGGCACATAATTGACATATCTGTTTTATAAAGGGGCTATTGGATTGCATCGATTTTGTAGCAAAAGCACAAATATCAGCACAATCACGATCCATCCGGATACAGTCTACCATCATTTTCAAATCATCCTCGCGAAGGCATGCATCATAACAAATATTGCAGGCCTCTATACATTCAAGACATGCCTGAATGCATTGTTCATAGGTTTGGCTATACATAGGATCATCCTTTCCAATATTCTAATTCATTAAATAGATTCCCCCTACTTTAAGAAAATAAACTGCATAAAAAATGCATAATTTTGCATAGCCTCATTCAACAAAGTACTTGTATTTAATTATTTGGCCCTAAAGTAAGTTTTCGGACAACCGTACCCATTAATGGAATATTATCTACTATAACTAGTCCTGATAGATCTATATTATGTAGTGTATCCCGGTTAATATTGGCTCCCCAAAGCCTAACTGTTAATGGATTAAGCGCGTCCATTAACACTCCTGCAAGAGGGCTGCTGCTTCTCATATGCTCAATCATAAAAATCTCTCCTTCAGGCTTACATACTCTTTTAAGTTCCTTTAACCCTTTTACCGGATCAGGAACAGAGCAAAACACACAGGTTGAAACGATAGAGTCGAAAGTATTGTCAGGGAATGGAAGGACCTGGATATCAGCATTCATCAAATTCACTTTAAAATCTACTTGTAATTTTTTTTTCTTCTTCCTTGCTAAGTTGAGCATTCCTTCACTAAAATCTACGCCAGTTAAGGAATTAATATCTTTTGGATAATATGTAAGGTTTATTCCTGTTCCGATCCCTACCTCCAGAATGTCTCCTCTGACATTGGCCAATAGACTATTTCTCCATTCATCCTTAATCATCTTATCCATCCAGTCATAGAGAAGAGAGATTCTGTCATATCTTTGTATGATCACTTCATTTCTTGAAATATCCATTTCTTCACACCTATCTTTTTGAGATTAGTTTCTCAAAAAAGTATGGATTTTTAATGGATTTGAAGTCTCCATTGTAGCAGGAAATGATTAGGGGGTTTTCGGGTTATAAAAACGGTTGATCTCCTTACAAAGATTAGGAGTCTGCCTGTACTTTGTGATCCTCAAAGAATTATTTGTAAACCGATAGATATCCTTTTTAAAGAATTCACTATTATCTCTATTAAAAAAGCCGAATATATACAAGAGAAAAGGCTTGTATACATTGGCTTTGCTAATATGCTTTAAATATCTAATAACTTCTACTCAATTGGTGCTAGTTCACTTTCAATGATCCATTTGTGATTATCTACTTTTTCGCTGGTTGTGGTCGTAAAGTCAAGCATATAGACATTAGTTTCGGCCGCTGATTCAATGACCGCTTTTGCTCCGTCCATACCTTCCATATGATCTGCAATAAGGGTAACTTCTGTACCAGGTTTAAGAGACTCTTCCCCAGCGTTTTCAATTTCCTCATGGATGACCCATTTATGATCTTTTACCGGCTCTTCTCCAGTCGTAGGAAAATACGTAACAGAGTAAGCAGTAGTCTCATATGCTCCTGCAATGGTTGCTAGCGCACCTTTCATGCCTGGCATATGATCTGCTTCAATTATGGCCTGACTGCCGATTTCAAAAGCTGGATTCTCAGCTTCTTCAAGTTTATCAGGAACGTCACCTGAACTTGACATTGTCTCAGCAAAATGAACTTCAATTGTTTCTTTGATTTCTAAAGCATTAAGGCGCACTTCATTAAGCAGTCCTTCGATCTCTTCCGAGGAAACATTTGGTTTGTCTGTATTTTTAGTTATGGCCTCTAAATGCTTTTCCGTAGCGTTTAAACGATTAAGTAGATCATCAATTTCTTCTTTATATTCCTTGTATCTCTCTACCTCTTCAGCAGATAAAGGGGGTTCTTCAAGGGATGCTCTAATTCCCTTTATCTTAACGATAATAGCATTCACTTTTTTGTCTATTTTAGCTAGATTTTTCTCAAAGTTCGATTCAGCTTTAACTTGTGCACTGTTTTGCATTTTGACTCCCATATTGTGGGCATCTGCAGAAACTCCCCCAGCTGAAAAAACGATTCCGAGCGATGCCAAACCTAATCCTGATATTTTTAAAATTTTGTTGGTCATTGTCTTCCTCCTTTAAATTATTTGACATGGGTATATACCTCCTAAAGGGTTATTAAAACATTTGATGTTTCCCAAACCAAATTAAGAGAAGCTACAATGTTACATTATTATTTACTATTTGGTTACTAAGACTCCACAATTATTGACTTAACAAAGAGAAAGCAGCCGCTGCAAATTAATACATGTTTTTATCCATTACAAAAATGGAACTAATTAGAAAGGGCTTTATTCAAAGCTGGTTTGATATCCTTTACTTATTATTTAATGCTTGTTTTAAGGTTTCAATATTTTTATTCATTAAGCTTATATAGTCTTCATTATTTTGAATATCTTCTTCTGTTAATGATTCTAAATTATGAAGAGTCAGAGTTTCTGCACCGAGTTCTCTTTTTATCACCTCAGCAACCCGATTCTCGACATTTTGCTCGAATAGGATATAATTTAATTCAGCATTTTCAGCGGTCTTAATGATTTCTTCGAGCTGTTTTTGAGAAGGTTCAGCACTAGGAGAAAGGCCGCTAATTCCTATTTGCTTTAAGCCATATGCATCTTCCCAATAACCGTATGCAGAATGGGCGACGATGAAGGTTTTATTTTGTGATTCGTTGACCATGCTTTCAAAGTTAGAATCTACTGTTTCTAAGTTATTTTTGAGAGCCTGGAAGTTCTTTTCAAAGTAATCTTGCTGGCTAGGATCAATTTTGATTAATGCATTCTTTATATTTCCCGCAAGCTGCACGGACCTGCCTGGGTCAAGCCAAACATGAGGATCAACATCATCTCCTTCTTCACCAGCATGCTCCTCATTATTTTCCTCTTCATGTTGTGCATCTTCAGAGGATTCTGAAGCACCAATTAAAGGAATTCCTTCTGATGCTTTTACAATGGCTGTATCTTCATTTTTCACGGCATTAATGACCGCATCGGCAAACCCTTCTATTCCGGTTCCTAAATAGATAAATGCATCCCCCTCTGCTATTTTGACCATGGTTTTAGTTGTAGGTTCAAAGGAATGAGCATCCGATCCTGCAGGAACAATATTTTCCACTTGTACTAACTCCCCTCCAATTTTTTCAACAAAATCCTTGAGCGGAAAAATTGTTGTGTAAATTTTTATCTTCTCATCATCTGTTTGAATGTTTTTGTCCTCTTGAGTTGCTTTACTGCATCCCCCAAGGACTAAAATGCCGATGGCAAACAGTATTAGCCAAATTGATTTATACAAAGTGCTTCCTCCTATGATGTTAAATAGTAACCGTTACGATTTGTATTCTATAAAAAAGTAACTAAAAAGACAATATACCTTCTAAAATATGCAGAAAATATGAATAAAAAAGGGGGGTATCCCCCCCTGAATTCTATTTCTGCTCCTGAGTCCAATCTTCATTGTAATGCTCGGCTTTTGTATAATCCAATTTTGTTTTAGCTGGAGTTTTAATACCGCTAAGTTTGTGGAAACGAAGCAAATCTCCATATACCACCTTATCAGATAACTCTAATTCGTTTTTAACAATCTCTGAGTATTTTTGATATGGTGTCGCATCCTCTACAATTTGCCCTGTATCGTTCTCATAAATTTTACCTTTAACGGATGTCACTTTATCCGTAATGTAATCGCCATTTCTAAATGCGACTATTTCATCTCTATTTTTAGATAATAAGTCTGTTCCAAAGGCAACCTGATGTGTTGTGTCAACACCGAGTAAATTTAATACTGTTGGCCGCACATCAACTTCTCCCCCATATGTTTCATTAACAAAACCCTTCAGGCCTGGAGCGTATATAAATAGAGGCACTCTCTGAAGTTGAGCTTGTTCAAAGTTATTTATGTCCCTGTTTAAAACATTCGACATTGCTTTTTTGCGGTTTTCAGAAATTCCATAATGATCTCCGTACATTACAACCATTGTGTTTTTATCAAGACCAGAAATCTTTAGATCTTCAAAAAACTGCTTTAGTGCTTCATCTAAATATCGGGCCGTCTGGAAATAACCATCAACTGTTTCATCACCAGTTTGTGCAGGGGCTATCGACTGATCTTCTTCGTCAATCAAATATGGAAAATGATTAGAAAGCGTAATTAATTTGGTGTAAAACGGCTGAGGAATGGATTGTAAATAAGGAATTGTTTCTTTAAAAAACGGTTTATCTTCTAGACCGTAGTTAATAACATTTTCCTCTCGCATATTATAATAAGTGGCATCATAAAACATATCGTATCCTAAAGACTTGTACATTTCTTCCCGGTTCCAAAACGACTTGTAGTTTCCATGGAAAACAGCAGAATAGTAGCCCTTGTCTTTTAAGATAGCCGGTAATCCCTGAAACGTATTTTGTGCTTTAGTCGTAAATACAGAACCTTGAGGAAGGGGATACAAAGAGTTTTCCATTAGGAACTCGGCGTCAGACGTTTTGCCCTGTGCTGTTTGATGAAAGAAATTCGGAAAATAGATTGTATTCGGATCTTTTGCCAATGAATTTAAGAATGGCGTAACCTCTTCTCCATGAAGCTTATATCCGATAAGAAAGTTCTGAAAAGATTCCATCGAAATGTAAATGACATTCATCCCTTTGGCTGCACCAAAATAATCCGGATTTTTCTCTGTATTCTTTGATAATGTGTAATTTTCAACTGTTGTAATATCACTGCTGTCAGCCATAACTCTTTGGGCAGAAGACCTAGCGTTTTGGACAATATCATATATGGCAAAGTTAAATGCTCCAAGATACTTTACAAGGTAATTCCTATCAAAACTTCTAGTCAGCAATTGTGGCCTATCCGCTTCAGCAAGCCCAACATTTATTCCAAGTATCAATAGCCCCACTAAATATAACTTACCTAAAGATCTTCTCGGTAATCTGTCAGGCATTTTCAGTCTCTTTGAAAGAATAAGGGCAAACAACAAAATGGTATCAGAGAAATAGAATATATCTGTTGGCTCTAAAAGAGCAACTGCACTCCCTCCAACTTTTCCAAAATTTTGTGTCTGAAAAAGAACCGGAATTGTAATAAAGTCGTTAAAGAATCGATAATAAGCAACATTAGCATATAAGAAGAAAGTTAGCACAAAATTGATGGCCAGCAGCATCCAATGCTGTTTTCTTCCTTTAAATAATAGAGCAATTCCCAGGAATAATAATGC
Organism: Cytobacillus sp. Bac17; assembly: GCF_024519925.1. Lineage (NCBI taxonomy): Bacteria > Bacillati > Bacillota > Bacilli > Caryophanales > Bacillaceae > Cytobacillus > Cytobacillus sp. Bac17. The sequence continues at coordinate 17,771 of NZ_JALJRC010000036.1, read as the reverse complement.
TGAACTAACGGGGTTGAGCACTAGTAGAAACTGTTGCATCCCATTATTTACTCCAAGATTAAATTCGGTTTTATAAATTAGATATGTTTTTATCCAGAAGAGTAAAACTGCAAAATAAAATAGGCCTAGCCTCTTGTTTAATAGTGATTTTACAAGATTAACACCATTCATATTAACACTCCTAACATTAAAAAATTTTTTCGTAGTTTAATATATTCATTTTAAAACTCTTTTAGGAATGAAGGTCACTGCCTGACTCCCCATTTGCTTCCAGGCTTTAAGAAAGTCTTCTTTGTTCATAGACTTATTTTTCATCCCCGTTATAGGGTCGTTAAAAAATATATTTTTTTCATCATATCCAGTTATCAGGACCGAGTGTTCTTTATAGGTAATATCTATTTCTCCAGCAGGTGTTTTCCATTTTTCAAATGCTGTTTTGGGCAATTCCCTATAAGTTGTATTTGTTATAATCCAGACTGGAGTGTCCAATGAAAGAAAAACCATAAGCTCGGAAAACTCTCTTCCTGTTAAATCAATAATTTGTCCAGGCATATACTTTTCAGCTAATTCCTTTATTGGTTTATGGTATACTCCTAATCCGGGATTATCATATGAATACATATCCCCAATAAAGCCATCATTTGGATGTCCCCAAAAAATATGGCCTCCTTCTTTCTTTAGAGGAACAGCATTCTTTTTAATTTCTTTTGCAAGAGTCATTTTATCAGTGTCAATGCCACTGTATTGCAGCAGCATTGCAAGGCTTGTCACCTCGCATCCTCTTGGAAGTTCGGGAAACTGCTTAATTACAGGCGCATCAAGAAGAACTTGATCTTTTATCTTTACAATTTTATTTGTATAATCATGCACCTCGCCAAGATCGCTGTAAACTTCTTTAGGAGCCTCTGAAACTAGCAAATTCAATAGTTTTGTGAGCTCTTCTTTCCCTAATATGAGAATTAACATAAGAGTTGCTGCAGCCAAACTGTTTAAAATTAAAAATAATTTCATCTTTATTTCCTCAGTTGTATTTTTCTCAAAATTCCGCATTCAAAACGACAGCCCTACTGTCTTCTTTTTTTGCTTTTAAATACCGTTTTAAAAAATCCAATCCACTGAATCACGAAAGCAACTGTCAACAGTCCTAGAAAAGGCTTTTGCACCCAATTGTAACTGCCTAATCTAAAAAAGAAGAGAAAGAATGCCGTGTGTAATACAACTAAAATATATAGAGTTCCGCTTTTTTGCTGCAGGTAGTCCCATCCCCTTTTGCCCAGTAATTCTATTGCTTTTTTATTTGAGATCAAAGCTAGTAAAAACAAATATAAAAGACCTATAGAACCTAACAGGTTTGCAAGAGTAAAGCCGGGATCAAATGTAAGCTGGCCTGTTTCTTGATTAACGCCAATTATTAATCTAATTGGTTCCCAGTAAAACCACCCTTGGAAAAGTACATATACATGCAGTAGAGCCAAAATGGAGCACCAAATCCCAAGCTCTCTTCTCCAAGATAAAAAGCGTACAAAGAGGTTACTTAGCCGGCTCAAAGGCCCAATCATAATGGTTATGAAAAGAAAAATGAGCGATACATCAGCAAATGCCCGGTTCCAAGAGTGCATATCACTCCATTCCGATCTACTTGTTAAGAAAATATATACTAAAAGTATAGTTACCGATCCAATAATTAAATGCCTCATTAGTAACCCCATGGATAACTATCCCTCTTTTCATTTTTCTTTACACTGCTAACAAGGTCATTTCCTTTTAATTGAAATAGGTCGCTGTGATAAAAGATAAAAAATATTATTACACATTAATATCAAGAAAATATGCAGTTAACAATAAAAAAGTACGAAAGTCCATTGTATAAACATGGGCTTTCGTACATTCAGTAAAATTTGTTTTTCTCTGAAATCAAATGGTGTTCTTGCTATTTTATCTTGGTAATCTTTATTTAAGCCTTAGATTTATTGTAATACTTTGAAAATAAATATTTAATTGTTCCAGCATCGTTATCGGTGGGAATTTCAAACTCTTGCTCATATGGTTCAGGCCCTTTGCCGGTTATCACTATGTGATCCCCTTTTTCTGAGTTTTTCCACGCATATTCAATAGCCCTTGTCCTATCTATAATCAAGTGGACATTCCTACTTTCAAGATATTTTACTGATTTTTCCAAATCGGTTACCATTAAATCTTTCGAAACTCCATTTAAATCATCAAACGTTAAAATAATCTCATCGCAATATTTAGCAGAAATGTCGAGCATATCTAGTCGCTTAGTCTTATCTTTGTTCCCTCTAAACCCAAAAATGTGAATAATCTTATTTTGTTTCATACTTTTAACAGTCTGTAAAATGTTGTCTAGACCATCAGGAGTATGCGCGTAATCTAAGATAAAATTAGCACCTCGATGTCGAATTTCTTCAAAACGTCCAGGAACACCAGGGAAATTTTCTACGGCATATATGATATTCTGGATTTTTACCCCTGCCCGCAATGTACATAGTATCGCACCAAGTGCGTTTTGTAAGTTATGTTTACCTGGCATAGGCATTTTGATCTCAAATATTTCATTTGATTCCTTTACTTTTATCTTTGAAATTCCAGCTTCCGTACATAATAACTGAAGGTCGTCGTTTTCCGAATTTCCATAAGAAAAGACAGTTTGTCTATTATTTTTAAGTTGATTCATTAATTTCATTCCCCAGGGACAGGATGAGTTAATGATTGCTTCGCCATTTTTTTTCAGAAGCTTGAATAGTTCTGCTTTTGTATTAAAATAATCATCCATATCTTGATGATAGTCTAAATGATCATGAGTAAGGTTGGTGAAAACCCCATAATTAAATTCCAAACCCTCTACCCTCTTCTGATGGAGACCATGTGATGAAACTTCCATCACTACAATCTTATCCGAGCTCATCCTCAGCATATTATTTAATTCTAGTATATCGGGTGTTGTTGCAGTAGACATAAGCTCGATTCCGTTTACAAAATTTGAGACAGTGCTAAAGAGTGAACAGGACTCCTTTGCAGTTTCGAAAATGTGTTTTACCATGTAAGCTGTTGTGGTTTTTCCATTTGTTCCTGTAATCCCAATCATGTTATGAATCAATGAAGGATCTCTATATAGTGTTTTTGCAAGTCTCCCAAGAGCTTTCCTTGTATCTTCTACTTTGATGTAAGGAACAGGTAGAGAATAATTGTTTTCTTCACCTATAACAGCGACCGCTCCTTTGGAGATGGCTTCATTTATAAAATTGTGACCATCATGCCTTAATCCTTTGATCGCAACAAAGATATCTCCTTTTTTTACATTTCTTGATTTGAATTGAATTTGAACTACTTCAATATCAGCTACATTTTCATTTGTCCCAGCAATAGATGAAATAAGATTTTTTAGCTTCATTTGATGCCTCCGCTAATTCGAAAATAAAGAAGCTGTCTGATTTCAGACAGCAAATATTTACAGGATAACTCTTAAGCAATATCATTTATCAATTTTCTTCTTTTTTATATTTTTTGTGTTATAACCTCGAGTTCCATTATGTGTATCCTCGGATTTTAACTCTGATAAGGCTAGTAATAAGGAGTACTGTTAAATCTAAAAGGTAATTTTTTTACATACCTCAATTCTACCCATACACCTTATACATAAACTCCACAAAAACTGCATAATTGGTAGTGTTGTAAGCAATAACAGAATCAAATCTTCACCAACAATGGCTTCTTGTTAGTGCTTTGCTGATTAATTAACCCCCCGCATAGCTATTATTTGTTTTCCCAAACTTTCGTCTAAAAACAATCATAACTGCTGCACCTATAATTAGGCTGAGGGACATAACTTGGGCTATTCTTAAAGATTCTGTTAGCATGAGGCTATCCGTTCTAAGCCCTTCTATAAAAAATCTGCCAATAGAATACCAAATAATGTATGAAAGAAAGACTTCTCCACGTCTTAAAGGAAGTTTCCTAATAACAATCAAAATGACAAAGCCTGCAATATTCCATAGAGACTCATATAAAAATGTAGGATGATAATAGGTACCTTCAATATACATTTGATTGATAATAAAGTCCGGTAAGAAAAGTCCTTCAAGGAAAGAACGGGTAACCTCCCCTCCATGCGCTTCCTGGTTCATAAAATTACCCCATCTACCAATTGCCTGGCCAAGAATTAGGCTCGGTGCAGCAATATCAGCAAGTTTCCAAAACGAAACACCTCTTTTTTTGGCAAAAACGATTGCTGTTATTACTGCACCTATTAATGCTCCATGGATAGCAATGCCGCCTTCCCATATTGCAAAAGTCTTGCTGGGATTATCAATATAATATTCCCACTTGAATACAACATAATATAATCTCGCACTCAGAATGGATATTGGAATCGCCCAAAGTAATAAATCCGCAAAAATATCTTTATCAAGTCCAAGTTTTCTTGATTCTCTTGTCGCAAGAAGCCATCCTAAAAACAAGCCTGTTCCAATTATTAGTCCATACCAATAGACAGTAATCGGTCCAAGTTCAAAGGCTATGCGATCAATTGCCTCAATTTTTTCCATTGGGTTATCACCTCTTCTTTTTATTGTAATTAGCAGTTTAACTAGCAAATATCGAGAAAATATGCACAAATGATAAATTATTTAATAAAAATCTGTAACAAACAAAGCTTCAAATTTTAATAAATTTATTTAATTTTAAAACCTCATAAAAACATAATCCCATTCTATATAGGTCCTGTCCCCTTAGTTTAATTAAAAATCGATCTTTATTATCTTCTGTACAGATTTATAGTAATCCTGATGAAAAACACCTTAGAACATTAAGATAATTGAAAATTTAGAATTTATATACTTTATTTATCCCCCCTGGGGGGTTATACTTGTTTTGAGGTGATAAGATGAAATATGATCATCACAAGCAGAGAAAGAATGTTGTGAATCGATTAGCGAAAATTGAGGGACACGTACGTTCTGTTAAGGAAATGGCTGCCAGTGGGCGGGACTGTGGAGACTTAATGATCCAAATTGCAGCTATCCGTTCAGCCCTTAACAGCTGCGGAAAAGTAATTTTAAAAGATCATTTGGAAGGCTGTGTGGTTGAGGCGGTTAAAGAGGGAGATGATACTGTTATCGAAAAATTAAATGAAGCCATTGATAAATATATTCGGTAAGGAGAGGTTAGAATGGTTCAAACCCTAAGGTCGGATGAATCGAATAGCCAAATTCTTAAAACCATCCTCTTCTTAGCCATGCCAGCAGTTATCGAGAATTTTTTTCAAACCATTCTCGGCTTCGTTGATACTTTATTTGTTTCTAAACTAGGGTTGATTGAAGTTTCTGCTGTCGGTATTACGAATGCAATCCTGGCTGTATATTTTGCCGTCTTTATGTCAATTGGTGTTGCGGCAAATGTTTTAATTGCCAAATTTCAAGGTGCTGGAGATAAGGAAAAAGCGAAAGAAATCGGTGATCAGTCCATTATTCTTGCTATTATTTTAGGAGTAATATTTGGATTGATTTCCTTTTTCCTGGCTGAACCTCTACTCCGTTTAATGGAAGTCGAGAACAGTGTATTAAAGCCAGCTGCTATCTACTTTCAAATTGTAGCAACACCTTCCATTTTCATTTCATTAATGTTTGTAATGGGGAGCATTTTACGGGGCAATGGTGATACAAAGACACCCATGAAAATTAGCATATATATGAACCTCATTCATATCGTTCTTGACTACATCCTTATATTTGGCTTTTTCATTATTCCAGCTCTTGGATTGGAAGGTGCAGCTTATGCGACCATTATTTCGAGGATATTAGGTGTCATCGGACTCTCTTTTTATCTATTAAAATACAATACTATATCAGCCAACCCTTTAAACTGGAAAATAAATAAACAGATACTATGGAACCTTATTACCTTGGGTTCGCCAGCAGCTGGAGAGAGATTAGTCATGAGAATTGGGCAGGTGCTATATTTTGGAATAATCGTAGCCTTAGGCACTAATACTTTCGCAGCTCATCAAATTGCTGGAAACATCGAAATTTTTTCGTATATGATCGGCTATGGATTTGCCGCCGCAGCCACCACTTTGGTTAGTCAAAGGCTTGGTGCAAATGACATTCATGGTGCGAAAAGATATGCAAACCTCTCAATTCTTTCAGGCACTGTGTTTATGACAATCTTTGGTGGCAACTTGTTTATATTAGGAGAATGGGCAGCATACTTCTTTACCGATGATTATAAAGTTGTTCAACAAATAAAACTAGCCCTTCAAATTGATGCTTTTATTCAACCTGCTTTAGCAGTGGTATTAATTTTAACTGGCGTATATCAAGCAGCAGAAAATACAAAGTTTCCGATGTACTCGACTGCAATTGGCATCTGGATTATCCGAACAGCTGGTGTTTATATATTGGGTGTACATTTTGGCTTAGGCATAGCAGGAGTTTGGATTGCGATTGGCTTAGATAATGTATATAGAGCGATTTGGCTAGGAATCAACTATCAGAACAGCAGCTGGTTAAAATACATGAAAATTGATGAGTCATCCAAAGGGATAAAAAGCTCCTGATTGTTTTTTAATAAGCAAATATTTGTGAGGCTAGAGGTGGTCTCCTTTTAGTTTTGTTTAGATGGAGATGAATGAAAACCAACAATAATCAACCAATACTACCAATCCAGCAACGGGTCTTCAACTCTTGTGATAACAATAATTATTGAAAAGGATGAAATCTTTATTATCTATCCCAGAAATAGCATCAATTAAGATAGCAAAAAAAAATTTAGTGCTCCATATACCACATAAATAAATATTCCCTGGGATCATTTAGAACATATTTCAGTAGCAAAATTTGCTCTGACTTTACCTCCATTAATAGAACCTGAAAGTATCTAGTACATTCAGGCAACTTAATCCTATTTCTTCTGAAGGCAAAGCAAAAACATCCAACCTTGTAAAAAACCAAAATAAAAATGAAAAAAGCTTGAATAATGCCTAGCACTAAACTTTACTCTACTTTTCACACTGTCTCATTTTTTAATTATATACGGATCAACTTCCTGAATTCTTCAATTAACTTTCCAGTTTATCTAAATAGAACTGCAATATTTCTCAAGGGGCCAATTATAAATAAAGTGGAGACGTTAATTCCTGTGAATTTTGTATTCACCCTCTCAGTATTTCTGAAAAGCATTACTAGGGTAGTGAATTAAAGAAAGATAGAAGTGTTGGAAAACAGGGTAGGTTTTAAGAGATCTAACAATTAATCATTTTTAAATTTTCTTAATAATGTTACTATTTGTATTGTAATATTTTTACAATGGAGGGTGATTCTTTTGAAAACTGAAACAAATGATATCGCTATTATTAAGGAGGTAACAATTAATGCACCATTAAATCTAGTATGGTACGCTTGGACAATCTCTGAAAGAGTTTCTGAATGGTTTGCACCTGAAGCGGTAGTAGATGCTAAGGAAGGTGGCAATTACGAACTTTATTTCATACCTGGAAATAGTACGGGTATGAATACGAAGGGCTGCAAAATCACTAAACTTAACAATGAAAGCGAACTGCATTTCACATGGAAAGCGCCAGACCAATTCGAAACACTAATGAACAATGAAAATGACCTAACAACAGTTAATGTAAGTTTCAAATCAATTAATGAAAGTTCTACAAAAGTGATTATAAAGCATACTGGATTTAAAGATAATGAGGACTGGATTGAAGCTATTAACTGGCACCAAATGGCATGGTCAGGTGTACTTGATAGTTTAAAATCTGCTCTTGAAAAGGGCAAAGGTAATTTATGCTGTCAACCGTAAACTACAATCTACTAAAATATAAATAATTTTAGAATGAGACAAACCCCAGTTTCTATTTTTGAATCTGGGGTCTATCACATAATTCAGCTATTCTAATAAAATTTATAGACAATTGTCTCGGTTTTTTGTATTTATATAGTGATGACAAATGAATTAATTTGTAATGCTTATTCCATTCGGTACTCCTTCTACTTCAATTGTTTTAATGACTTTATTCTGTTCTTTATCGATGATGCTGACCGTATCTTCAAACATATTCGTCACATACACCCTCTTGTTGTCCGGACTTGTTACCACTCCATGCGAACCTTTTCCGGTTTTGATTTCAGTAATTATTTTCTTTGCAGCCAGATCTATAACTGTAACACTGCTGGAAGGAGCTTCTTCTGTTCCCTGGTTTGCAACATAGGCAAATTGATCTTTCTCATCAATATATACTTGTGCCGGACCAGACCCCACTGGAATTTTATCAACCTTATCAGTATCCAAATCAACCACAGCAAGAGCATTTTCTCCATTTAATGTAACGACAAGCGTTTTTCCATCAGAAGTAACACCTGTCGTTACAGGAGATGTTCCCACTTTGATTCGGTTTTCTTCCTTCATGGTTTCAAGGTTAACAACACTTACTGTGTCTTCACCCATATTGGCAATATAAGCTCTCTTGCTATCTGATGAAATTCTAAATCCATGTGGTCCTTTCCCTGTCTCCACTGTATTAATTACAGTAAAACTCGGTATTTCAATGACAGTCACATTATTGTCTTCATTGTTTGTTACTGCAGCATATTTCCCATCCTCTGAAAAAACAATGTGGGCAGGGTGGTTGCCAACTTCGACTACCTGCATTAGTTCATCGTTTTCTATGCTGTAAAAAACTGCTTTTGCACCCATTTCCATTTCTTCTCCGTGACCATCATCTTCTCCACCGTGCCCTTCCATACTAGGAACCACCGTTGCCCCAATCATTTTTCCATCTGGTGAAACCTGCACATTATGAACCGAACCATCTACTTCTATTGTCGATATAATTGAATTATTAACTGCTTCAATTTTAGAGATACTTCCTCCCTCGTTTGCGGTGAAATAATATTGGACAGCTGTCTTCTCATCGGCCTCTTCTTTATTCTCATCATCTTCCCGTTCCTTGGTTTCTACTTGAGATACAGGTTCTTTTTCACTCTTTTTATCTTCCCCAGCATTACTTGCTGAACTGCATCCTGCCAGTATCACTCCTAAAAGCAAAAGAAAAATAAATACACTCTTTTTTACATTACTCATGATTTGTTCCTCCTTATCGAATTTAAGGAAAGCATAATAACTAAAAAAGAATACAAAAGTGATTTTTTTCACTATGGCAAGTTTATTTTCAAAAAGTCTAACAATCTCTTGAACTCCATAAAATATTCATATTTGAAATGTACGATAAGAATTTTCAACGCAAAAAAATGAACAGACTAAATTGTTGTCTGTTCATTAGGCAATATTAGTTTTTTTATCTGAAAAATAAACGAATTAATCCTATCAATCCCACAATCAAAGACCAAATTATTAAAAATATACCGGTTGGTATTCTATTTTTTCTAATTTTCCACTTCTTATTTGAACAGCACGACATATGACATCACTCCGTTCATCCTTTTGATTTTTCCCTTTTATTGGGCTAGGAATGGCTATATACACATTACTGTCTTGGATCTACGTTTTGAAAACATCCAGTGGTCCTGACATTAATACCAAATTCATCATACTTTCCTCCGTGACAGGGGCAGTAAAGTGTAATTCCTTCTTTCATAATGGATTCTTCTGCATTTCCTGCAATACATTCATTTCCAGTTCACTGATTGGCCCTAAGCTGGCCATCGTATTCATATCCACCCTTTCCCTGTCGATACACTGTCAACCTAAGAGGAAGAACTGAAATGGCACATACACCAGCTGTTCTTTTTAACTTTTTTGAAATAAATGTTCGTCTGATCCATTTAATCATTCTCGCACCCTCCCCTATTTAGGATTTAAGTTAACACTATTTTTTGCAGAAATTTCTATGATCCTCAGAAAGAGCCTGCAAAGAAATATGAATTATTTGTTAACTAAATGCCAACTGTCGATTGCATTAAATAAAAATTTCATATAAAGAATTTTTTATCCATAGTTTCTGCACTTATTTATATTATGATTTGTTTAAATAATAACAGGAGGTATTCAGTCATGAAACTTAAACTGCTTGCTATATTACTTTTTTCTATCTTATTTCTTGCTGCCTGTTCTAATAGCGGCATGAGTGGAATGGACCATGGGAACATGGACATGGAAGAAGAAAATAATACAGATGAAAAAGAAAAGATCGAGGGGTTACAAACTACAAATGCCACAGAAACACTGACAGGAAATGAAATAAACATTGTTGCAAAAAAAGGCAAACATCAACTGAATGAGAGTGTAAGTGTGGATGCACTGACATTCAATGGGTCTGTTCCCGGTTCCCAAATTCGAGTAAAACAAGGAGAAAAAGTAAAAATAAAGCTTAAAAATGAACTTGATGAACCTGTGTCCATACACTGGCATGGAATTAGGGTTCCAAATGAAATGGACGGTATACCAGGTGTAACACAAAATGCGGTACAGCCAGGTAAATCCTTCACATATGAATTCACCCCGGAGGATCCTGGAACATATATGTACCATACCCACCAGAATGCTGTTGAGCAAATGGATAAAGGTCTTTACGGTTCTTTTATTGTAGAACCAAAAGAGAAGACATATGATCGCGACTATACCCTAATGCTTGATGAGTGGATGAGCAAGCCTGAAGAGGGTGAATCAAGCATGGAAGGTATGGATCACAGTAACATGGGTTCAGAAGAAGACAGCGATAAAGAGGCTGATTCAGAGGATTCAAGTATGAGCGGCATGGATCACGGCAGTATGGAGTCAGATAGCAATGACAGCATGAATGGAATGGGCGAAATGGGCCATGACATGAGCGCCTACGATATCTTTTCAATAAATGGAAAAAGCGGCGACAGCATTGAGCCTTTAAAAGTAAAAGAAGGAGAAAAAGTCAGAATTCGCCTTGTCAATGTAGGGTATATGTCTCATAAGATCCATCTGCATGGCCATGATTTTAAAGTGGCAGCCATCGACGGGCAAGAACTAAAGCAACCAAAAGAAATCAAAGATCAAGTTATCTCAATAGCACCAGGGGAGCGATATGACATTGAGTTTACTGCGGACAACCCTGGCGAATGGTTCATAGAGTGCCATGGTGACATGGAAGGCACAAGTGGAATGAAGACAAAAATTCAATATGAAAACTCTTCTAATTCAACAGATAAATCTAATCAGTCCGAAGAACTTCCAGAGTTCACGTTTGTTAATTATGGCCCTTCTAAACAAGGGGAATTTTCACTGGATCAGAAATTTGATGTTGAATATAAAATGGATCTGAATACTGCCATGAATGGCAGTGATATGGCCTATACGATTAACGGCGAAACATTTCCTGAAACAGATAATATAAATGTTAAGGAAGGTGATCTCGTTAAGGTGACATTGACTAATAATTCTATGATGGATGATCACCCTATGCACCTCCATGGTCACTTCTTCCAGGTCCTTAGCAAGAATGGAAAACCTGTAGAAGGCTCTCCGATAATAAAGGATACCATTAACTTAAAACCGGGTGATGTATATGTTGTTGCGTTTAAAGCTGATAACCCCGGAAATTGGCTGTTTCACTGTCATGATCTTCACCATGCCACAGCTGGAATGGTAAATATGGTTAAGTACGACGGATTTAAGCCAAGTTTTACCCCTGATCCAAATGCTAACAATAAACCAGAGTAGTAATAATACTACCGCTAGACATAGAGAAGCGGCCTTAATAAAGGTCGCTTTTTTTTGAGAGGTTAATAAATCATAAGAAAGGAGTGTTTTCGATGGGCATTGTAATAATATTTGGACTAGTCGCTTTGCTTGCTGGTTTTGGGACAATTAGTGCATTGAAAAACAAAAATTTCCTAGGTGTGCTATTTGGATTAGGCAGCTTCCTTGTTTTTGGCTGGTTTGCTGTAATGACTTTTATAAATTCCGGATATCCTGCTATGTAAATGCAGGAGAATTGAGGCAATAATCATTTTACTCGTTTGTTGAAAAAGAATTGCTGCTTTTTATTAATTTTTATGTTTAATCCATAATTCATGCAAACCTTTAATATATAATAAAGATCCCCCCTAATTATTATAGAAATGAAAAAGGACCTTTTTTGGTCCTTTTTCAGTAAAAAAGCAAACTGATTCTTAACTTTGGTACACAGCAATAATTTAATAGTTGTTTACACAAGACGACATCGTTTCCTTTGTTGTCTGCGGATGGCATTCAGATTCTGCCTCCGGTGCTTTTTCGAGAGCCATCCACTTTCCTCTTTGGAACTGAATAACGAGTACAACTGCCCTAAACGCAATATCAATTCCGATGGCAATCCAGACACCTGCTAAACCCCAGCCTAGCTTTATGCCTAATAAAAAGACAAGGAGTGTACGCACCGCCCACATTCCAATGGCGGTGAGGGACATTGGGAATTTTGTATTATTTGCACCTTGGAATGCCCCTGTTAATACCATAAGCACAGCTAAAAAGGGTTGAAAAACGCCCGATATCTTTAAAGCTGTTCCTATGTTTCTGACTACCTCCTGATCTTCTGTAAAGAACCTTCCCGCCCATTCACCAAGGAAGAATAGCATAGCCCCCAGAACAGACATTGATGCTAAAGTTAAGATGGTTGTAAGTTTGGCATATCTCCTCGCTTCATCAAGGTTACCTGCCCCGACTTGCTGTCCAACCAGTATCGTAGCTGCCGTTGCGAACCCATAACCAATCATATAAGAAAAGACTTCAATATTTCCTGCAATTTGGTGGGCTGCAAAGGCATTTGTTCCGAGTGCAACAACAAAGCCGAAATAGACGATCTGGCCAGCACGCATAACTAACCGTTCACCCGCTGCTGGAGCCCCAAGTGTCGTCAACTCCATTAAATGCACTTTATCTAGTTTCCAATAGTCCATGCGAAAAGCGAGAACCTTGGACCGGTTTAAGTAATAAATTAGCGCTATGCTTCCAATAACACGGGCAAATACAGTAGAAAGGGCAGCTCCCACAATTCCCATTTCTGGAATAAATAAAATGCCGAATATCAAGACGTAATCTAATACCGCATTCACAATATTAACTATGATGCTGATTTTCATTGGCGTTTTTGTATCTCCTGCCCCTCTAAGTATGGCACTCAATACAAACATTAAGGACATGAATATAGATGGAATGCCTACTATTCGAAAATAAAGTGAACCAGCATCTAATACATTAGACTCTATTCCCATAAGCTTCAGCAATGGCTCAGCAAAAAAAAGGGTAATAACTCCCGTTAACAAGCCAAACAGGATGGCTAGAACTAGAGATTGCTGGGAAATATGCCTTGCCTTTTCCGGCAAGTTTGCTCCAAGAAAATTGGCAATCCTAACGTTCGCTGCCACCCCAATTGCCATGAAAAGAGCAAAATAAATAGCGAGCACTGCATTGGTAACTCCTACAGCGGACACTTCCACCAAGCCTAATTTTGAGACAAAGTAGGTGTCAACAAACCCAAGGATGGTTTGAAAGAAATTTTCGATTACAGCGGGAATGGCCAGGGTAGTAATAATTTTTAATCTATCTTTATTTGACTGAATATTTTTCAGTTTTGCATCTACAATTTGTTCTTTCAATAATCTTCCCTCCTATTCTGAGAAGGCCGTAAATAATATAGAGTTACCTTTAAATAAATAGGGCACACTCAATAAGTGTGCCCTATTTATAACTTAGGCTATTTATATTATTTACTTACCCGGAACATTTATTACAAATGGAACCGTATAAAGCTTGCCAATATATTTAAACTGTCCCCAAATTTTATATTTGCCTGAAATAGGGAATGTAGTCATATATTCAACATCCGGCCCTTTAGCTGCCTCATCTTTTGGGTGGACGTGGAGAAACTCGTCCATTTTTTCACTTACAATAACTACATGTCCTGCTGATCCAAGATAAGGTTCCAAATCCGTAATTTTGTTGCCTTTGCTGTCCGTAACAGTAAATGTCATCAGTACATGCTGTTTTACGGCCAAATTATCAAATTTCAACTCAAACATTAAATCATCTACTTGCTTTTTTAACTCTTTATCAAAATTAACTGCATCATCCTGCTCCTCGCCTTCTACTATTAGATCATACTTGGCAAGTTGCTGAGCAGAACCTTCTGGAAGAAAATCAGCAAATATTTTATATTTCCCTGCTTTTGGAAAGGTGGTCTTCACATTAAACTTACCTTCCCCATCATAATTGGGATGTAGATGCTGAAAAATACTTAGATCGTGACTTATTATAAGTATGTGCATCTGTTTTTCATGTACAGCTGAGAAGGAAATAATATTCTTTCCGTTCTTTTTGACTGATAAAAAAATTTCGGATTCTTGTTTAGGTTTAATAGTAGCAGGACTGACATTCCATTCAGTTTGTATTTCTTCTACGATATTAGATGGTACCCCATGGATATGAGATTCATGTCCATGTGTACCATGATTCGTTTCCTGATTCATCATTTCACCTCAAAATAGTTATATTATCTAATCTTCAATACAGTTTTACCACTACATTTTTTTAATAAACTCCACAAAAAATGCATATTTAGCAATAAAATTTTTGGATAGCATTAAAATAATTTAGGCTACACAAAAAAACATCATCTAAAACTATGCAGATAAATTACAAATGCATAAGAAAAAATAGAAACGGGGAGGAAGAGTTTAAGAAGATCTTAATAGAGATTCATAGCTGATGGGGCTAAGAGACTTCATTATGTTCTAAAGCAAATTGAAGAGCATGAAGAAGCAGTGATATAAGGACAGTTCGAGGTGAATAATAGCTGTTTAAAAAGCAAAAAAGATCGAAGCACCCTTCGATCTTTAAAATTAATTTATTTAATTTTGCCTGCTTCTACAATGGCATTCCAGTTATTAGCGCCATCAGTTGTATAATATATGTCTCCATTAAATGAAACAAACGTCATTTCCTGATCATTATTCGGGTTTTGAGCTAAATACATAACTGCATCTTCATTCATTTTAGGCAATGCTATTTCCTCTTCTGTTTCATCAGACAGAGAAACCTTTGTCAGCTTAGATGTACCATCGTAAGTCCCGTAGATTAAGCTGTCATTTGTAAAAAAGACAGATGTGCCTTGTCCGCTTTTCGAGATTCGTTCAAAGGTTTTACCTTTATCCTTTGACAGGTATATACCTTGCTGACCGGATGCAGCCAAATAATCAGCTTTTTGGGGATGTACAGCGATACTGAGCAATGTATCATCAAGGCCATTTGCGGATACTTCCTTCCATGTCTTTGCGTTATCTTCGCTGAGATAAAACTTTCCTGTTTCCATGATGGAATTTTTCTGTGGGTTCATTAGGAAAATCACCTGATTTTCATACCCTACTCCCATTAGATGGAAGTCTGTTTCACCTTCAACAGCTAGCTCCTGAAGTGTTTTTCCATCATCCGTACTCTTTTGTATTCCTAATGGATTTGGAAGGTTTGAATCCTGTCCAGGGTGCCCACTCGTATAAAAGCCGTCTTTTGTTGCATTAAAGCCCATATAGTCATTGTTTTCTTCCTTAGTTTTATACCATTTCCCTCCATCGTAAACCTTTAATCCATCATGAGCTGCATAAAAGGGCTTGCCTTGATTTCCAGAATAGCCCACCCCGTGGATGTGATCAATTTTCCCATCAAAGACTTCAAAAAAACTATTGGATATTGCCGCTTCCCCGCTTCCCTGTTCATCAGTTTGGGCTTCTGATTGTTTGATATCCTTGTTATTTTTTTCTTCAGCCTGGCCACATGCGGCAAGGCTAAAGGTTAATCCTAGTACTGCTAATAATAATGACTTTTTCATAGATCTCACTCCTG
The DNA here is from genome assembly GCF_024519925.1 of Cytobacillus sp. Bac17. NCBI lineage: Bacteria > Bacillati > Bacillota > Bacilli > Caryophanales > Bacillaceae > Cytobacillus > Cytobacillus sp. Bac17. Next base: position 1,940 of record NZ_JALJRC010000036.1, on the reverse strand, counting down.
CTTCCAATTATAGGATCATTTCAGGAAGAGAACAAACTAAATATGACACTTGGCTAGGACAATCAGAGTCATTTCTCCTAAATATTCTATAGAAACCACGTGCCTCTCAAGTTTTTCATTTTCTATACTCTTCTTCAAACGATCACATTAAGTTTACAACAAAAATATGCACTTAATGTGCAGAAAAGACACAAGGTAATCCGTAAGTTAATTATTGCTTAAGTGAGAATCCTGCTAGATGAAATTTAAAATTGAAAAAAACTTTATTATACAAAATAATCGATTAACCTGTCTAATTTAATGATAAGGTTACAAGAATTTATTAGAAAAAGAACAAAGCTGGGACTTTACCAATCGATTGAGTCTATAATTTTTAACTGTTTTCTCAGTATATACATACCGTCAAGCCATGTTTTATTTTATACCCATTAGTTCTCTTCAAAAGTTTCCTCCTTATCTTGTTTTGCTCCTTTGTTATCTATGACTTTAATTAAGCAATTACTTCCACATAGATTGAATGCATACTGATTTCAATTTCCTAGTATAGAAAATACCTAAGAATTTTTTTGGAAGATAATAATAATGCAAAATTTCTTCATATTTTTTTGTAAAGTAACTTTAAGGATATTACCAAATGAGGAGCAACTGTAATGACTAAGATCATGATTATTGATGAAGATCAAGGAGTAGTTAACTATTTAGGAAATCTTCTCTCACCATACTATCAATGTGTGCATTCTCACTCTATCAAGCACGTATTGACATGCCTAACTTTGGAAAATGTATCGCTAGTGATTTTAGAGATTTCATTATCTGATATAGATGGTTGGACAGTCTGCAAAGAGATTCGAAAAAATTCTAATGTTCCAATCATAATATTGACAGCCAACAAAGAAAAACAAGATATACTTAATGGATTTAAGCTAGGAGCGGATGATTATATTATCAAACCTTTTAATGAGGAAGAACTGTTAGCAAGAGTGGAGGCTTTAATAAGAAGAACTACAACTCCCAAGAAGACTGGCCTTTCCTCCCATGGGTTAATGTACGACGAAAGCGGATTTGATCTTACTTATAACGGTAATTCAATCCCGTTAACCCCGAAGGAATTTGCCCTTTTAGGAACAATGCTAAAAAAACCCAACTATGTGTTTTCCCGTGAAGCACTGCTAAAAAGTATCTGGGAGAATAATGACCAGACAGATAACAGGACGATTGACTCGCATATAAGAAATATCCGAGAGAAGTTAAGGCAGTCTGATTATCCCGTTGATCATCATTTAGTTACAGTTTGGGGGACAGGATATAAATGGAATACCAGCGGAAATTTATAGAATAGAAAGGATGAAGATTCCTTGTATATTAAAAAGTTATCAAAAAATGGCCAAATCTCAGTTCCATTAGCACTAAAGAAAAAATTGTGTGTAAATGATGGAGAATATGTATATATATATATGGAGGCAGGGCGCTTATTGATTAGTAAACATCACGAAGATGTTCATTTAAATAAAGTAATTTATAGGAACGGGAAGTTCTCTATTCCAACTGAACTGAGAAGAATGTTAAAAATATATTCAAATTCCCTTTTATCTTTAGAAGCTCATTCAAAAAAAGGTTCTATTTCAATTACAAATTTAGATTATATTGAAGATCAAGGTCAGCTAAGGAATTATTAGTAATAATTATAATTAAATCTTTCACTAAATATATAAGTTCAATATCAGGGAGCTGTTCAGCTCCCTTCAGTTTGTAGACAAATAGAGTTCGGAATAGTCTCATTCCGAACTCTTTTTTTGATTTTTTGTAGGACTTCAAGTAATTACAGAGAATTGCAGACCTCTCCGAGGTTATCATTTAGGCCATTTCTGGACCTTGCCAAGTCCAGTTGGCCATTTTCTTCAAATTCATGGCAGCGAAAGTAAGCATCGCCTGCATCGACA